>JAIOSJ010000117.1 GCA_021107705.1 Thermoanaerobaculales bacterium | reverse complement strand
GAAAGAAGGTGTCCCAGGCCTTCGTGAAGATCATGCAGGCCGCCGGCGTGAAGATCGCCATTCTCGGTGCTGAAGAAATGACCTCCGGAGATGCTGTTCGGCGCCTTGGAAACGAATATCTCTACCAGATGATCGCCCAGCAGAACATCGAGACCATGAACGGCTACGGAGTCAAGAAGATCGTGACCAACTGCCCTCACGTTTTCAATGCTCTGAAGAACGAGTATCCGGATCTTGGTGGCGATTACGAGGTTGTTCACGGGACTCAGTTGGTATCGGATGTTGTCCGGGCCGGGAGGGTCAAGCTCACCGAGCCGGTTGAAGAGACTGTGGCGTATCACGATCCGTGCTATCTGGGCCGGACCAACGGTGAATACTCGGCGCCCCGCTTCCTGCTCAACGCCATTCCCGCTCTGACGATGAAGGAGGCCGAACTCAGTCGCGAGCGCTCGATGTGTTGCGGGGCCGGTGGGGGCCGCATGTGGCTCGAGGAGGACCAGGGCACTCGTATCAACCAGCTGCGGTTTTCACAGCTCAAGGAGTCGGGCGCCGAAGATGTGGCAGTGGCATGTCCCTACTGTTTCTCGATGCTGTCGGATGCGCAGAACGAAACTGGACATGAAGAGGCACAGACCTGGGACGTCATCGAGTTGGTAGCAAGGTCGATCGGGGTTGGTGTATAGTACGCACGCTTCGGCCCGCCTTACGGTGGGAACGGAGGGAGGAGGAGAGCGCCCCCCGATCTGTTCGGGGGGCGCTTTTCGATCACATGCGATCGATAATGGCATTGAAGGTTGTGCTGGGGCGCATTTCCTTTTCCGCCTTGGCATCATCGGGGAGGAAATAACCACCCAGATCCACCGGTCTTCCCTGAGCCGACAACAGCTCGTCCGTGATTGTGGTCTCGTTTTCAGCGAGTTCTTTTGCCACCTTTGCAAAACGAACCTGCATCTGCGGGTCCTTCTTTTGTGCAGCAAGTGCTTGTGCCCAGTACAGGGCCAGGTAGAACGTGCCACCTCTGTTGTCATTCTCATTGACCTTGCGAGAAGGAAGTCTTCCATTCTCCAGGTATAGGGTAATGGCCTCCTCGAGCGTTTCCGCCAGAATCTCAGCCTTTTCATTTCCGGTGTTTTCGGCAATCATTTCGAGGGACGGAACCAGTGCGCAGTACTCGCCGAGCGAATCCCACCTCAAATGACCCTCTTTGAGGAACTGCTGCACGTGCTTTGGCGCCGAGCCGCCGGCACCGGTCTCGAAGAGCCCCCCGCCGTTCATAAGAGGCACGATCGACAGCATTCTCGCGCTGGTGCCGAGTTCGAGAATTGGGAATAGGTCCGTCAGGTAGTCACGCAGGACATTGCCTGTGATCGCAATCGTATCCTCTCCCCGACGGATCCTTTCAAGAGAGAACTTCATGGCGTCGACGGGCTCCATGATGCGAAGATCGAGACCACTGGTGTCATGGTCCGGCAGGTACTTTTTCACCTTTTTGATGATCTCGCGATCATGTCCTCTGCTCTCATCCAGCCAGAAAATCGCGGGGGTTCCGGCGGCTCGCGCCCTCGTGACGCCCAGCTTCACCCAGTCCTGAATCGGCGCGTCTTTGGCCTGGCACATCCTGAAGATGTCACCGACCTCCACCGTCTGCTTGAGGATGGTTTTGCCTTCGGCATCGACGATGCGAATCTCACCGTTCGCCGGTGCCTCGAAGGTCTTGTCATGAGAGCCGTACTCCTCGGCCTTCTGGGCCATCAGGCCGACATTGGCGACGCTGCCCATCGTCGACGGGTCGAACTGTCCGTTCCGTTTTGCGTCTTCGAGGATCTCCGCGTACATGGTTGCATAACAACGATCCGGCACCATGGCGATACAGTCCTGAAGCTCATCGTCGTTGTTCCACATCCTGCCGCCGTCACGAACGACGTTGGGCATCGAAGCATCGACGATGACGTTGTTTGGAACGTGCAGGTTGGTGATTCCCTTTCTCGAGTCGACCATGGCAAGGGCGGGTTGGGTCTCATATACGGCGGCAATGTCTCGTTCGATTTCTGACCTTTTGGCGGCGGGGAGCCGGTCCAGCTTGTCAAGAACGCCGGCAAGACCGTTGTTGACGTTGGCTCCGATCTCCTTGAGCGTCTCGGCGTGCTTGTCGAGCGCCTCCTTGTAATACACAGAAACGCAGTGACCGAACATGATGGGGTCGGAGATCTTCATCATGGTCGCCTTGAGGTGCAGGGAAAGTAAGACCTCATCCTTCTTGGCGGCTTCGATCTGCCGGGCATAGAACTCGCGCAGAGCGGCGACGTTCATCACGGCCGTGTCGATGACCTCCCCCTCTTGGAGGCTCAAGTCATCCTTGAGTACGGTGGTCGTTCCGTCGCCGGCAACGAACTCGATCTTCACCACGGTGGGCCTGTCCATGGCGGTCGAATTTTCGCTTGCGAAGAAGTCCTTGTCGTCCATGGATGCAACGCGGGCCTTGGATCCTGATTCGGGCCAGTCCTTCATCATTCTGTGAGGATTCTTCTGTGCGAACTTCTTGACCGATGCGGCTGCTCTGCGATCGGCGTTGCCTTCACGCAGGACTGGATTCACGGCAGATCCGAGACATTTGGCAAACCTCTTCTGGAGGGCCTTTTCGGCGTCATTCTTGGGCTCTTCGGGGTAGTCGGGAATGTCGAAACCCTTTTCCTGCAGTTCCGCGATGGCGCTTTGCAGTTGAGGAATGGAAGCGCTGATGTTGGGCAGTTTGATGATGTTGGCATCCGGTGACTTCGTCAGCGCGCCCAGCTGAGCCAAGTGGTCGGGGATCTTCTGGTCTTCCGTCAGATTGTCCGGGAAGTTGGCGATGATTCTGCCGGGCAGGGAGATGTCACTCGTTTCGATTTCAATGCCCGAACCCTTTGTGTAGGCCTGAACTATGGGGAGCAGAGAATAGGTTGCCAGCGCCGGAGCTTCATCGATTTTTGTCCAGATGATTTTTGATTGTGTCATGTCCCGTCCTTAGGAAGAATTCATTTGCCGCGAAGCGGCAATGCATTCTACCCCTTCCGTAGGCGGGTTGTCAGCTGCTTTGCGCATGGGGTGGGTGGAAATCCAGGAGGGAGTCGAAACCCCAAAGGGCCTGATTCCAAGTCGGGAGCTTTATCCGTTCGGCTTCAGGCGCGTTCGTCTCCGTTCGTGGAAGGGCTCAAAATCAGTCTGGCCCACGGTTCTTTCAACCCGGCTCAGCCGGGTTCTGTAGAATTACACTATGTCCGATCGACCCCGAAAGGTCAGTTTGTTCGACAGTTCCCTCAAAGGCCGATGACGGTGCGGGCTCGCAGCTTCACTGTTGCGCTTTGCGCTCTGGGCGGCCTCATGGCGCTTGGGGCCCTAGGCTGTGGTCCGCGTTTCCGACCTGGAGATTTGCCGGAAATCTCCGACTTCGGAACCCTTCGGGTGATTGTTCGCCCAGGTTTTGGCGAATGGCCGGGGGCTCGAGGACTCGGTGGTGTGGATGAGGTGGCCTTGGTCGGTCGCTTTGCCGCCCGGCTTGGGTTAGGGCTGGAATGGGTGGAAGCTTCAGGAAACGACGAGGTTATTCCCTGGCTGAAAGAGGGTAGGGGTGATATGGCACTGGGCCGGTTTTCTCCGGCCGGTCTCGAGAGGGTTGGTGGCGTTGTCGCCGGCGCAACTGTGGACTGGGTCGTGGACGAGGTTGTGGCAACCCAGGATGGTCCGGTGGCGACGATGGAGGATCTCGCTGGGGCGGTCCTCTCTCTGCCGCCGTCCTTGATGGGGCGCTTGAATCTGTCGGAGGAGATCTGGAGAGGCGTCTTTTTTGACGCCATAGACGAGGACATCTCGGTCGAGAGAGTTTTGGAACAGGTCGCCAGTGGGCGGTATGCGGTTACGGTCGCAGATTCCGCTCTTGTCGAGGTTGTACGAAGCCTGGGTTTTCAGCTTCGAACGGTGGGTCGGCTTGCGGAAAGACGTCCCCTGGTGTGGGCATTTCGGAAAGAGAGCCCAATGTTGCGTCGGGCCCTCGATAGTTTCCTCTTCGCTGAGAGGGTCCTGGCCAAGGTTGAAGATCAACCGGTGTGCAGAGACCTGGGAGAGATTAGGCAGGGGCGGGTCCTGCGTCTGGTGTCGCGGAACTCACCGGTTACGGTGACAGTCGAGCGTGGTGGGTTGCAGGGCTTTGAGTACGATCTGGTTACGGCTTTCGCTCGGGAACTTGGAGTGCGGCTCGAACTCGCGATTCCACCGCCTGGGATCGAGCCGGCGGCCTGGTTGGAAGCCGGGCATGGGGACATCATGGCCTTGCATGAACCCCTGCCGGTGGCCGGCGCCGGTGGAAACCTCGCCAGTATCGTCTATCGAAACGTCGATCTGGTGGCGGTCGTTGCCTCACGCACGGTGGCCCTGGGCGGCGTGGTCGATCTCGCGGGACTCCAGGTAGCTGCGTCTTCTGCGGT
>JAIOSJ010000004.1 GCA_021107705.1 Thermoanaerobaculales bacterium | reverse complement strand
TGAGGCCGGTCGTCTCACCGAAGTCCTTCACGGCCTTCTCGGCGATGTGGACCGCCTCGCTGAGATGGGTCGGGCAGCGCGCTCGGTTGCCCTGCCCGGCGCCGCCCAACGAATCTGTGACCACCTGCTCCGTCTCGGAGGTGGGGCGTGAGACCGCGTTGGGGCCCAATCCGCCACGTTCATTTCGTGGGTATCGGCGGTGTCGGCATGTGTGCCCTCGCCGAAGTGCTCCTGGATGACGGATTGGCCGTCAGCGGTTGTGACTCGGCCGAAAGTGAACGAACTCGACGCCTGGCCGCACGAGGGGCCGTCGTCGCCCTCGGCCATGATCCTAGGCACGTGGCCGAAGCTGAGGCCCTCGTTGTCAGCGCCGCCGTCCCCGTCAACCATCCGGAACTCGAGGCCGCTCGGTCGGCCGGCATCCCGATCGTGCGTCGTGCTGAACTCTTGGCCGAAGTCGTTCGCGGATACACCAGCGTTGCGGTTGCCGGAACCCATGGCAAGACCACAACGGCCGCCCTCCTGACTCATATCCTTCACAAGGTCGGAGCGTCACCGACATCGGTTGTGGGAGGGCGGGTGAGCGTTTTCGATGCCTACGGCCGGCGAGGTCGCGGCTCGACCGCAGTCTGTGAGGCCGACGAGTTCGACCGGGCCTTCCTGGAACTCGAACCGATAGTGGCGATCATCACCAATGTGGAGAGCGATCATCTTGACTACTACGGCTCAGACAACGAACTGAGATCGGCCTTTCAAATATTTGCCGCCAAACCCCCGTTTCACGGATCTGTCCTTCTGTGTGGAGACGATCCCGGCGCCTCGGCTCTCGCAGGCTCGACCAGGGCTTCGTTCGTGACCTACGGCCTGGGGGCTGCGAACGAACTCCGTGCCGTGGACCTCAGTCCTGAGAACGCTACGACCTCCTTCACAGTGCTCAAGGGCAAACGGCGCCTCGGCTGCGTTCGTCTTCCCCTCGCCGGTGAACACAATGTGCAGAATGCGCTCGGCGCGCTCGGCGCCGGGCTGCAGCTCGGCTTTGAGTTCGCCGACCTCGCCGAGGCCTTCACCGACTTCAAGGGGGTCGACCGGCGATTCGAGCTGCTGGGCAGCCGCCGGGGCGTAACGGTCATGGACGACTACGCCCACCATCCCACCGAGATCGAAGCCACCCTTGCCGCCGCCAGACAGAATTTTCCGGAGCGACCTTTGACCGTCGTCTTCCAGCCCCATCTTTTCAGCCGCACGAGAGATCTCTGGGATGACTTCGGCCGAGTCTTGAGCCGGGTCGAACACCTCGTGGTCCTTCCGATCTTTGCGGCGCGGGAAGAACCCATTTCAGGGATCAACCATCGCATGGTGATGTCTTCAGCCGTTGCCCACGGCTGCGGCGATGTCGTGGAAAGCGGCTCCGTTGAGGAGACCTCAAGCCTCATCGACGGCTTGCTCGAACCGGGGGCCGTGCTCCTGACTCTCGGCGCCGGGGATGTGGATCGAGTCGGCAAGATCTGGCTCGAGGAGAGCGCATGACGGCTGAGCGCTCTTTCCTGCCCGAGAGTCTGCGACCTCAGCCGAAGGCGACCTCCCGCCCGAAGACTCGCCATCGCCTCCGCTACACCGTCGTGATCCTGTCCATCGCCACCGTTGTTGCGGTCCTCGCCTCCTGGCGGGTTGACGCCGTTCTGGTCGAGAGCTGTTCCGCGATTCCCGCTTCCGCGACCGCAGATTTCAACATCATGCAGGGGCGATGGGTACCCGCAGTGGATCTGGATTGGGTTCGCCGTCAGGCTGAACGCTGGCCGGGGGTTGCCACCGTCGACGTCAAGCTGCAGCTTCCGGGAACCCTCAGGGTTTTGGCCGGCCCGGAGGATATCTGCGGTACCCTGCGGGTGGGCGCCGGGTGGCGTGCCGTCTCATGCGACGGCACGATGGGCCGGCGGCTGGAGAAGCCACAGAAACCGGTGCTGGAAGGTTTTGAATCGGCCCATCAGGAAGTGCGCCGAGCCTTGGCCGTCGGACGCCGACTCGCCCAGGGCGGAGAGGCGGAAGTTCTCGGAATCAGTCGGCTCACCCCGACGGACTACGAAGTGCGACTGATCGCAAAAGAGGGATCAGATCAGGTGTTCACAGTCAGAGTCTATCCAACCGCACGTCCAACCGAAGAGTGGTGGTTCTCCGCGCGAGCGGCCGGTACAGCCCCTGCCTGGGCCGACCTTCGGCACCCCAACCGGGTCATCTCCCGAGGCATTGAATGAGTGATGATCGCCCGCTCGTAGGTATTGACGTGGGCTCCTCCTCCGTGAAGGTGGTCGTTGCCGTTCCCGAGCCGCATCGGCTGGTGATCAAAGGATCCGGCGAGGCCCGACACGACGGGGCTCGCAAAGGCATCATTTCAAAGCTGGACGAGGTGACCCGCGCCGTTCAATCGGCGACCCGTGAGGCCGAGGCCATGGCATCGACCCCGATTGAACAGGCGATCATCGCCCTCGGGGGGACACCGATTCGCGGAACCCCCGCCAAGGCCTCGGCACCCGTCACCGGCCCGAAGAATACCGTCAGTCATGACGACCTCACGTTGGTACTGGATCGTTGCGCCGGGGTGGCAATCCCCGATGAATACAAGGTCTTGGACATCATCCCGTGCGGATTCACTCTCGACGGTCAACCCGGCCTGGAAGACCCGGAGGGAATGGCCGGACGACAACTGGGAGCGACCGCCTTCGTCTTGTTCACGACCAAGGCCCACGCCGACACCGTTGAGCAGGTCGTGAACCAGGCCGCGGTCGCGGTAACGGACGTGATCTACGAACCCCTTGCCGCCAGCAACATCGTGCTCTCACATGACGAACGGGAGCTGGGCTGTCTCCTGGTCGACATCGGCCACTCAACGACCGACTGGGTACTGTGGAACGAAGGTGTCGTCCTCGCCAGCAACGCATTTCCGGTCGGTGGTCGCCACTTCACCGCCGATGTCGCCACCCTCATGAACACCACGACCAAGGGCGGAGAAAAGATCAAGCTGGAAGTGGGAGTCCATCCCGGCCGTCAGGAGATCGACCTCGTGTCGGTCGAGGTTCCGGAAATCAGCGGCCACGGAAATCGAATCATTGAAGGTCGAGATGCGGTCCCTGTCTTGTATGAACGAGCACATCAACTCTTTACGGGAATCGCACGCGATCTCGCTGCGATGGAGTTGGACCGGGTCCCAAGAGCCGGAATCGTCCTGACGGGCGGCGGCGCCGGCCTGGACGGATTGGAGGAGGTGGCCGAGGCCATCTTCGGCCACAACGCACGTATCGGCCGACCGCGAGACCTTGCCGGCGAAGTTGAGCCGGTAAGTGGTCCCCAGTGGTCGGTTGCAACTGGTATGATTCGCCTCGCCCACCGGCGCAGGCAACAAACACTCACGGGGAGACGAGGTGGGGGCGGCGTTATCGATCGGCTTCGGGATGCCCTCAGCGAAATATTTGATTTGGGAGGTGGAAATGATCTACATCGATGACAATGGCGTGGAAGAACCTGAGACCGGTGAGGCCCGCGTCGAGAAGGTGACCGAGGGGCCTCCGGCCATCATGCTCGACGAGAAAACCGAGCCCGCACGAATCAAGGTGTTCGGCGTCGGAGGGGGCGGCTGCAACTCGGTCAACCGCATGATTGAGGTCGGCCTGAGCGGCATTGAATTCATCGCCGCCAACACCGACGCCCAGGCCCTGGAGAAGAGTCTGGCGCCTGTCAAGCTCCAGTTGGGTCTGGAGGCAACCCGGGGTCTCGGCGCGGGCGCCAATCCCGAGATCGGCCGACAGGCGGCCATCGAAGCCGATCGTAAGATCTACGATCTGCTCGAGGGCTCGGACATGGTCTTTGTCACCGCCGGAATGGGCGGCGGCACCGGTACCGGCGCTGCACCGATCATTGCCCAGATGGCGCAAGATGTGGGCGCACTGACGGTGGCAGTCGTGACCAAGCCGTTCGCGTTCGAGGGTTCCCGCCGTGCTCGTCAGGCCGAGGAAGGAATGGCAGCCCTCGCTCAACACGTCGATACCCTGATCACGATCCCCAACGACCGCCTACTCAAATTCGTCAACGCCAGTACCCTATTCACCGAAGCAATGGGTGTGGCCGACGATGTTCTGCGTCAGGCCGTTCAAGGAATTGCAGACATCATCACCATCCCGGGGCTCATAAACCGCGATTTCGCAGATGTCCGCACCGTGATGCACGGTATGGGTCACGCCATTATGGGAATCGGTGCCGCCTCCGGAGAGCACCGCGCAATCGAGGCCGCCGGCGAAGCCATCAACTCTCCTCTACTCGAAGAAACCTCAATCGAAGGGGCTCGCGGCCTGCTCATCAACATCACCGGTGGCGAAGGGCTCACCCTTTCCGAGATCAACGATGCCGCCGAAATCGTCACCAAGGACACCGACCCCGAGGTCCAGGTCCTCTTCGGAGCAGTGATCGACCCCACCATGGGAGACGCCATCCAGGTCACCGTCATCGCCACCGGCTTTCAGCAAGCCCAAGAGGCGAGCGCCCTGCCGACGCCCGGTATGATCCGCAGCAAAGCAAGTGGAGGACCCGTGCAGATCGAAGAACCCACTGAGAAAAAACGGACCTCGTTCTTCATCCCACCAGTGGCCAACTCCGAGTACGGCATCAACATTGGGGACGACTACGAGATCCCCGCGATCCTGCGCAAGCAGATGGACTGAAGATCTTGAATCAGGTCCGAAGGTTTCACCAGGTCCGTCCACGAACCTACAGCTCTCACCAGCCTTCTGCAGCGGCTGGAATTCTGAGGTCACAACGGACATGCGGTGAGAATTTCGGACTCGAAACCAGACCCTCGGCGATCGCTCTTCCCGATCGTAGCCATCCCTCCTGTCATTCCACTTCCCGACGGGAGGGATGGTCCTTTCTCGATGCCGATCCCAGTCAATTTTCCCCTTTTCCTCTATGACCGAAGAAAAGGAAATGACCCTCGAGGTTGAAGGCTGGCGCCACGTCCATTCACCCATCCCAAAAGAGTCGCACCTCCCGTATTCGCAGGGCCCGGTGATTGAAATATCTGACAAGGAAATACTCCAGCGACCTTCTGCACTTTCAACCCCGGCCTTGATCCTTGTGATGCGTTCACCTGGAACCCGTTACGACCTCAGAAATGGCGATTGATCATGGCGGCAGACGTGCTAACATGTTTGGTCAGGAAATTGAGAACCATTCCGAAGATATTCGTGGCCTGGGTCGTCATGGCCGCCATCGGTGCGCCCGGTGTGTGGGCCTCCCATCAGGCAACGACAGTAGTGATTGCGGACGACGGCGATCTCACGATCTCCTGGCAGGCTCATGCCTACACCGATGATGTGCGGCTTCGCCTCTATACCGTCGATGCCTGGGGCTCGCAGGTTCTCCTCGCCGAGGAGACGGCGCGGCGAGGCATCAAGACCTTTAGTTACATGGACCACAGGACGCGCAGCGGTCTGCCGGTTCAGTACAAGCTGTGTGTTGTCACACCCGACAGCGAGGAGACAATCCTCGGGGTCATCACCTGTTTCGAGCCGAATATGGCTGATGGCGGCGCGGACCTAGGCTCGAAGTCGGGTTCCGACGTCGCTACTTCAGCGCTGGTGGGAACGACCAATCCACTGAAGCCCATGGGGAAGACTCACAATGTGGTTACCACTGGCGGAGGTCCCGGCCCGCTCCCGGAAGTGCCTCCTCCTCGGCAACTGTCGGTGTAGCCCTCGACGGGACCAGACAAGAGTTATTTCAGAGTAGTCCACGAATATGTATGAGATGGAGGAGATATCTAATGAAGAAAGAACTTGTGATTTTGTTCGTGTTGATCGTCGCGGCCGGTGTTGTCGCAGCTCAGGATTCGCCGTTTGGAATGGCGGGAAAAAATATCGCCGGCTCCACAGTGACGTGGATGAGCGGGACCTACAACCCCGGCGGTGGAACGACCGATACCATCTGTTTCTCTGCCCACAACAACACGGATGACGCGGAATGGCTGGACGCCGTGGTCGTCACCTTCCCGGCGACGTGGACCGCGGCCTGCTTCTCTCAAGATGCGCAAGACTCCGGCGGAAATGATATTGCGTTCTCGTGCACCCCCGTTGCGAACGTGGTCACCTACGCCGACACCGACGGCGGCTACGGTGAAATCTATTCTGGGCAAACCTGGGGCTTCTGCGTGGACGTGACCCCTCCGCTCGGAACCTGGACTCCGCCGCAGCAAGTCGATTGGGACATCAGTGGCGACGATTATGGTGCGGACCCGCACGACGTCAGCGGCAGCGAAGATATCGTTCCCGTAACGCTCATGTCGTTCTCAGTCGAGTAGAAAGCCGTCCCGTATTCATTGAGGCCCCGCCCCGGCGGGGCCTCAGCTGAGAGCTGACAGCTCTTAAAAAGGCGAGAAACCGCTATCCCCCCAAAACCCCTCACGGATGCCGTTGTAGAGTTGCTGCAGAGCCTCGAAGTGCTGACGTTCCCAGTCTCTCGGCGAGAGATTCGTAAAAATCGCGTACTTCGCCCTCGGTCGCC
>JAIOSJ010000039.1 GCA_021107705.1 Thermoanaerobaculales bacterium | reverse complement strand
ATTACGCCGTCAACGGTCCGCCAGAGGAAGAACCAGTCTGATTTAAGGGATGAACAGTCTTTCAAATTCAAAAAGAGCTATTGTTGCACGCATTTAGCCTATCAGATCCTCCGAAATGTCTCGCGAAGGCCTGACAAAGAAATAGAAATAATTAATTAACATCCCGGACCGGACGAGATTCTCAAGAATGGGAGTCCTTCTTGACAGGGTCACCGGCGAAGGATAGCCTAGGTGTGTTGAATTTTCTCGAGGGAGGGAAAGATGAGGAAGTTGTTCGTTCTCGGAATCCTGGTTCTTGCAGTCGCCGTCATTGCGGGGGCAGCCAACATGCACCGACAAACGGTAGAAAACACCATCGTGCTGAAGGCCCCTCCGGAAGGCCGGGCGCCACAGACCATCGATTACCTAGCGGCGCCAGGCTGGACATATGGAGATGGTTTCTACTTCGGAAACCTCTTCCACCCGGATGGCGGCTGGTATCCCGTGCAGGTCCAGAGCTTTGATGTCGTCATGCAGAACGTCGACGGCACGGCAACGACAACCGGCGTGCTGGATCGCGTGGTCTTGGTGAATCCCGCGGGCAGTGTTCTCGCAAGCGCCGCCAACGTACCAGGCGTCGCCGCAGGAACCTGGGCAAATATTCCCTTGGCAACGCCCCAGACCATCGCCAGTGGTGATTTCATCGGTTTTGTCTGGCAGCCGGACTCAAATGAACGGCTCTACGGTGGCACCGCCACCAACTGGAACACAAGCGTCAGCCGGGAACCCCACCGTGCCGGAGGCGGCACGGCGGCAGCGGCAGCAATCACGGTCACCAGTGCGATAGGATCGGGCTATGCAACGGTTTCTGCCGCAGCGATCAGGGCCAATGTTGATACCAACGTCCCCGTCGAATTGATGGCCTTCAGCGTCGAGTAGGTTTTTCGTCCTTTCGGAGGATCATTGATCACACCCGCGAGCAATTGACGCACGCGGGTGTGATTTTTCTTGGGAAATATCCCCCTGCCACGCGGAGAGCCCATGCACCAGATTACGCCGATCAAGATCATTGTCGCCCCGGTCCTGCTGTGTTGCCTGCTTTCGGCCTGTAGCCCTTCGCCGCCAGAGGAGGTATTGGCACGATTCGACGATGGCACGATCACCCGGGCGGAGCTGAAGCTCTACATGAAATCCCCGGCGAGACCCCAGTTCCGAAAAGACGGAAAAAGCGGCGAATCCGCGGGCATTGAAGAACTGATCCGGCGTTTCGCTGCGCTGAAAATTCTGGCCTCCACGATTGATACTTCTGAAACCGCCGGCGACGACCAGACCTTCCTGTTCCTCGACTCCCAAACGAGGGCCCTCCTGGATTTTTACGTCGGAACTGTAGGAAAGGTCACGGTCGAGGTTTCGGATGAGGACGCACTCAAACGCTACGAGGAGTTGAGGTCCACACGATTCACCCTTCCCGAGAAAGCGAAGCTGCAATATATCTTCCTCCGAAAAGACCGTCACAGCAGAGGCGAGATCGACAGCCTCCTTGAGACGATGGCGGGAGAGTTCAAGCAAGGCACGACTTTCGATGACCTCGTCACACGGTATTCCGAATCCGAAAACAGGAAAAAGGAAGGCATTTACGGCCCGGTATTCCGAGGCAAGATGGAACCTGGATTCGAAGAACAACTCTTTGCCCATGCCGGCGAGAAGGCGCCCTTTCGCGCCGAAACCACCGACGGTATTTTCCTGGTCCGCATCCTGGAATATGCACCGAGCCGCATCATGCCCTTCGAAGAGGTCCGATCCGGCGTCATCCAGAACCTCGTCGACGAGAATACGGCAATACAGCGGGAAAAGCTGATGGCCAAGATCCGGGAGAAGCACCAGGTGATATCCGACCCAGACGATGGGGACCATGACGGACTGGTCCTGGAAATCGATGACAGGACCCTCGATGTCGATGGCCTCAAACGATATATTGCTTCAACAAAGGGGCCTGACTCGAAGGGGAAACTGGACCGCCAAACGGCTATCGAGCAGCTGATCGACCTCAATTTGATGGTCCTTGATGCCACCGATCGCGGCTTGGACCGCGATCCAGAGTTCCTCGCCCGCTTGGATTTTCAAGAGATTCAGCAGCAAGCCGGTATCGCGCGAAAGCGCCTGTACCGCGAGTGGGTCGAGACGATTTCCGATGAGCAGATCGAGGTCGCCTTCAGGGAGGACCCAACCCGCTACACCAAGCCCGGAAGCTACGAACTTGAGTGGGTCTTCGTGCCATTCACCTTAAAGGCGCCCTTTGCCCGCCTCGAACTGGCCGAGTCACTCAAAAAGGAAATGGAATCCGGAAAATCAGGGGAACAGCTCAAGTTACTGGCCGAAATCTCCGGTGCGGAGTACCGGAACCCGGGCGAGATCAGTGCCGAACGCGCCCTACGCCTCGGTCCCGAGGCTTCCAGGGCGCTGAAGAGCCTGGAAGCAGGAGAGGTCTCAAATCCGATCCAAATCAAACAGGGGTTTATCGTCCTTCACCTCAAATCGGAAACACCACGCCATGCCATGCAACTTCCGAAGGATGCCGAAGCGATCCGCCAACACTATTGCCGGATCCACCGGAAGGAGATTCTCAAGCAGATCGTTCAGCGACTGCTCGAAGAGCAACACCTGAAGATTCTTTCGACAGATTTTGCCTCAGGTTCCACAGATGGCGGACCGGGGGCATCGTGAAGAAAGCGGCCCTTCTGCTGACGCTCGCCCTGTTTCTGGGCGCCTGTGCCCCGAAGCCCAAGAACCTCGTACTGATCACCATGGATACCACGAGGGCGGACCGTCTCGGTTGTTACGGCTATGACGCGCACACCCCCCACATAGACGAGGTGGCCCGCGAAGGCAGCCTCTTCCGACGGGCCTTCGCGGTCACCCCGATCACCGGCCCTTCACACGCCTCGATCCTTACGGGCATGTACCCTCCTTTCCACCAGATGCGGGATAACAGCAAGACGATTCTGCCGGATGAACTGGTCAGCCTGGCCGAGATCTTTCGCGCCGCGGATTACCGAACCGCAGCCTTCGTCGCAGCCTATCCCGTCATTGGGAAATTTGGCTTTTCCCAGGGTTTCGATCAGTTCAGCGACCACTTCGACGCCGGCCTGGGAGAGGTCTTCGTGACCAATCTACCCAGTGCCGGGGTCAGTCGAAGACCGGGAGACGTTGTCGCCCGCGAATTCAACGCCTGGCTGGACTCTCATCATGAACAGCCCTTCTTCGTCTGGGTCCATTTCTATGATGTCCACAAACCCGTCGACTCGCCCGAAGATTTTATTTCACTTTTCCCCGACAGCCCCTATGACGGAGAAATCGCCTTCATGGACGACTGTATCGGTTCGGTCCTCAGGGGGCTTCAACGTCATGAGATAGAGGACCGAACGGGGGTCATCCTCGTGGCGGACCACGGAGAAGGCCTCGGTGATCACGGCGAGGAGACCCACGCCCTGCTGAGCTTCAATTCCACCCTCAATGTGCCGATGATCCTCTCGATTCCCTGGATGGAACAGGCCAACGAGATCAGTGAGAACGTCTCCATAGTCGATATTGCACCGACGGTCGTTGATGCCTGGAAACTCGGCAAAAAAACGAGTATTCCGGAATTCCACGGCATGTCTCTACTGCCCCTGATCAAAGGGGAACCGTCTCTTGGAAGAAGACGCCTCTATTTTGAGTGTTTCCTACCCTACTTCAGCTTTAAATGGTATCCCACCCGCGGCATCATCGACGGCAGCGACAAATTGATCGAGGGTCCACAGTCCTCGGTCTGGAATTTAGACGAGGACTTCGAAGAAATACGGGAAATCAGGGATCCCGAGTTGCGCCGGAGGCTTGAGAACGAACTCCTTGAGTTTGTGCCCCACCTTGAGGAGCACCGGCCTCCTCTTCGGGAGTCATCAGTCTCCAGGGAGACTATTGAGCAACTCCAGGCCCTCGGCTACACGGCTTCACACACGACGACAGAGCCCTCTGAACTAAGCCCGGAGGAACTCGCCCAGCTCCCCGATCCGCGTTCGAACCTCGATGTCTGGGAAGACTACAATGACGCCAACAACATGGCCCGGACAGGCAACTGGTCGAAATGCATCGAGCTGTGTCAAAAACTCCTGCAAAATGAACCGGGAAACCTGAGTGCCATCCTGCTCCTCGCCCGTGCGAAAACGGCAATTATGGATTTTTCGGCGGCCGATGCCTTGTATGAGAAGGTGCTGCAACATTTCAGGGGGCCCGATGCCCTGACCCAGGCGGCCCTTTACTATCTCAGGGTTCAAAAGACGCCGGCAAAGGCTGTGGAATGTATGGATCTCCTGCTGGCTCAATGGCCGACGGATGTCGACGCCATCACCCTGCGTGCCGAGGCGAAACTGGCACTGGGCGATGCGCCATCCGCCGAGGATGGACTGCGCCATGCTCTCGATATTCGCCCCGATGCCCTCGATGCCCTCTTGCAGCTCGGCAAACTGCTCGATTCCGGAGCCGGGGGGCACGAGGAAGCCGGAAATCTCTTCAACGCGGCCGTCGAACACCATCCCTTTTCCCCTGAAGCACATTTCAGTCTCGGGGTCTTCGAGCTCAGGCAGGGGCGGACCGGCGAAGCCCTTCGGCATTTCACCAAGGCCTCGAGCTATTCACGCTCCGGTGTGTTCGACCAGGCCCACCTCGCCCTGGCCATGATCGCCAGGGACCAAGGCGATACCTCGAGCGAACGACAATACCTCGAAGACCTCCTGCGTACGACCCACGACACCGGAGTCCATCGACAGGCCAAGGCGCTACTCGATGAATTGACCCACACTTCCCCCCGTTTTCCCTCGTGAAGACGGCGTCAGGCGCGTTGTCGGCGCCACGACAACCCTCACCAACCCACCTGCCTCACCCGATCATCTCACCACGGCGATGCCGATACGAATCTGCCACGGAAGGTGTTGATCGTACGAGCGCAGACTTTCACCCCAGCCGTCGAAGTACTGGGCGTAGAGGTAGGCATCGAAGGTCCGTGACAGAATCCGGTCCATGGGATAGGTCGCGTCAAACTGGACGCTTGTCTTTCCCGACGTCCCGATCCGCAGCGTCGCAGCGATCTGCCAATCTTCGGCACGGCCGGTGTAGGCCACCCGAAGATCGCCATATCCCCGATAACGCGCGATATCGGGGTTGTCGCTGAGGTCCCCGATGTAGGCCCAGATCCTCGGGACAACGCTCAGGTGGCCGCCTCCCAGAACACCGTCAAACTCGAAAGCCGGTCTGATGTACACAATATTGAGGCTCCGGCTTTCATCACCGCCCTGACCATTGGACTCATGTTCGATTCCTGCCTGGCCCCACATTTTAAACCGACCCGAGGTCGATCGATGGAGCGATTCTTTACGGTAGAAAAGACTAGGCCGATACGAGGTGTCGTAAAAGGGTTTTGATTCACTCTCAAGGTCCCAGAGCGATGTCTGGGTGTAGCCGAAGAAGACGTGACTGAAAAAGGGCGCCTTCTTGGACACCGCCCCTTGGGGATTCATGAAGGCGTATTTGAAGCTGAATTGGAACTTCGCATTCAAGCTCTCCCGGCTCCCCATTACGAAATAGAGGCTCTCATCCGGAGAGAGTTTGGTCAGAAAGGTATTGAACTGCCTCTCCTCCAACGGGGGCTCTGCCGCCTCTTCACCAGAGTCCTCAGCCGCTACAGCCATTTCAACCGCAGGGTCTTCAGCCCAAACCAACTGCGAGGGCAGAAGCAGGAGCGCTGTCAACAACGACAGAAGAAATACAATTCTACTCATGGTAAAACTTGTACCATGGCCGAATGTCGTCAGAAACATCAATTCTCGGCCGAACATTTTCCATCCTTTTTCCGTAGTTCATTGAGGGAGGCCTTTCATGGGTCGAATATTGAAGTTGTTGTTCATCGTCGCCATCATCGGCGGAGTCACGGCTGGAGTCTACGCTTTCATCTCAAGCCGTAGCGACTCGGGTCCCGGGTTCACCCTGATCAAAGCGGAACGCGGCGATATTACTGAAAAGGCACTTGCCGTCGGACAGATCAATCCACGTGAGCGTTTTCAGGTCAAGTCCAAAATTTCCGGAATTGTCCACAGGTGTTTCGTCGAGGTCGGAGACACGGTTCAAGCCGGCGATCCCCTGTTTGAAATCGCCCCCGACCCGACGCCTCAGGAGTTGCTCAATGTGGACCATCGTCTGCGATCGGATCAGACCCGTTTCGACAAGGCCCAAGCGGACTATAGGCGCGGCCGCAAACTGCACCATGACGGTTTGATGTCGAAAGGCGACCTCGACGGATTCGAGGAGAGTTTCAACCTGGCTCAGGTCGCCCTCGAACAGGCCCGTGACAACAGGGAATTGACACGCCAGGGCCGAGTCACCGGAAGCACAACCAAGGTCGAGACCACGATCCGAGCCAACGCCTCCGGCACCGTCCTCTCGAGGACGGTGAATGCCGGCGACCCGATCGTGCCTCTCACTTCGTATCAGCCGGGCACCGAAATGGCGGCGATCGCCGATATGAGCGATCTCATATTCAAAGGTACGGTGGACGAGATCGACGTCGGCAAGATCAGTATCGACGTGCCGTGCCGCATCAAGGTCGGCGCCCTCCCCGACACCCCGGTCACCGGTCGTCTCACGCGCATCGCTCCCCAGGCGCAGAGATCTGAAGGGGCGACTCTCTTCGACGTCGAGATCGAGCTCGACCCCGACCAGGAAATCCTCCTACGCGCCGGATATTCCGCGAATACGGACATCGTCATTAGGGAGAAAACCGACATCCTGCTGATCCCAGAGCGTCTGATTCTTTTCGAAGACGACGGGCAGTCGACCTTTGTCGAGATCCCCGGCGTAGGCCCGGATGCTGAGCCGGAAAAGATCGCCGTCGATCTCGGCCTCTCCGACGGTCTCAACATCGAGATCCTGTCGGGCCTGGCTGAAGGCGACGAGGTCGTTCAAAGACCACCACGGGAAATCAACTGATGAGAGAGACCGCGTGACCGGTTTCGGCTCCTTCTTCACGCAGTTGGCCCGCGATCTCTGGAGCCAGAAGCTGCGCACCTTTCTCACCACCTTCGGCATCATCTGGGGAACCGTCGCCGTAGGCTTGCTGCTCGCTTTCGGCAAGGGACTGCACGTGCAGCAGACCCGCAGCTTTGCCGGTCTCGGTGATCGCATCGTCATCGCCTGGCCTTCGCGTACATCCCTGCCGTTCGAGGGCCTCGGCAAGGGCCGCAGAATTCGCCTCGACGAATCGGATATCGAGTACCTCAAACAACAGATCCAAACCATGCGAGGGATCTCGAGCGAGTACTCCCGCGATCTGCAGGTCCACCACGGAACCGTGACGCGCTCGGTGGATGTCTCGGGTGTTTCACCCGTCTTCGGCGACATGCGCAACCTGATACCGGCGACCGGCGGACGCTTCATCAACCCCGTCGACATGGAGGAAAGACGCCGCGCTGCCTTTGTCGGCAACCGTCTCGCGCTGGACCTTTTCGGCGAAGAGGATCCGGTGGGCCGAGAGATCATGATTCACGGCTCTCCCTTCTTGATTGTCGGCATCCTCGTCGCAAAGGAACAAGATTCATCCTATTCGGGACGCGACCACTCCAAGATCTTTATCCCTTCCTCCACCTTCAAGGCCCTGACGGGCGCCCGCTATATGAATCTCTTCATCTACCGCGCCCAGAGACCGGAGTTGAACGAGGCTCTGACGGCCGAGATCACCACGGCGCTTGCCGCACGGAAACGCTTCGACCCGGCGGACACGCAGGCCGTCCAGGTGTGGGACACGACGGAGATGTTCGCCTTCTTTGACGCCTTCATGCTCGGTTTCAACATCTTTCTCGGACTCATGGGGATTCTCACCCTGGTCGTGGGCGGGATCGGCGTGTCCAACATCATGAACGTCGTGGTCGAGGAACGCACCCGCGAGATCGGCATCAAGATGGCGCTCGGCGCCCGCTCATGGGCAATACTCAGCCAGTTCATGCTTGAGACCTTTGTCCTCACCGGAGTCGGCGGCGCCCTCGGCCTGGGCATCAGTTACGCCATCTGCGCCGCTTTCCCGAGTCTCGGCCTGGGGGAATATGTCGGCGACCCCGAACTTTCGCCTCGCCTCGCCTTGTTGACCGCCGCCCTGCTCGGCGCCGTCGGCTTTCTTGCAGGCTATTTCCCCGCGAGGGACGCCGCTCGCCTCGATCCCGTCGTGGCAATGAAGGTGTGAGCATGACGAATATTAGAATCATCTTTCACCTTTTCATCAAGGCATCGACCCTGCAGCGAAAACGAGCGATCCTGACCGTTGCGGCGATCGCCTGGGGGACTGTGGCGATCCTCATGCTGCTGGCGTTCGGCGAGGGTCTCAAGGTCCAACTCTCTCGCGCCAAGCGAGGCATGGGAGAGAACATCGCCGTGTGGTGGCCCGGCGAGACCACAAAGGTGTGGCAGGGGCTGCCCCAGGGGCGGTCCATCCGACCCAGACTGGAGGACATCGAATACCTCCGGGGCCGAATGACCAGCGCGTCGGGCGTCATCGGAGAGCTGACCTCATGGCAGACCAGCCTGACCTGGGGTACGACGACCCTTTCCTCGCGTGTGACCGGCGCCAACTGGGAGTACGGTGAGATCCGCCACCATTTCCCACAGGCGGGAGGCCGTTTCCTCAACGCCCGGGATGAAGGCGAAAAACGCCGAGTGATCTTCCTCGGGAATCAGTTGGCTGCCGACATCTTTGGAGCCGTGAATCCGGTGGGCGAAATCCTGTTGGTCAATCACACGCCTTACCTCGTCATCGGTGTCATGCGCCCCAAGTTACAGATGGGAACCTACAAAGGTCCCGACGAAGGCGGGGCAACAATTCCCATCACGACGTTCGCGGCACAGTTCGGGCAGCAACGCCTGAGCAACATCGTTTACAAGGTGGCCCATCCCGATGACATGCCGGCGGCCCATTTGCAGTTCAACGAGGCCCTAGCGTCAAAGTACCGTTTCGATCCCACCGACGAGGCCGTGACCGGCGTCTGGGACACCGCGCGAGGCGCCGAAATCACCAACAACGTCACCTTCGGCCTGCAGATCTTCTTCGGCATCATCGGAGGTCTCACGCTCCTGATCGGCGGCATCGGCGTCGCCAACATCATGTATGCCGTGGTCAAGGAGAAGACCCGTGAAATCGGCGTCCAGATGGCTCTCGGCGCACGCCCGGCGTGGATCACCTGGCCGTTTGTTCTCCAGGGCGTGGCCTACACGCTCCTTGGAGGGGTCTTCGGTGTGGTCATCGCCGTCACCCTGGTCTCTCTTATCGCCCTCGTGCCGGTGGAGGGAAACCGAGCGTTGGAGTTCCTCGGCAAACCGACGCTCTCCTGGCAAATCGCCGCCGCAACCGCCTTCATACTGGGAACGGTCGGAATCTTCGCAGGCTACTTTCCCGCACGGCGAGCCGCAAGCGTGGATCCGGCCGAGACCTTGAGGTACGAATGATAGCTCTCTGTGTCCTCTGTGGTGAATTTTGCAGGCGCCTCAGCTCTCAGCCGTTGACCGCAACCATCGAAAGGGTGGAACCATGAACTGGGCACTTCCCAAGAGCCGCACGCAGGCAATCACTTCGCCAAATGGCGCCAT
>JAIOSJ010000368.1 GCA_021107705.1 Thermoanaerobaculales bacterium | reverse complement strand
TTGGCTCCGGCAGCTTCACCCTTGGTCCGTACTTCGCATTGCAACGCTCCATTGCGAGCCTCGCCCCAGGCGCCGTTGTGGACGGAGGGGTCCTGCGCGTGGAGGTTACCGGAGCCTCCGGCGCCGTGCTCGCCTATGCCTCCGCCGTCGCCAACGGAATCCAGTCGCAGGATCCCACTACCCTCGACATGACCCTCGATCCCCAGCTCCTCGGCAGCGGTGAGGAGGGCGGGATCACCGGCATCGAGGCCGGGCCCGGCCTTGCCGGTGGCGGGAGTGAAGGAATGGTTTCACTGCAAGTGCTGGCCGGTGAAGGCATCGAGGTGACGACTTCCGGAGTCTCAATTGAGGCAGGAGGTGTCACCGCTGATCACATTGCGCCAGGGGAGATGGTGCTGGGCGCCAAGGTCGGAAGTAACATCCTCACCGATGTAATTACGTTCGAAGGCGGCGCTAACGTCAATGTCAGCGCCGACGGCAACACGGTGGAGATCTCGGCCTTCGGTTGCTTTGGTGATCGGCAGGAGATGCCCGTTACGCAGGCGTTAGTTGCCGGCTCAGCCGGGAACTGGATCGCGGGGAATGACCAGCTGAGCATTCCCGCAGCCGGCCGCTGGCGGGTCGGGTACCGAGTCCTCGTCGAGATCTGCAACTCCGGTTACGGCAGGGTCAGCGACCCCGTGAACATCGCACTGTACGATTCGACAGAACAGGAACTCGTACGCAGCAGCCTGTCCGTTCTCGGACTCCAGGTCGATCTTGGTACGAGTGTGTTCGCAACTGTCAGCGGGGAAGCTGTCATCGAGGTCGATCGTCCGACCACGATCGTGCTGATTGCGAGGACTTCGAGAAACGATCTCGTGACCACCATTCATCCACACGACGTCGATCTCTCCGCCAGTCTGCCGAACCCGGACGCCATATCGGTCCTCTACAGCGAGTGTCTCAGTATCGAATAGGCTTTCTCGCTCCTTTGGCGCCTTGTCGGCAGACAATTGGATGCTCTTGGCCCCGACCCAGTCAAGAGGAAACCGAAGGCCCCCGGTCAGATCGGTCGCCACCACCACGCTGAAAAAGATGCGGGATCGTCGTGTGAACGGTTGCCGATTCAACGATTCCGCGTAGGGGCGGTTCGCGAACCGCCCTTACTTACCCATGCGCCACAAAACCAGGCCGTGCGCCAAAACACCAGCCTGTGCGGTAAACCACCAGCCTGTGCGGTAAACCACCAGCCTGTGCGGTAAACCACCAACCTGTGTTCTTGGTGACCAAGTCGTGATACAACATCAGTATGCGCCCACATCGTATTCTCGTTCATCTCTCCCGAAGTGAACACCGTGTGCTGGATCCTGCCGATGTCTACAGCCTTCGAGCCCAGGGAGGGGAAACCGAGGTTCGCCTGCGCTCGCGTGAACCGCTAATCGATGTCAGGCCAATCGGTGAGGTCGCGCCCCTGTTCGAGCCCTTTGGTTTTGTTCGGATCCACCGGGAACACGCTGTCAATCTCGCCCACGTCCGGCTCCTTCGACAGCAGGCCGACGGCAGAGATTGGGAAATCAGACTGGAACCCCCCGTCAACAGTGTGTTGCCCATCGCCCGAGACAGCTTGGCAGAGCTTCGGTCGGCGCTGGGCGAGTCGGGCGGGTGAGGGTTCAATACCGAGGCGCGGGTGTTTTTCTTGTGAGTTTGGTTGGTTTTCTGATTTTGGGCCCCGGTTCCCTGCGGAATGCCGTTGTTAATACTATGTTGGGCGTAAAAGAAGATCATCATGAAGAAACCAAAGTCAGTTAAAACCACATTTGTTCAGTACACAATAGGTGGAATAAGGGGAGAAGGTGGTAGCGGTGTCGTATACGAAGCATGCGATGATGAAGGAAATGAATTTGCAGTTAAAGCGTTGGACCCGGCAAAACTGTTGACCTGTGGGATTGACCCCTATGACAAACTCTGAGGACCGAATCGTTCTCTTTATCGACCTGCTCGGGTTCGCAGAGCTTACCCGGCAGAACCCACTTGATGTTGAAGCCATTAGGCAATCGCAACGACCATTTTCATGGACCCTAGAGATGATCATGTCTTCCCAGAAAAATCCGTTGACGAGGGTCTTCACAGATTTTCATGCAGCACTGAAATTTGCAATCGACATGGCTCAAATGAGGTACCCTGTCACAGCAATCACCTTTTCGGACTCGGCCTTCATCGCAACAAATCAGCTTTTTGAAGCGGTGAACGTGGCAGTGAGAATCATTCAGACTCTATTACGGCAGGGGATCCCAGTTCGCGCAGGAATCGCGCATGGTTCCTTCGCAGCAATTCGATTCAGATCGGACGTTACCTCAGACGGCGGTGACCACGCAGCTCATTTCTTGGGGACGGGGGTTGTCCGTTCGCATGCAACCGAGAGTTGTGGAATCAAGGGGATCAGGCTTCTGGTCCATCCGTCAGCGTTTCCTCTGTTGCATGATCCAAAGCATAATCCTGAGGAGCCGGGAGACGACACGATTCGGTGGATGGAGTGTTCAGAATTAGAGAGTGTTAATAGGGAAGATGTTCAATACGAAATTGCCTATTGGCCCAGCAAGGTCACGGCTGAGAAGGAAACGTGGCATGCGTTTCAAGACATGTGGAGTGCCGCACCGGATTTCGCACTCGACCATTACAGTGCTACTGCAGACGCGATCAATCGCATGCGTATCCAAAGAGGTCAACCTGGTCTCGCGAATTTACGCCGGCGAACTCTTCCTCGGAGAACCAGCAATGGGCTTTAGTGTTTTTCCCTCCGGAAACTGCGTGATGCCTCACAATCCAACCCGGCTGACCAATAGACGGTTCGGGCTCTCAGATCTGGGAATGCCGGGAGTGTTCTAATTGGTCTGTGATCTGTTGGGGTCATGTCAGCCGATTGCAAATGTCTGGGCAGGGTATCTGCTTTGATCATGTCATGTCGGCTCTGTGGTCATGACAGACCTCTTCGCAACTCCCATATCATTCCGGAATTGGTATATCGCCCTTTGTACGATGAAAATAGCCGAGCCGTTGGCCTACGTCGAGGCGACGCAAAAACTCGACCCCTGCAACAGGGGCTTCGAGAACACCTCCTCTGTGGTTCTTGTGAGCAGCGATTTGGTGTCTTTGAGCGGGCCTTTTCACAGATGTGGCAGGTCAACCGCCCTATTCCACCCGTCGTCGCCCAGGAAACGGTCGTTGTCGAAAACTTGGATTATTCACCGTTTAAGTTGTTTCATCTCTCAATTTTGTGGCGAGCCAGCATTTCAAGCAGATTGGAATTCTCGCGAGTTGATTTGGGATCGCACGAAGCGAAGATAAAGGAGATGTTACTCAACGAGGATCCGGGCGAACCTCACGAGTACGGCATCACCGCAGTTGCCCTCATCGATTGGGCAACTCGTGAACTCATCGACGGTGTGGTATTCCATCCTGTAAGAGTCAGAAAGGAGGGCGCCCGAGGATATGTTTTCGCCTTTTGCGGATGCGCCTGGATGTACGTAGTTGCCAGTCACCTACCTCCCGCTGCGCGGAATCTTGAGCTTAAGGCCGATGGGAGTCTCACCGTGCCCGTTGTGGACATAATGAAGTTTGGGCCATTGACACGATTCCTTGACCATCAGTCGAAACTGTAGGCGCCAGGTTTCAAATGACTCGATTGTTTTGGCCAGTCTCCCCATCTTCCCTCAGCGCCCTTCGCGCTCTCTGCGAGAGAAAACCCCCTCAAACGCCAAAACACCAGCCTGTACGCCAAACCACCAGCCCATACGCCTAGCGACCAAGTCGTTCCACAACCTCACCACCTTCGGTGAAGGATTCACCACCGAGTTCAAGCGTGCCGGTACGTCGAACCTGGGGGGAAGTTTGAAGTGTGAAGTTGGAAGGGTGAAATGAAGAGTGATCTGCCGGAAAGGACGTTCCAGTTCGCCCAGCGGGTCTTTGAGGTTTCGGAGCACTGGGTGACGACCATTTTTCCTCGACCCGCACAAGTCGGGACCAAGTTGGGAGCGGGTTCCAGGTGAAGTCACAGGTGAAGATGCAAGTGAAGTCAGACATGTTGGAAGGTCTGACCGCACAAGTCACCGTACAAGTCACCGGGGAAGTCACCGGGGTAGCTACCGGGGAAGTGACAGGGGAACAAACCCAGCAAGTTACCCCGCAAGTTACCCCGCAAGTCAAAAAGATGGTTTTGGTCCTTCGCGGTGAAAAGAGTCGTGGGGAGCTTTTGGATTCCCTGGGTTTGAAAGACCGTATGCATTTTTCCGACAAGTATCTCCAGCCTGCTCTTGAAGATGGTTGGATAGAAATGACCATTCCAGAAAAACCTCGGAGCAGTAAGCAAAAGTATCGCCTGACTGCCAAAGGGAAGATGTTGATGGAAGAATCGGAGGGGTCGAAGGAATGAACCCCGCCCCCTACACCGAAGACACCCTCGTTCAGCAGACGATGGCCGACTACTTGGAGCGAAAACTCGGTTGGGAGTCGGTTTACGCCTACAACCACGAGGTATTCGTTCCGAACTCTCACCTTTTCCCCCGCGTATTCCGGGCGTATCCCACGGTTCCGTCGCCGTTCTATGAGAACGCGGCGGCATGAGAGCTGCTGATTAACTTGTGTGGATGATCCGGCGCCTGAGGCGTCTTGTGATCAACCCATAGCGATGCCGGAAATCAAAGGAACGGAAACTGAACAGGATCGGGATACGACGCCTCGCATTTGTGATAGCTTCTCCGCGGCTCACAGGTACTCGTTCCCGAACGAGGTTGTAGGAGGACAGTCAAAGATGCTCACACGATCGTTTATCGTCATCACGTCTCTGTTTCTGATGTTGACCGGCCCCGGTTCAGCCCTCGCCGCAGGTGAAAGGGCCTTGGGCGCCGAGATGACCGCCAAGGTTCAAAATCAGGGCCTGCTTCTCTTGCGCTCCGCCCATTTCGATCCCACCGATCGGACACCAACGGACGTTGGCCTCGGTCTGAGCGACTGGCGCGACCAGAGCGACGGCCGAGTGTTGGGGGTGGTGCAGTTCAGTTCGACGCCCACGGCCAAGTCGCGCACGGTGCTGGAGCGTGCCGGCGTCGAGCACCTCTTCTATATTCCGAATAACGCATACCTCATTCGTTTCGATCTCGCCGATCTCGAGACCGTATTGGGTTTCGCCGGTGTCCGTGCCGTTTTCCGTCTGCCCAAGTGGGCTCGGGTAGAGCCCGGGTTGCTGGACAGCCCAGTTGACGGCGACGGACGGGTTGCGGTTGAGATCATGGCGGCGCCCGGGGTCGATGCCCACGCCATCGCCGCCGCGCTCGGCAAACGCATCGAAGAGACCCTCTTCGTGACCAACAGCGACCACCACGAGCGGGGCAGGGTCATCGCCCGCATCCGTTCTGGTGAACTCTACCGTGCCGTGGATCTGCTCACCGGGCTCGAGGATGTTCTGTCGGTGGATCTTTGGCGGGAGAAGCAGCTGCTCAACGACCACTCCATCTGGGTGGGCCAGAGCTATGACACCGTGGACACCACAAACTACGCCATCACCGCTCCCATATGGAATCAAGGCATTCTCGGCGCTGGACAGATCGTCTGCGTCAACGATTCGGGTCTCGACTCGGACATGTGCTATTTCCGTTTTGACGGGAGTGCCGGAAGCAAGACGACGGCTCAGAGTCCGTTGCCCCCGGACATCGGTACGGTCGAGCCGGGCAAGAAGGTCGTGGCCTACTACGTTGAACCCGGCGCTGATGCC
This sequence comes from Thermoanaerobaculales bacterium, assembly GCA_021107705.1. Lineage (GTDB taxonomy): Bacteria > Acidobacteriota > Thermoanaerobaculia > Thermoanaerobaculales > Sulfomarinibacteraceae > JAIOSJ01. The sequence continues at coordinate 8,886 of JAIOSJ010000368.1, read as the reverse complement.
TACGACACATCAGCGGCCTCCTATCACGGGACCCATGTCAGTGGATCGGTGGCCGGGGACAACCACCTCAACCTCTCGACCGGTCTGGACAACGGCCACGACAACGGCGACGGCATGGCCCCCCAGGCCCAGATCGTGCTTCAGGATGTCGGCAACTCGGGCGGCGGTCTGGCCGGTCTCGCCGGGGATCTCACCGACATGTTCCGGCAGGCCTATGATGCCGGCGCCCGCATCCACTCGGACAGCTGGGGTACCACCGCCAGCGTGTATGACGGTACCGCCCTCGACATGGACGAGTTCATGTTCCGCAACCAGGACTTCCTGTTCGTGGTCGCCATGGGCAACTCGGGTACGGCGCCGGGAGACGGCTCCATCGGGTCACCGGCCACCGCCAAGAACATCGTCAGCGTCGGCGCCACCACCAACGGGGGCGCCGGCTCTCAGGCCGACAATCTGATGACCTACTCCAGGGGTCCCGTGGACGACGGACGCATGAAGCCCGACATCGTGTCCCCGGGTGTGTCCGTCAACTCGGCCTCGGGCACCACCAGCAACACCGACGACAACTGCTCGGCCAAGGATCTCAGCGGCACTTCCATGGCCACGCCGACCACCTCGGGCTACCTGGCCCTGCTGCGCCAGTACTACACAGACGGCTTCTATCCCTCGGGCGGCGCCGTGGCCAACGATGCCCGGATTCCTTCGGGCGCACTCATGAAGGCCACTCTCATTGTCGGCGGCATGCCCCTGGGCGGCATCGACATCGTCACGAGCAGCGCCGTCACCACAATCCCCTCCCTCGACCAGGGTTGGGGCCGTACCCACCTCGACAACTCGCTGTTCTTCTCCGGTGACTCCCGGCAGCTCCGGGTATGGGACGTGCGCCATGACGCCGGTATCGCCACCGGCGAGCAGGTGGAGTACACCCTCCAAGTGCCCACCGGCGCCGAGCCCCTCGATGTGCGCCTGGTGTGGAGCGACCCGGAGTCCTCCACCCTGGCTGCGGTTAACCTGGTCAACAACCTCGACCTTGAGGTCGTCAGCCCGAGTAGTGTCCTCTACCTCGGCAACGTTTTCTCCAGCGGTAGTTCCGCCACCGGTGGCAGCGCCGATGTGCTCAATCCCGTGGAAGGCGTGGTGATTCCCTCTCCGGTCGCCGGCGCCTGGACTCTGCGCATCAAGGGCACGGCGGTGCCGGGTACGGGTACCGCTCCATATAGTGACCGTCAAGGATACGCTCTGGTGGCCACCTTCGGCAGCTGTGGTTCGACGGTGGCGGCGCCCACTGGTCTCACCGCCTCCGACAATCCGCCGACCGGCATCACCCTGAGCTGGAGTCATGCCGGCGCCTCCGGCTTCCTGATCTATCGTGCCCCCGGCGCCACACCGGCGCCCGGCGACTTCAGTCTGGTGGGAACTTCGTCCATAGCCTCCTTCACCGATGTGTACGTCCAGGGTGGCTACACCTACTCCTACGTCATCAGGGCGACGGACGGGTGCGCCGAATCCGGCGCGTCGGCCAAGGACTCGGTGACATTCACCGGCGCTTGTACCCTGTTCCCGACTTTCGACGGGGTCATCGCCGTCACCAATGACCTCGAGAGCCTGCTCTGTGACCTGGTTGTGGACTGGAGCCTCGGCCAGAGTAACTGTCCGTTCGAGCCGACGGTGACCTACAACGTCTTCCGCGACATCACGCCTTACTTCACCCCGGGCGCCGGTAATCTGTTGGCCAATGTCGCCGGCGCCACCTACGTCGACTACGACATCGCCCCCCTCGAGACCTACTACTATATCGTCCGGTGTGAGGACTCCGCCGGCGGTCAGGGCGGCATCAACAACGGGGGTAACGAGGAGCAGAACACCGTCATGCTCTCCGCTACCGCATGGGCGCCGACCTCGACCCCCGGGACCTTCGTTGACGACGGTGGTGACGAGAACGCCAAGCTCTCACTTGGGGGTGAGTGGCGGGTCACCAACCAGCAGAACCACACCCCGGGCGGCGAGTTCTCGTACCACAACGCCCCTGACGGCTCGAATCACGGCCCCGGTCAGTGTGCCGCTGCCACCACCCCGCCCCTGACCCTGCAGGCAGGCAACCCTCAGCTCTCCTACTGGGCCTCGTTCAACATCGAGGTGGGTTGGGACGGCCTGGTTGTGGAAGTGAACGACTGCAACCCGGACTGCGACAGCGGCAGTTGGACCATCAGTGACCCCACCGGCGGGTATCCGGGGGATTTCTCCGATACCGGAACACCGCCCATCAACGCCTGTGCCTACCCCGCGAGTCAGGACTGTTTTAACGGTCCTTCAGGCAACGGCGCCCTCACCGGCTGGAGCCAATACGGGCACGACCTTTCGAGTTGGGCCGGGCAGGAAGTTCAAATCCGCTGGAACTTCTCCTCCGACGGCGGTTTCGAGGTCGAGGGTTTCTACGTTGACGACATCGAAGTCACCCTGGCCAGCGTCAACGACCCTTGCTCGACGAAGAACGGCCGCGTCCGGCTTGACCGCGAAACCTATAGCTGCTCCGATATCATCGGCATTTCCCTGGGCGACTCCGACCTCACCGGCGTGGGGGCCTACGATGAGGTGATCATAACGAGCGACAGCGAGCCGGGGGGCGAGGCCCTGGCCTTGGTGGAGAGTCCGCCGAATTCGGGTTCCTTCGCAGGAACGATTGACACCACCGACGCCGCGGCTGACGACACCGACGGCCTGCTGTCGGTGGCAGATGGCGACACCATCATCGTTACCTACGTCGATGCCGACGATGGCCTCGGCGGCATCGACGTCACCAAGACCGACACGGCGGTTGTGGACTGTGTGGGACCGGTCATCAGCAACGTGCAGATCACCGACCTTGGAGGAACCTCGGTTACCGTCCTCTGGGACACCGACGAGGACGCCGACAGCCTGGTCACCGTTGGTCTGGCCTCCGCACCACCGCCGACCGTCACCACCCATGAATCTGCGTTCGACACCGTTCACCAGGTGGAAATTTCCGGCCTCGTCGAGTGCTCCGACTATTCGTTCTTCGTCACCTCCGCCGATCCGGCCGGCAATGAGGCCAACGACGACAATGGTGGCGCATACTACGTGTTCTCGACCCCGCTGATCGTCGATCCCACCTATGACTCTACGGACACGCCTCTCGCGATCAACGACTCAACCACCTTCAGTTCAACTATTTCGGTGCCGGTGGGTAAGACCGTCGTCGACGTCGACGTGCAGATCGACATCACCCATACCTACGACGGTGACCTCGACATTTATCTCATTTCCCCGATCGGAACCCGGGTTGAATTGACCACCGACAACGGGAGCACCGGTGAGAACTTTGTCGGCACGGTCTTCGACGACGAGGCGAGCCTGTCGATTGCGGTCGGATCGGCGCCCTTTGCAGGCGCCTTCCGGCCTGAGGGCTCACTGGCAACGATCGACGGCGAGAGTTCCGCGGGTGAGTGGCGGCTCGAAATCACCGATGATGCCGGCGGCGACACCGGCACGCTGAACTGGTGGAAGCTGATGCTGACTCATCCCTTCCAGTCCTGTGGCCCGGACGCCACTTATGGCGGTCTCTCGACCGTCACCGACAGCTGCGGCGCTCCGGCCGTGGGCGATGGGATCTGGGATCCGGGCGAGAACATCGGCTTTGACGTGACTCTGTCCAACTCCGGCACTGAGGTCCTGACCAACGTCAACGCCACGATTGCGGTTCTGACCGCAGGCGCTACGATGACCATCGATGGCGCGGCCTACGGGAATATCGCGGTGCAGGGATCGGTTCAGTCGCAGTCGAGTTACCTGGTCAAGCTGCCCGCCGAAGCGGCCTGCGGGTCGACCATCGATTTCTCAGTCGAGATCACCAGCGACCAGGGTTCCTTTGTGGACACCTTCAGCCACATCGTGGGCGAAATCATCGTCGGTAACTTCACCCTGCTGTCGGAGGATTTCGACGGATCGTGGGGCCCCGATGGCGACAACCCGCCGAACGGTTGGGCGATCCTCGATTTCGGTAACGAGGACCCAGCAACGTGGAACGCCAATGACTGGTACCGCTATGACAAGGGCGACCAGTGGGGTTATGTGGCTCGGGTCTACTACTCTCCCATCGAGGACCAGGACGAGCACCTGATCACGCCGAGCTTCAGCGTCCCCGGGGCGGCAACAGGCGTGGACCTGATCTACGACCACTACTTCCACGCCTACTCCACCGACGACTCGGGTGCGGTGGACATCAACTCTGACCAACTCGGCGGCTGGACCAATCTCGTGACCTATGCCGGTAGCGACACCGCCAACATGGCCCACGAGATGATTTCCCTAATGGCCTATGCCGGGCACACCAATGTCCAGATTCGATTCCGCTACATCGGCAACAACGACTGGTACTGGGAGGTGGACAACGTGGAAATCTCGGGAACCCAGCCCACCACCTGTAACTCCACGCCGTGCGGCACTGCCGAATTGATCTTTTCCGACGGTTTCGAAAGCAGCGACACGAATGCCTGGAGCTGGACACAGCCGTAGACGCGTCCGCCGGGCGCCTTTTTGATCTCAATCTAGCCGTATGCAAAACTCCAGGAATAGCCACATAAAGGCACAATAAAGAAGGCAGGTCTCTCGCAAAGACCGCAGAGGACGCAGAGGGAGGAAAGAGGAGGAGGGTTTCTCGCAAAGACATATGCTCTTGGTGTTCTCTGCGAGATTTTCTCCTGTGTCATTTCCGGAATGCGGTTGTCCTGTGTCTTGGAGCGCGATTGCCCGGCCCGTGATACCGTTTTCCGCTATGGAAGGTGTGGCTCCCATTGTTTTGACCGGCATGGCTGCGGTGATCTTCATCTCTTTTGGCGCCTTTGCAATTGTTTCAAGGCGCGAAGGGGAGTCACGCGCCACGATCGTTGCGGGCCTTCTCGCCGTCGGCGGAGCTGGGGTCTTACTGCTGTTAGCCCTCCTGCCGGTCCCCGTTCCTGGAGTCGGACTCGGGATCGTTGCAGGAATTACGATCCTTGCTGTTATTTTCTGGTTCGCGCCCATCAGCAACGTCGTCGCTCCTGGTGGTCGTCCCTCGCGCAGGGTTGACGAAAGAGACGTCATGTTCGCGCGGGGCCACCTCGTGCCCGGAAGTCCCCAGTTCAAGAGCTACTATGAGATGCGGCCCGAGAATCGTGCCGGAGACGATCGAACGAGGGCCCTGCCGGGCCTGCTCTCCCCAAACTCCGAGTTTGCGGAAGAGGTTGCCTTTGCCGCCGCAGAGGCGTCGTTCGACATCACCGAGGCTCTGGGTCCGGAAGTGGACGGCGATGTGGCCCCGGATCGTGTGGACTTCGATCCCGGGGTGTGGGTCGATCGGTTGAAAGAGTTGGCCCGATCAAACGGGGCTGTGGATGTGGGCGTGGCCCGGCTCGAGCCATACCACATTTACAGTCACATCGGCCGGGGCGCCGGGCCTTGGGGCGAGTCGATCACTCTTGATCACTCCTGGGCGATCGCCTTCACCGTCGAAATGGATCACACGGCCGTTGCCCATGCACCGGGGGCCCCGGCGATCGTGGAATCGGCTCGACAGTATGTCGAGTCGGCCAAGATCGCGGTGCAACTGGCGGCGGTGATTCGGCGCTGCGGCTGGCGGGCGCGCGCTCATATTGACGGAAATTACCGCGTCATCGCGCCATTGGTGGCGCGGGATGCCGGCCTGGGTGAAATCGGGCGCATGGGCCTGTTGATGACGCCGGGTCTTGGGCCGAGGATTCGCCTGGGTGTCGTCACCACCGATGTGCCCTTGGTGGCGGATGCACCCGGTGACGACCCATCGGTTTTGGATTTCTGTGCGATCTGCCGAAAATGCGCCGAGACCTGCCCGGTCGGCGCTATCCCGGGGGGCGACCGGACGCCCATCGATGATGGTCGGCGATGGGCGATCGATTCCGATACCTGTTTCCGATATTGGCATGCCGTTGGTACGGACTGTGGGCGGTGCATGAGCGTCTGTCCCTACTCTCACCCCGACAATGCCATACACAATGTGGTGCGCTGGGCTATCGCCCATTCCGGGGGCGCGCGCCGAGCGATGATGTGGATGGACGATCTGTTTTACGGTCGGAATCCGAAGCCCCGCGGTTCCCTTCCGGGGACCTCTGTCTGAAACCGGTATGATCCAAAGGCCCAGACGGGCTGGGGAGTCTCATAAATGCATTTTTCCAGGTTTGCAACGGTTTTTCTTCTTTTGTTTCTCACCCTCTCCTGTGGAGAGGCGCCTCAGTCCCCGGAATGGGCCCTCGTGATCCACGGTGGCGCCGGGGTGATTTCCCGCGACCAGTTGGCCGAAAGTCGGCAGGAGTATGTCGATGGTCTGCGGAGCGCATTGGCGACCGGCCAACGTATTCTCGCCGCTGGTGGGACATCCCTCGATGCGGTGGAGAGTGTTCTGGCAGCAATGGAAGACAACCCCCTTTTTAATGCCGGTAAGGGCGCCGTCTACAACTGGGACGGCGGCCATGAACTGGATGCATCGATCATGAACGGCGCGGATCATGCCTGTGGCGCGGTGGCCGGCGTGACAACGGTGAAGAACCCGATACGACTGGCACGTCTGGTGATGGAACGTTCGCGCCATGTGCTGTTTGGGGCTGACGGCGCCGAGGCCTTCGCCGACGCGATGGAGATGGACAGGGTTGATCCTACCTACTTCGACACCGAACGCCGTCGTGAGAGCTGGGAGAATTTTCGTGAGGACCAGGAGAAACACGGCACGGTCGGCTGTGTTGCTCTGGATGTCTCCGGCAACCTGGCGGCGGGCACCTCGACCGGCGGCCTCACGGGCAAGAGATTCGGCCGGGTCGGTGATTCGCCCATCATCGGCGCCGGGACCTGGGCCGACAATCGAACCTGCGCCGTTTCAGGCACCGGGGTCGGGGAAGAGTTTATCCGCCACGGTGTGGCCCAACGAATTGCCGACCTGATGGAGTATGCGGGCCTTGGTGTCACCGAGGCGGCCGAGAAAGTCGTGCATGGCATTTTACAGGAGGGTGACGGAGGGGTCATTGTCCTTGACGCCAAAGGGAACGCCGCAATGGTCTACAACACCAATGGCATGTTCCGCGGCCGGGCTTCCTCCGATGGCCTGCTTGAGGTCCTCATCTGGGATGAGGTCGAAGAATAGCTGCGTTGGGAGTGCTATCCTAGAGGCCCAGCCGAAACCCCTTCACGGCTGCAAATCGCGAATGAGGTACAATCTGTGTTTCCGTAAGGCATTGAAGTAGAACGACTACGCCTGCGGCCTTCCGGAAGCACATCTCGCACCTCCTCATAATTTCGTTTCGCAAGGGGTTTTCGGCCGGGCCTCTAGCGCGCCCTAAAAGCCGAGGGCGGTTCGGTTTGCCGAGGTACCGGTAGACGGCAATTGATCGCTCGGAGATGTCGGGGGAGAAGATTGGAAGGTAATTTATGAAATTTAGGACTTATGAGATCGTTTTTCTCATTTCATTGCTCGGACTCTGTGTGGGGTGTTCCGGAGAGTCGACTGTTGATCTGGGGCCGGGTGAGTCCACAGAGACGATCACTACGCCTTTGCCTGCTGGATCTGAAATAGTGACCGGTACCGTGGTGGAGACCATGGATGCCGCTTCCTACACCTACGTTCGGGTGGATCTTGGTTCGGAGGAGATCTGGGCGGCGTCGAGCCAATTCGAAGTTGCGGTTGGGGACCGCGTTTCGGTCCCCCTCGAGATGCCGATGGCGGATTTCCGAAGCGAAACCTTGGATCGGGTATTTCCGACCATCTACTTCGCCTCCCGCATCCTTCGTGAGGGTGAAGACATGAGCGGGGCCATGCCCTCGAGCCATCCGCCGATGGAGGCCCACGGACGACAGGTTGCGCCGGTGGTCGATATTGAAGGCGTCAAGACTGCCGAGGGAGGCGTGACCGTTGCTCAGGTCTGGACGGACCGTTCGGTCCTGGCAGGGAAGACCGTGACGGTGGCCGGACAGGTGGTGAAGTTTAACGGCGGCATCCTCGGCACGAACTGGCTGCACATTCAGGACGGATCGGGTTCCGCCGAGGGGGGAACCAATGATCTTACGGTCACGTCTGCCCAAGGCGCTGCGATCGGTGACATCGTCACGGTCACCGGTACGCTGGCCGTCGATCAGGATTTCGGAGCGGGCTACACCTATGCCGTGATGATCAAGGATGCGACCCTGGCGGCCCAGGAGTAATGGCTTCTTTTCTTCAGCGGTTGTTGGGTCAGAAGATCGAGCGGAGCGATTCCGAGGCCGACACCGAGACGGTGCGCAGGATCGTGCGAGAGATCGATCGTCTTGATCCCGAAAGAGCTCGCTATATCGCGGCATTTTCCTTCGTCCTAGCCCGGGTGGCCAATGCTGATCTCAGCATCAGCGAGGAGGAAACACTTCAGATGGAGAAGATCGTTACGGAAATTGGCGGTCTTCCGCCGGAGCAGGCCGTTCTTGCGGTGCAGATCGCCAAGAGCCAGCAGTTGCTCATGGGCGGTACGGAAAACTACCTGGTGACTCGGGAGTTCAACGCCATCTCCGGTCGAGAAGAGAAGGAAAAACTGCTCCACTGCCTGTTTGCGGTTTCGGGAGCGGACGACTCGATCGATCTCAGTGAAGAGGACGAGATTCGCCGAATTTCCACCGAGTTGGGGTTCGAGCATCAGGAGTTTTCGGCCATCAGATCGAAATACAACGAAAAGCGCAGCATCCTGCAAAACCCAAAGAAATAGCCACAAAAAGGCACAAAAAAGAAGGCAGTTCTCTCGCAAAGACCGCAGAGGACACAGAGGGGGGAAAGAGGAGGAGGGCTTCTCGTAAAGATATATTCTCTCAGCGTTCTTGGCGTTCTCTGCGAGATTTTCTCCT
>JAIOSJ010000222.1 GCA_021107705.1 Thermoanaerobaculales bacterium | reverse complement strand
GGAGCGACTGGATTTGGTCGATCTTCCCCGGGGCAAGCCAGGTCTGCCCTTGTGCTCCCGCTCAAGCGAAACCACCCGCAGCACAAAGCCGCACCCCGCACTTATGTAGCGCGCTACATAAGTGCGGTCTTTGATTTTCCTCTTTGTGGTGTTACGCGCACCTTTCTCCCTGCAGAAGAAAGTCAAAGGGGGCAATCCCCGGGCTACGCGATGAAAGCATCTGCTCCGCTGGAGTGGTAGGCCGCCGAGGCGATTTTTCGAGAGGGACCGGAAGGTTGACCCGATTTCTCGTTCTTCAGTCCCTCTCGGAAAACGCCGAGCGGGTGAGCGAAGCGAACCCGAAGGCCGGGGTGACGATTCAGGCCGTCGGCGTGGAAGGCTCACTAAAGCAAGAAGACCGGACCAGGCATTGAAGCCCGCTAGTTGTTCCCCATACTCACCACCTTCAAATTGTCAACCACCACCCGGTCGATCAGTAGATTCCGCGGGTCAATCCCCGCCCGCTTGGGCTCCTGATCCACCACGACTTCCAGGCGGCCCTTGCCGGCTTCGAGGCGCCGTTTTTCGCGGAACAATTCGATTTCCTCGCCGTCGGCCCCTTCCCCGAAAACGCCCAACTCTATCCAGTCCCGGTGCGGAATCTCCTCCTCGACACCTTGCCCGTCCGCGCGGTACTTGTGCGACACGTAGTCCAGCACCACCCGGAATCGGCCGTCCCCCATCCGCTCGCAGGTCACCGATTCGGTGCGGTTGTCGTACAGTGTGATCGTTTCGAAGAGATCTTCGATCAGGTAGGCGTACTGCTCTGGCGTGCGCTCGCGCAAGCAGGTCAGCAGCTCAGACGCCGTGGCGTATGGCGGGCCCTGGTCCAAATGGGCCATTAGGAATTCTCGTACGCCATCATTAACGACATCTTCGCCCAGGTATTCACGCAGGGCGTAAAACACGAGGCTGCCCTTGCGGTAGTAGACGTAGGACTGGCCCTCTTCGCGGAACAGGGGCATTTCCTCGTCACGCTCGGCTCCGCGGCCCCGGAGATAGTTATTCAACTCGTACTTTAGGAATTTGCCCACGCGCAGCGGTCCGAGGTTCTTCTCCATCACCATCAGGGCGGTGTACTGGGCCAGGCTCTCGGTGATCATTTGGCTGCCCGGAATGTTCGCAGGAATCAACTGATGGCCCCACCACTGGTGAGCAATTTCGTGCGCCGTGATGTAAAAGACCATATCGATGTTGTCGGTATCACGCAGGTCGGAAATAAAGTCCGACGATTCGGAGAACGGCACCGTGCCGGGAAACGCCTGGGAAAATCGTCGGTAGCGGGGAAACTCCACAATGCGCAGTTGTTGGTGGGGATAGGGGCTGAAATTGGCGGTACAATAGTCCAGTGTCGCGATCATCGATTCAAGCATGCGCGGCACATTGACGGCGTGCTCCTTATGGTAGAAGACCTCCAAGTCCACGCCGTGCCACTGCTGGCGCTCCACTTCATACCGCCCGGATAAGAAAGCGAAGAAATTAAGGATGGGCTCGTCCACGCGATAGCGGAAATAGCGGCGTCCATCCTGCTCCCACTGGGTCTGCAATTTTCCCGGCGCGATGGCCGTCTGGTCAGCGCAGGTGCTGACGACGGCCTCGAACGTGATGTGATCCGCGTCGCTGATGAAGGAGGTCATCAGGTTATCCGGATCATCCGGCGAGGGCATGGACCACTCCGGATCCAAGCCCTGTTTGCGACGAGACGAGGGGACGGTCAATTCCAGATCGGCCAGATAACCGATCCTGGGGAAATAATCCAGGTTGTTGATGAAACTGCCATTGGCCACGATCTCCGGGTTGGCTCCGTTGTTTACGAAGCCGTCGATGTCCGCGCCCAGGTCGAAGCTCAACTTCACGGTTCGGCCCGGGGCGATCGCTTCGGTCAGGTGGTAGATCCGGAAACCGGTATCCCGATCCCACTGCGTTGGTTCGGTCAGCATCTGACCATTGTCCAGGCTTAGCGACCGCACTTCCTGCAACGAATTGATGTTCAAATACAGCTCTTCCACGAATTGATTGGTCTTGTTGACCAGATCAAACGTGCCGCGGATGTCAACGCGCCTCTGTTCGGGATAGAAGTCCACTTCGGCGACCACGGCCGTCACCCGAGGTGAAGGATTCTCCCCATATTTCTTGAATTGACTTTCGTAGTTGGCCTGTATCCGCTCGTCGTCGTCGCTGGGCTTGAAGTCGTTCAGGATGTTCGTGTTGTAGTAGATGAAAGCGCCGCAGGCGATAAATCCCAGCCCCGCTACGGTGACCATGCCGGTATGGATCGGACGCCAGCGGGAGGGCAGGTTGCGCAGTGCCGGCCAGAGCGAATCCTGACTGCCGCGCGGCCAGAGCCGTACCGCCAAGGTGAGCATGATGAACGCCAGCAGGGCCCAGAAGAACTTGAACCAGAGGGCTGCACCGGCGAAGTGGCCGTATCCGTTCATATCGGAGTAGATGACCGCCGGAGTGCTGTTGTAGAAGAAAAGACAATGCTCCACTCCCATCTCGGGGCCAAAGGTCTTGAGCAGGAAATACAGCAGCATCAGGAAGAAGCCCACGTAGCGTTGCCGCCCGATCACCTGGGTAAACATTGCGATAACCGCCAGTAGGATCCACTCGCTGAAGGACATCACGAACAAACCGCGGAGATACAATCCGGGCTCCAGATGGTGGAAGCCCTTGGAGAGCTGGAAAACCATGGTCACGCCCATGGCCAGGGTCATGGAAACAAGGATGAGCACCATCAAAGCGGCGAACTTGGATGTCAGGAAAATCCACGAGGGAACAGGCAGCGAACCCTGGATTTCATGGAAGCGGTGCTTCTTTTCGCGCCAGACCAATTCGGCGCTGTAGATGACGATCATGATCAGCAGGAACAGGTCGAAGGCTCCGGCGATGAAGCCCAGCATACGGTGGGTGACCGGATACAGGAATCGCCCGTACAGCTCAGAGGACAGATTGCCCGACAGGTTCAGCAGTCCGAAGAGCATCATCACCAGGAAGGGCAGGCTGCGCAGCAGCGTGCGGGTTTCCAGGTTGGTCAGGGAAAACCATTGGCTGAGGGTGGTTCGGAAGTTGAAGGATGGGGCCAGGGCGGGGAAGGCTCGACCGGCGGCGTTCAGGGCTCCTGGTTTGCGATGTTGGCCGGAAACCGCAGCGGGGGGTGAGGCGCTCCCCTTGGATGATCCCAAATCCATGCGGAACCGAAAAAATGTGACCACCAGCAACAGCCCGGCCCCCGCCAACCAAAGCATCCGGCTCAGCAATACCACGCCAGTAAAGGGCGGCAGCAATGTGTTCCGTTCGATGATGGTCCAATAACGGGTCTGCAGGTCGAGAGAGGCTATACCGAAGGGGTCCAACAGGACTGCCAGGTTCTCGCTCTGTAGATCGCCCAGGAACCCGAAGGCGAAGCCGTACAGGGCAAAGAAGGCGATCATCGCCACATAGGTGGCCATGGCCCGACGGGTGAGAATGGAGACTGAGAAAAAGAGCGATCCGGCCAGCAGGCAATTGGGTAGAACCAGAATGAACATCGTGTACAGGTAGGGCAGCACGCTGAAGGCCTGAATGTGCTCGGCTGTCTGGTAGGGCATGAGGCTGGCCACTAGAAGGCCCAGTGCGGCGAACGAGGCGCTGAAAAAGGCCAGAAGGATTGTGGCCGTGAACCGTCCCATCAGAAGTGGGAATTTCCTCAGGGGCGTGCTGTAGAGGATTTCCCGTACTTCCAGATCCTTGTCCCGCGATACAACGGTGGCCATGAAGATTGCCATCAAAATAACGGTGAACAGGCCCATCCCGTTGACGGTTCTGGCGATGATATAGGGCGCGTTGCGGGCCACGTTGCCGATGCCGCCGCCGATCTGCACCGAATCGGTGGAAGTGGCCGTGAAAGTAAGGAAGAAGAACAGGGCCGAGAACACGTAGAAGGTCGGTTGCCTGAGGCGGTACTTTAACTCGAAGTCGAAGACATGGCCGAACTGTTTGAGCTGATCGGACATAGCGCCTATACCTCCTGCAGTCTGCCGCCCAGAGTGTTGAAGTAAACGTCCTGCAGATCAGGATCGGCGGCTTCGAAACAGGGCCCGGGGTTGGTCTCGCTGAAGACGTGGATGATGGTTCGGCCGCCGGCCAGTCGCGTGGAGATCACCATGTGTTCCTCGTGCAGACGAGGCAAGTCGTTGCGATCGGCCTCCAGGCGCCAGGTCTTGCCACGGATGGCATCGACGGCCCTACGGGGCTCGCCCTCGGTCAATACGCGGCCCTGGTCGATGATGGCCATTCGGCTGCAGACTTCGCTCACATCCTCGACGATATGGGTCGAAAGGATAACGATCACGTTCTCGCCGATTTCGCTCAGCAGGTTCAGAAAGCGATTACGTTCCTCGGGATCCAGACCGGCAGTGGGTTCGTCAACGATGATCAGCTTGGGCTGTCCGAGCAGGGCCTGTGCGATGCCGAAACGCTGGCGCATGCCACCCGAGTACCCGCCTAGCATCTTTTTGCGGTGCTTCCAGAGGTTGGTCCGCTGCAGCAGGGCGTCGACCATGTCCTTGCGTTCGCCGGTCGTGCCCAGCCCCTTGAGCGCCGCGATGTGCGACAGCATGGTCACCGCATCGACGTTCGGATACAGCCCGAAATCCTGCGGCAAATAGCCCAGCATGCGCCGCAGTTCGTCCTGCTCCCGCCGCACATCCAATTCCCCGAGGGTGATCGTCCCGGAATCAACATCTTGCAGGGTAGCAATGGAGCGCATCAAGGTGGATTTGCCGGCTCCGTTGGGGCCCAGCAGGCCGAACATCCCCGTCGGGATGGTCAAGCTCAGGTCGTCCAGGGCGGTCACGCCGCCGGGATAGGTCTTGGTGATGTTTCTGAGGGTGAGTTCCATGTCGTCTCCCTGGGAAAATGTTGGATTCAATTGAAATACCGAATGACAGTGGGAACAGAAGCATTCCCTAACGTTGGATAACGGATGTAGATGGCTGATGGTTAACAGCGATTATTCCTCTGTCAACATTTAACCGGTAGGCGTGGAGTTCCTGACCTTGAGAAAATGAAGGCCACCGCACGAAGCTGATCAAGGTGAGTAAGGTGAGTAACGGTAAATAACGGTGCTAATGGGTGCCACCGTTTTCCCGTTTTCCAAACAGCAACACCCTCTGAATATTCAGCCATCTCTGGACAACTCTGGTGAAGTTGGTGAACGTGGCACCGGTCGGTGGTCATTTGCTCCGAATCGGTCCTCGACGGTGGTAGGGTGGATTGGATGAGGAAAAGGAAATCACAATCCCTAGGCGAACCGATTCGACAACACCAACGTTGTAGGTATCATGTCCGACCTTTTTGGTTTACATGAGACGAGCGACCCGGAGAAAAGACATGCCCCAAAGACCATCTTCGTGCACGCGAAAGACACTCCATCAGTTCGCCTCCCAGGAATCAAGAATGTGAGAGAAGCCAATGTAGATGCCCGCAGCCACAGCCGGAAACTGATGAAACTGATGACAACGCGATGGGTGCTGATTGTGGCTCTCTGGCCGTGCATCGCGGCTGGACAGAACCCATCGATCCTTCCGGTCGACATTGAGGTTCCTTTTGTCAGCCCACCAGTGTCCGGTGGAGGCGCCTCCAATCTTGTTTATGAGATCCACTTGAGGAATTTCTGGCGTAAAGACCTCATTCTTACGGGTGTTGACGTCATCGATCAGAAAACAGGTGGAGTCGCAAGGTCGATTAGCGGCGACGAGCTTTACGAAAGCATCTACAAGCCCAGACGCCCAGACGACAGCTCTGATGCGAACCTGCTCGAATGCGGACGAGTTCTTGTATTCTATGTCTGGTTGACATTCGAACCATCGCAGGATCTGCCGGATCGCCTTTATCACCGTCTCGTTTTTTCAGTCGCCGGATCTGAAATGCAGGATGAACGATCAGTAGACGGCGGCGTCATCACCATTCCAAAAACAGATCCAGTGAAGATTTCTCCTCCTTTTGCCAACGGCTTCTGGCTCATCGGCAGCGGCCCGTCCAACCGCTCCGAACATCGCCGGACCGTGTTGGCCGTGGATGGAAGAACCTGGCTGCTGCAACGATTCGCCTTTGACGCGATGAAGGTTGGCCACGACGGCCGTATGGTAGGGGGCGACCTGGCTACCACCAACAACTGGCGTTCCTACGGGCAGGATTTGCTTGCTGTCGCAGATGGGGTTGTAGCGCTTGTAGTCGACGACATTCCGGACAATATTCCTCTATCAGGCGAACGAGCCGTTCCGATGAACAGAGAGACTCATGTCGGCAACTGCATCGTGCTTGACATCGGCGAGAATCGGTTTGTGCTTTATGGGCATCTAAAAAAGGGCAGCATGCCCTTCAATGTCGGCGATCAGGTCAAGAGAGGAGCCGTGATCGGCAAGGTCGGCAACTCCGGCAATTCAGAGGCGCCCCACCTGCATTTTTCGATCGGGACGCGGCCCGATCCCTATAGCGCCGAAGGCCTGCCTTTTGTTTTTGATTCATTCGAATCGGTCGACATCGAAAACCCGGGTGACGAAGCTCTGCTGAGCACCGGCTTCGGCGCTGTATCGATCACCAAGGCTCCCCGAACCGGTGCCAGGTGAAACAAAGTTAACATAACGTTCGTTCATCCATCGATCGTGATGTCGGTAGCGAGATTCCCTCTCGCGGAGGTTTCGGCGCTCCAAATGGTCAGCGCCTCGTCGAGGGCTTC
>JAIOSJ010000299.1 GCA_021107705.1 Thermoanaerobaculales bacterium | reverse complement strand
GAACGTCGCGAGACAGTTCGGTCCCTATCTACCGTGGGCGGAGGAGACTTGAGGAGATCTGTCCCTAGTACGAGAGGACCGGGATGGACGAACCTCTGGTGCACCAGTTGTCGTGCCAACGGCATAGCTGGGTAGCTACGTTCGGAAAGGATAACCGCTGAAAGCATCTAAGCGGGAAGCCCACTCCAAGATAAGGTCTCCCGAGCCAGTAGGCTCCTTAAGACCCCAGGTAGACCACCTGGTTGATAGGCAGGGTGTGGAAGCGTGGTGACACGCGAAGCTAACCTGTACTAATCGGTCGTGAGGCTTGACCACATTTATTTTGATTTTTTGGTTGAGTTGGTTTTATGAATTCTCAGAAATGACGGAGACTCGAATTCGGTTGTGAATTTTTTTCCGGTGGTTGTTCCGGGGAGGAAACGCCCGATCCCATTTCGAACTCGGCAGCTAAGCTCCTTTGGGCCGATGGTACTGCAGGTCCAGCCTGTGGGAGAGTAGGTCGCCGCCGGGAAGTCTTTGACACGCCCCACTTCGGTGGGGCGTTTCTTTTTTACCTTGGAGTCATGCCGCAGTGTTACCATGCCTCTCCGAAAGGGAGAGATCTCATGCAATTCAAGCGCGTTGGAATCGTGTTGGCCCTTGTGGTTTTTTTCGCTGCCTTAGTTCATCCCCAAATCTCGGAGGACTACAGAGGTTGGGCCGAAGGTCCTGAAGGATTTCTTCTGACCAAGAAAGAAGTCAAAGCCTGGAGCAAAATCTCGAACGACAAAGAGGCAAAAGAGTTTATCGCCCTTTTTTGGGCGCGGCGGAATCCAGACCCTGGAGCTGCCTTCAATCAATTCCGGGCGCAATTCGACGCCATGGTGAAGTACTGTGACGAGGAGTATTCCTACGAAGGCATGCGCGGCGCCCTCACGGACAGGGGAAAAGTATTTATCCTCATGGGGCCGCCTCATCACAAGCAGAGGCGCGCGCCGACCGAGTATATTACCAGTGCCTCAACGGCTACCGGCCAGTCCGGTCGCGGTTCAGACGAAGTTCGTGCGGGCGCGAACCTGTGGATCTACGATCCTGCGCGAATGGACCCGAGGTTCAAGGCCAAAGGTACGAGAGTTCCCTTCACCTTCTACGAGGAGAGACCGAACACCAATCAGTTCACCCTGGATCGGTCACACCAGGATGCGACGATGGGCATGAGGGCCTTGAAAAAGGCGCCTGAGATATATTTCCTCCATCCCGATCTAGAGGACGTTCCAAAGCCGGTTTCGGTGCCGAATGGGACGCCGGCCACAGCTGCTCAGCTGACGGCGATCAGTGCAGGGGAAGGTTCATCGTCGAATGAGGTCCTCGTGATTGCGGAACTGGGCGTAGCGGATGCACACCATCGGCCCCTTTGGTTTCAGTTCGGTCTTCCGAGCGAATCTGAGTTGATTGAAAAATTTGCGGGGCGGGTGCTGAGTTCTGATGGAACTGATGTCTTGAGCACATTTCAATCGGCCGGAACATCGATGATCGGGAATGGGAGGCGGGTCTACCACCTGACCTTCCCGCTGGCGGAAGGTTCCTACCGTCTCGAACTCGGTGGCTTCTCCGGGAATGTTTTGCGCTTTGTCGAGAACCGGGAGGTGGTGATCCCGGGAGTTGGGGAAGAGACCTGGCTTTCGAATCTCTGGGTTGGTCTCAACGCTGAGCAGTTGGACAGCCATCTATTGGGCCAGGCCTATAC
This sequence comes from Thermoanaerobaculales bacterium, assembly GCA_021107705.1. Classification (GTDB taxonomy): domain Bacteria; phylum Acidobacteriota; class Thermoanaerobaculia; order Thermoanaerobaculales; family Sulfomarinibacteraceae; genus JAIOSJ01. Next base: position 5,500 of record JAIOSJ010000299.1, on the reverse strand, counting down.
CTTTGACGTTTGGCATCTTCAATCTCTGGACGTCAATTCTGTTCCCCATGACAGTCAATTGTCCTATTTCGGCTACCTCGTGAATCCCGAGGCGGTCGAGGGGGATAGTCATCATATAAGGCTGAAGCTCACCCTCCGGAAAGATGGTCGTCGCCTTGGGCAGCCCTTGACGATGGATCTTCCCGTTGCTCAGATAGTTGATGGTGTCTTCATGTACGCCAATTCGCTGGATTTAAGTGCTCTCCCTGCGGGTGCCTGCGAACTCGATTTTAAGATCATCGTGCCTGGAACTGAGGTGGTCGTCGAGCGTCAGGTCGATCTGAAAATCCTCGAGTAGCGAAAGGTCGAACCTTTCGCATGATGCGCTTCGCGCATGGTAAAGCTGGTTTCGTGTGATTCTCCGACTTCGGTGTGCGATTTCAGATATTGACGAACAGGGGCCGCGTCGCGGCCCCTGTTCGTTTTTGTGTCTATTTCATATGCGCGAAGCGCATTATGGATATGAGGGCAGAGGGAATTGGCTCATGCGATTTCCTTCGATTTCGAGCGCGCCTTCAGACCAACCCAATCAGTCCTCAAATCCCGGAAAATGTTCGATCTTCACATCCAAGAAATCAGAAATGCTCTTCATCTCACGCGTGAGGGCCCGGCCGATAACCACTCTTTGGACCTGGTTTGTACCCTCATAAATCTGGGTGATCTTGGCGTCCCGCATGTATTTCTCGATCGGATAGTCCCGACAGAAACCGTAACCGCCGAACATTTGAACCGCATCGGTGGCAACCTTCATCGCGGTATCGGTGGCAAAGACCTTGCCCATGGCCGCGAGTTTGGACACGTTCTTGGCCCCGGAATCGATCAAGCGGGCCGATGAATAGACCAGCTGCCGGGCTGCTTCGATCTGAGTTGCCATGTCGGAAAAAAGGAATTGGTTTGCTTGGAAGGAAGAAACGGTCTGCCCGAACTGCCGCCGTTCACTTGCGTAGCGCCAGGCCCATTCGAAGGCGCCCTGGGCCAGGCCGAGACCCTGCGCGGCGACTCCGGGCCTGGCTCGGTCGAGGGTCATCATGGCATTCTTGAACCCGCCCCCCTCTTTGTGGCCGAGTAGGTTTTCGGCGGGTACTCGACAGTTTTCAAAATACAGTTCGTTGACCGGAACCGTTCGGATGCCCATCGTGTCTTCTCGCTTGCCGACCTCAAAGCCCGGAGTTCCCTTGTCGACGATGAAGGCCGAGATGCCGCGCATGCCCTTCTCCGGCTCGGTCAGAGCGTAGACGACGAATGCCGACGCGACTTCGCCGTTGGTGTTCCACTTCTTTTCGCCGTTGATGACGTAGTGATCGCCGTCCTTGGAGGCGGTGGTCTGAAGACTGCCGGCGTCTGAACCCGAGGCTTTCTCGGACAGGCCGAAGGCGATCAGTTTGTCGCCGGAGGCAATGGCCGGGAGGTATTTCTTCTTTTGTTCCTCAGTTCCGCCGAGAATGATCGGAAAGGACCCCAAGGCGTTGACGGCATAGGCAACACCGATGCCGCCGCAGGCCCTGGACAGCTGTTCCACGACCAGGCAGAGGTCCATCACCCCGGCGCCTTTGCCTCCATGCTCTTTGGGAATCCACAGGCCGGTCAGGCCATATTCCTTGAGGCCTTCAAGGATCGACCATCCATATTCACCGGTCCGGTCCAATTCGGCGGCCACGGGCCTGACGAATTTCTCCGTTACCTCACGGGCCCGGTCTCGGTATTCGATATTCTGTGCGTTGAGTAACTCGTCCATGATCCCTCCTCACGAGAATGCCGCGCCATTCTAGCGGTCTCCGACTCCCATTTCCACCGGATTGGTCATTGAGGCTTGATCTCTTCTGGCTTTTGGTCCTCGGTCTGAGGCGAGGCACAACTGTTTCGGCCGCCGGCCGAAGGGTTGGGCACGCCTCACGTGGGCACCCCGAGTTTGGGAAGAATGTAGAACTGCAGCCCAAAGTAGGCCGCCAGAATCAGCGCAAATGTCAGAAAAGACTCCATGAAAGATCTCCGTTTTCTCTTGGTCATCAATACCTCAACAGCAATGGTCTGGGGGCGGTGTTCCGGTTACACAATCTCTTCGACACCCCATTGGATCATCTTGAAGTGGCGCTCATAGGTCCCGCAAAAACTGCTCAATGTTTCTTTGAGTTCCTGGACTTTGTCGGCTTCGACCACTGTGAAGAACAGGGAAGATGTCGCCGGAAAGGCGCCGGACCCCATGCGGATCCCGGTATCGCCGACCCCATGAACCTCGGGTATCTCGGTGTATCCCGAAACGCCGAGCCTCTTGAACAAGACTTCCAATTCCTCGCGACATTCGCTGTCGACGACAATCATCAGGAGTTTCATCGCAAGCCTAGCCTTCCTTCAGACCGAGTTTGCGGAAGATCACCATCGCCGGACACCATTTGGTAAAGGCGGATTGCAAGAGATTCAGTCCGACGAACGCCGTGAAGAGGTACCAATAGGGATGGACCCAGGCGCCCAACGCCAGGCTGATCAAAATAGCTATTCCGGCCATTGCTCTAAGGGCTTCATTGATGGTCATGAGGTTCTCCTTATCATTGATTGAGAAATATTTGAAAGGCGAGACAAGGCATCAGGCACCAGGCTTCAGGTCTCAGGAGCTTGCGTTTGGCAATCGCAACTTGCAGCCTGCAACCTGTGACCTGCACCCTGAAACCTTTTACAAATAACCGCCGAGCTAGTTTCATCCCGCCTCCATGACGCTGTCGGTTCCCACGACCTTGAGGAACATGTAGTAGAGAACCGGGATGACGCCGAGAGTCAGGGCGGTGGACACGATAATGCCCGAAATCATCGCCAGGGCAAGGCCCTGGAAGATCGGATCGGACAACATGAAGGATGCGCCGATGATGGTTGACAGCTGGGTCAGGAGGATCGGGACCAGCCGAACGGCGCCGGCCTGGACTACGGCGTCCTCCAGTTTCTCTCCGGCTCTCAGTTCCAGATTTATGAAGTCGACCAGAAGAATCGAATTTCGAACGATGATGCCGGCCAAGGCGATGAAACCGATCATCGAAGTGGCGGTAAAAAAGACGCTGAAACCCCCGTGAGCCGGGAGAATGCCGACCAGGGTCAGGGGGATGGGCACCATGATGATGATCGGGGTGACGAAGCTCTTGAACCAGCCGACCATCAGGACGTAAATCAGGACCATGACAACGGCGAAGGCGATGCCCATGTCCCTGAAGACCTCGTAGGTGATGTGCCATTCGCCGTCCCACTTCATGATGTAGCGCGATGTGTCTTCCGGCAGGTGGGTGGCGATGATTTCGAGATTCTCCCCTTGGGGTGTTGTGATGTCCTTGAGTTTCTTCTGCATCTCAAGGATGGCGTAGACCGGGGCCTCATAGCGGTCGGCCACTTCGCCGACGACATAGGTCACGGGCTGGAGGTTCTTGTGGTACCTGAAGCGTTCGCGGCTTTCGTGCGAAACGAAAGACACCTCACTCAGGGGCACCATGCGACCGTCGGTCCCGTGGACCGTCAGTTGGAGGAGATCGTCGATATGGGCGCGGTGAGTTCGGCTGAGCCGCAAGGTAATCGGGACCGGTTCGCGGGCGGTTGGCAGGTGGAGGATGCCGGGCTCGGCGCCGGCGAGGGCGACCCGAAGCGTACGGACAATCTGTTCCGGGGTGATACCGGCCCGGATTGCCTTCTCACGGTCGATGCGAATTTCCACGTGTTCGGAGGGCTCTTCGACGAACCAGTCGACGTCGACGACGCCGTCCGTCGAGTCGAAGACCTCCTTGACCTCGGCAGCCACTTCAAGACGCCCCTCGAGCGTCGGGCCGTAGATCTCGGCGACCAGGGTCGAGAGGACCGGCGGTCCCGGCGGAATCTCGGCGACTGTTATGCCTACCCCCTGGGCTTGGGCGATGGGAAGAATCATTTGCCGAATCCTCTTTGCCAGCGCGTGACTCTTGTCCTTCCGTTTGCTCTTGTGGACAAAATTGACCTGGATATCGGCGACGTTGGGCCCTGAGCGCATGAAGTAGTGTCTGACCAGGCCGTTGAAATTAAAGGGCGCCGCCGTTCCGGCGTAGATTTGGAAATCAATGACTTCCGGCATCGTCCTGAAAACGCTCGCGATCTCCCGGGCCGCAGCGTTGGTCTGCTCCAAGGTGAAACCCTCCGGAGCATCGATGACGATCTGGACCTCGGACTTGTTGTCGTGGGGCAACATCTTGACCGTGGTGAAGCCGACGGCTACGGTTCCCATCGCGGCCACCAGGAGCCCGGCAACCACGGCGAGAAAGAGGTATCGGGCCATTGTCGAACGAATCAAGGGGCGCATGAAGAATGAGTAGATCCGGGAGATCCGGCCCTCCTCGGAAACGACCTCTACCTCGTCATCCGAAGACTCTTCCTGACCGTTGTACTCTTTTCGAAAGAGTCTCAAGGCCAACCAAGGAGAGATGGTGAATGCGACGGCGAGTGAGAACAGCATCGCGGCTGAGGCGTTGATGGGAATGGGCCTCATGTAGGGTCCCATCAGCCCACGAACGAAGGCCAGAGGCATGAGTGCAGAGATGATGGCGAAGGTCGCCAGGATGGTCGGGTTGCCGACTTCGTCGAGCGCGTAGGTCGTCACCTGGTGAGGCTCGCCCCATTTGAGCTTGAAATGGCGGTGGATGTTCTCGACGACGACGATCGCGTCGTCGACGAGAATTCCGATCGAAAAGACCAGGGCGAACAGGCTGATCCGGTTGAGGGTGTAGCCGAAGAAGTAGGAAGCCGCAAGGGTCAGGGCCAGAGTGACCGGGATAACAACGACGACAACCGCGGCCTCGCGTCGGGAGAGGGTCACCCACATCAGCAACACGACCGCGATGGTCGCCGAGACGAGGTGATGGAGCAGCTCGTTGCTCTTCTCTTTGGCCGTGGCGCCGTAGTCCCTGGTCTTGAGCACGTTGATGTTGGAAGGGATGACCGGCCCCTTGAGCCGTTCGATGTAGCGATCGAGGTCGCCGACCATGTCGACGGCATTGGTACCCGGTTTCTTGGCGACGGCCAGGGTCACTGCAGGGAGGTCGATGCCGGCACGGTCGAGCCCCTTCTCCGGGGCCGCAGGCCCGGTTCCCAGCCAGACGTAGTCGGTGGGCTCTTCGGCGCTGTCGGCGATGGTTGCGACATCTTTGAGGTAGACGGGCTTCCCGCCGTAGACACCGACGATGACTTCAGCCACGTCGGCGGCGGAGGTCAGAAACTGACCGACATCGACTGTGATCTCACGGTCGGCCACCGAGGTCGAACCGGCCGGTAGGCGCCAGTTGAAACTCTCGACGGCCTGGTAGGCCCTGAGGATGGATACGTTGAAGGCCGCCAGCTTCTGGCTGTCGAAATCGACGCGGGCGGCTCTGCGGCGCCCCCCGATCACCGTGACCTGGGCCACTCTTGCTTATTCAGACGATCGGGGTCCACTGATATGCACAATCCGGCAACAACTGAACTG
>JAIOSJ010000154.1 GCA_021107705.1 Thermoanaerobaculales bacterium | reverse complement strand
GAGGCCGAATGGTTGAAGATGCTCGGCCATCGGCCGAGACACGAAGGCCGGATAGTGGGGACCCTCGATCCATTCGATCAGACGCACGTACCACGGACCCATGCCGGAATAGTCGAAGATCAACACCCCGAACCGCGCCAAGCGGGCGGCATGACTCAGGGTCAAGCTTCGAAGCTGCGGATCGAATCCGTGCAGAACATAGGCGAGAGTCACGACGTCAAATGAACCTGATTCGAAGGCATCGAGGTCCACCAGATCCATCGTGAGAAACTCTGCGGTGGGCGCCCTGTGCCGGGCCTTGCGAAGGAGACGAGCCGCGAAGTCGACTCCAGTCACCCGGTGGCCCCGCTCGACAAAGGCCCTCGCGAGCGTTCCCGTCCCCGTTCCGACATCGAGAATCGACATCTCGGCCGGCAGACCAAGATCTTCCAGCGCGCGCCGGTACTCGGGATAAAGCCGCCGGTCGATGACGTGAAAGGCCGGCGCCACCAGATTGAAGAACCTCCGGGTCCGGCGACGCTCGTCCGCCGTCGCGTGATCATCCACTGCCATTAAAGGAGTGGTCACAGCGACGCTCCCTTCCTTCCGGGAAGGGGTCGATGGGCATCGATGAAATGTCTAGTCGCCAGGATGGGATGACGGAGCATCATACGCGGCCCGGAATAGCGCATTACTTTCCTGATTTGGGAGCGGATATCTTCCTGGTAACAGTGCAGGGGGCAGCGGTCACACACCGGTTTCTCTTCACCGAAGGGGCATCTTTCGAGGCGCCGGCGCGTATAGTGGACCAGATCCAGGCACTCACGACAAAGACCTTCCTTCGTCGGGTCATGGTGGGCCCCGCAGTAGAGGCGGATCATCACCTCCACCGTCCGCCGTTCGCGTTCTAGCCCGGTCTCCAAGAGAATTTTCAGGCCTTTGAAGCGATGAGCTCTTTCAGCTTGGCCTTGGAGTCGGCTTCGACGGCGTCGTGCAGCGACACACCATGGGAATCCATACTCACCACAACCGGGAAGAGGTCAACGTGGATCACCCACAGAGCTTCGGGCACACCGAATTCTTCGAGCATGAAGACCTTCTCCACCCGTGGAATCGCTTCCGCCAGGACCTGGGCGGCGCCCCCGATAGCATGCAGGTAGACTGCTCCAGAGCGCTCGAGCCCCGCCAGAGTCATGGGTCCCATCCCCCCCTTGCCGATGACACCGCGCAGGCCGTAGCGCGCAATCACGTCGGCCTGGTACGGCTCCTCGCGGATTGAGGTTGTGGGTCCGGCTGCGACGAACTCCCAACTGCCGTCGTCTTTCTGATTGACGACCGGTCCGCAATGATAAATCACGGTGTCTTTCAGGTAGGGAGCGACTTCGGCGCGATACTCCTGCATGAGCCAGGTGTGGGCGGCATCGCGGCCCGTGATCATACGACCGCTCAGATGGACGAATTGGCCGACGACCAAGGACCGAATTTCTTTCTCACTGATGGGCAGCTTCAGCTCAGCCATGAGATGGCTCCTTCCTGATTGATGCGGGCAAATGCACGCCGATCGGCCCAGCACATATAGGTGACGGTCACAAAGTAACAGGCGGGCAGCCGATCGAGGACTCCCAACTTCACCGCCAGAATCGTCGTCTTCCCCCCAAAGCCCATGGGCCCGATACCCAATTCGTTGGTCTCCTGCAACAGCCTTTCCTCCAGCGCCGCCAGGTCCGAATCCATATTGGTATCCCCTAACGGCCTCAGCAATTGCTCCTTGGAATGTTCGTAGGCGGAGACCCGGTCGCCTCCGATGCAAACTCCCAAAACTCCGGGAGCACAGCCCTTGCCCTGAGCCTGAACCACGGCGTCCAGCACGGCGCGTCGGACCCCTTCGAGGTTCCGACCCGCCTCGAGACGGCTGTCCGGAAGCTTGTATTGGATCCCGACATTCTCGGATCCGCCACCCTTCAATATCATCCGCACATCCAGTCCAGGCTCATCCCACTCTTCGAAATGAATGCAGGGTATGCCTCTGCCGGCACCGTTGCCGGTATTCATGCCTGTCAGAGTGTTCACCGCATTGGGCCGCAGATACTTGAGTTCGGTGGCTCGATGCACGGCAGCCGTGAAATCCTCTTTTAACCTTTTCGTACTCACGCCGACCGGATATTTGATCCAGACGACCGGAGTCCCGGTGTCCTGGCACAACGGCGCCGATTTCTCCCCGGCTTTGGTGATATTGACCAGAATCGTATCCAATGCCTTTTGGGCCATACTCCCGTCAACTTCCCGGGCACGGCCCCTCTCAATGGCATCGGTCACTTCAGCCGGAAGCTGCGTGGATGCCCTTCGTATCAATTCGGTAAAAGTCTCGACAAGATCAACGTTATTGAACATTCACTTCACCTCGCAGTCGAAATCTCGCCCGGGAAATTCCCGGACACACGATTCTACCTAAACTGGGCGAGATTTGGGTCCCACTCTCATTTTTTCGGAGAAGCGCCACCGGTGTTTTCTCTGTGGAGACGAGCCAGATCAGCCATGCTTTGCGGCGCCTTGAAGAGGAAGAACAGATATTTCTTCCCCTCGCGGAACTTTTCGGCATCCATGAGTTGGATCTGTCGTTTCCAAGAACGCTTTTTGAAGTGGGAAACGAGACGGAGAATTCGTCCCAAGAGAGGGCTCCTTGAGGTTACCGATTCACCGAAGATCTCGATCGACGGCCCGACATAATTCTCCACCCATTGCCGACCCAGCTCCAATGTCGGCAGGGCCTGTTCAGTGATATCCAATTTCTCGACTATCTCAAAGCCCCATCGCCCCGCTTCGTCCAGGAAATCCTCGAGACGGTGTCCGCTCTTCCCGATTGGACCCGAAACATCAGCAACTCGAAAATAGTCCGCCACCAGGAGATAGCACCCGGGATTGTGGGCCATCACCGTCCGAAAGAGCTGATCCAACATGATGTATTGCGCAGACTCACTCATCATGATGAGATCAAAGGAACGATCCGGTTCATAAAGCTCGAAACGACTGAGATGGAAGGGCCGACCGGTTCGGGCGGTGAAGACCTCCTGCTGGTACGGATCGGGCGAAACACCCTCGACTTCATACCCTCGTCGTCCAAGCATGGCGGCCGTCCCGCCGACCCCACAACCGACGTCGAGGATCCGTTCAACTCCTTCCGGAACCATCGCCGCCAAGGTCTCGGCATAACGCTTCTGAGCCGCACGGAGCCCAGCCACGCTCATCGGATCTCCATCCCACATTCCATAGCTCAAATGATCCAGTTTCATGACCCTGTGCAAGAAACGCAGACCAAAATCCACCCGCACTCGATCAAAGATCGTATCACCCAGAAGCCACCCAAACCGCCGTCCCTTGCGCCGATTTTCACGCGAAGCCGCGAGCCGCTCCGGCGAGGGTTCGAAGTCCTGGGCCACACTTCCTGAATTTTCGGACAACTCTTTCAATTTAGATCCCCCAAAGATATCAACGGGTTAAGGCTCGACCTATTTTGCGGCGGAGGATCATCATCTCGAGAGCAACTCCGGTGACGTCAGAGGCTATTTTGAGGTCCCCCAGGGGAACACCGACGGTGGTCTGTCCGGGAATATCTCCGACCAGAAAGGCGACGGCACGATCCTTCAGCCACACCGGGATGACGACCATGTTCTGCGGCAGAGGATCTCCAAGGCATGCGGCAATCGCGGCATTCCCCTCCCCCCGGGGAACCGGCCCCTGGTGGTGGTGGCTTCCGATGAGTGAAACCGTTTTGAACACCGTCGGTTTTCCCATGTCGATGCTGAATGACTGTACATCCTCGAGGACCGGCCCCAGACCGCTTACCAACCACCCACGCACCTGATCCTTGAATACGGAGAACAAACACAATCGAGTCAGGTACCGAGCAGCGTACGCGAGCAGAGCCCCCCCCACGGCGTCCCGACTCTCGGCGGCGCCGAGAGCACGCTCGAAACCTGCTTCGTCAAGGTAACCGGTCCCTCCAACGGAATTGGGATCCAATACGGGAGCCAAGGCGGGATAGGTGGCAAAAACCACATTCGAGCCCGGCGCCGGATCCTCGACCTCGCCCAGCGCCAGCAGAACATCAGGCCCGGGCAGTTCGGCCTTCCAAAGACTGTCCCACCCATCCGCGGAGATGTCCTGGCCCACTTCCGTGTCGGAAATCTCTTCACCTGCGGCCTCCCGCGTGAGGGCTTCGAGGGCAGCCATCAGGGAGGATTCCGTCGCCACGAATGCCTCCACCACCAACCCGGTTATGCCTTGGATCTCCTCGATGGCGGCATCATCCCGAGGATTGTTGAACGCCACCTGAAGCTGGCGGTAGACCCGGGAAAAGGGTACCGCCCGCAACCGTTGCGCAACCTTGAGAGGCAGGATCGTCCGCAACTCGGAATTGGTTTCCTGCAGCATTTCTCGCGGCACGGGAGGTCGGCCGGCCTGTTCGGAAAGAGCTTCGAGAAGTTGTTTTTCGGTGACAAAACCCAGCCGTAATAACTGAGTTCCGAGGCGACTCCGATGACGGTGGCATGCCTCCAGAGCGGTATGGAGTTCTCCTACGGTCGCGAAGCCGCGCTCAAGCAAAATCTCACCCAGTCGTTTCATGATCGACTGCCATAGTAGCGTGACTGAGCCGAATGCGGGTACTTGGTCATGATCACGGCCTCCTCACCATCGCTGTAGTAACCGGGCCTCACACCCAGTTCTTGGTATCCCATCGCCAGATAGAGATCCTGGGCGCCTTCATTCGAGCAACGAACCTCGAGGGTCACGGTCTCACCACCATTTTCGACAACATGATTTTCTGCGCCGGACATCAATCGACGGGCCAAGCCTTGCCTCCTGAACTGCGGCAGAACCGCGACCTTCAGCACATGGAGATCGAGATACTGCCAAACACAGAAGAGGTAGGCTCCAAGCTCTCCGGCAGGACCGACGAGGATGCGGGAAAATCGCCCAGGCGCCGTCAACTCCGCCGCGAAGAATCGCGCCGGCCAGCGATCGCCAAAGCACAATTTCTCGGCGGCTTCGAGGTCGGCCACATCGCCCGGCCGGGGCTCACGTTCACTAAAACGCATGGCTCAAGGAAATACTCATTGTTTTCCACCGCCGTGAATCGGTGGCCCTTCCACATAAAGGGGTTCCATGGCCTTCGTGGACAGCCCGAGACCTGCCATCTCGACAAGAGCCTCCGCCGTTGTCCGCGCCATGTCAACCCGTAACGCATCACCGAGATTCAGCGCACCCGCAGCCACCCACGGCCCTCGGTCGCCAAGATCCTTCACCGGCAGGATCTCCACTTCCGTCAGCGGTTCGGGGATTGTCCCCGGTCTCACGCGGAAACACTGTGCATACACCTCGCCCTTCCGTCCCGGCTGGGCCGCCCATACCTCGTTGTCGAGGTTCACCCTCATGGCCTGCGCCGGCAACGAGTCGCAGGCGAGAATACGCGCACCGAGGGCCGCCCTCAGACCGGAAGCCGTCGCCAACCCCGAGCGAATTCCCGTGAAGGAACCCGGGCCCCGGGTCACCGCCACCAGTGAGATTTCCCGGCGATCGATCTGAGCATCCTCAACCAATAAATCGACGGCGGCCAAGAGCAGCGTCGACCGCGGCGCCACGCCACCCAGCCGTACCACGGACGCAATCTTCATCTGCGGTCCGTGCAGACAAACTTCGAGCTGAGGACCACACGTCACAAGTGCCAAGGTCACCGACATGAGCAGATTCTACCGCGAATCGGGGGGCTCCAGCGTCATCTGAGCCCTCGCCGCCTCTGCGATCGCCGTTCGACTGAAGGGAAGAGTCTTGCCCCGGACCGACAACCAGTCCGCCACCTGATCGCCGTAATGGGCCGACCAGGGCCGCCCTGATTGCCCAAGCGGCAATATCAAAAGAGAACGGTCCCAGTCACCCACATCGGCGACAAACCTTAGAGAAGGAATCGCCACAACCGCAAAGGGTTCGTCCGGGCGCCAGGAATGACCGTTGACCGTTGTGTCGTCGCCTCCCACCGCAAACGGTCCTCGACGGCCGATAAACCGAAAGAGACCGCCGAGAAGAGGGAAGTTCTCCAGTCTGTGGTGAAACGCAACCTGATGGACCTCGCCCCATGAAGTCCGAAGACCGAGAGCATCCATCCGATCAAGACAGCGATCGACGATCTCCTCCCGGCTCTCGTGCCTTTCGGTGCGGATATCGTTCCACCAACTATCACCGATGGCGCCCGCCAACAACTGGAGAACCCGTCCCGCGCCAATTGGTGACTCCTCTCGTCCCACGCCGAGTGCCTCATCTATACCGATCTCACGTGACAATTCCATCAGGAATCTTGAATAGAGGTGAGGCTCAGAACGACTGGACTCCATCTTCCCGTCCCACCGCAGAAGCGCCTCGGCCGTCGGCCCACCGTGCCTCTCGAGATCAGGCCAAAGAGCCTTGAGAATAGCGATCGCACGCCCCGATTTCACATCTCCTTGGAGGCGAAGGCAGTCTTCCACCTCCCACCCGGTGCGCATTTCGAGGCGCCGGCGAATATGCCGGATACTCCACGGCGAGGCGAAATCGCCCGGGTACACCCGATGTCCGGGAAAATCTCCTTCCGCAAAGAGATCATGGTCCGTGGTCGCCACGAATCCCCCGGGAGGATTGGACGCCCGTGGATTGTCCGAAAATGAACGGAAACCGTCCCAGGCCCATGAGCTGTCACTCCCCGGCGCCGGCAACCGACCGGCGCCATGACCCCGCGCCGGTTCGCACCCGACAACCTGATGAAGGATGTGGCCGTCCACGTCTGCAGCAACGAGGTTCAGGGGCGGCCCGAGTTGGTCTTCCCACGCTCGTGCAGTTTCCTCGACCGTCTCGGCCCGGGCCATGGCCAAAAAGGCATGAAGGGAACTCCGATCCTCCAGCGCGGTGCACGCCAGCGCAAGACCGGCGCCCAATCCCTCACTGATAATCGGACCGTGGCGCGACAACTTGACCTTGAGGATCTCCGGGTCGGACTGCCAACGGACGGAGATCTCCTCCGTCACCGTACGCAGGGGAAGCCAGCTTCCGTCAACCAGTTCTCTCGATCCGGCATCATCCAGAGTCAGAACGAACAAATCCTGATCGTCCATCCCACTTCCGGTGAAGCCCCAAGCGACCTTCTCTGTATGGCCGATGAGAACTCCGGGCAGACCGGCCATCGAGGCCCCAGACACATGCAGACCCGGCGCACGAAGACCGACCACATACCAGGTACCGGGGAGGGTCACTCCAATCTGCGAAACAGTGGCCAATATCGCATTCCCCGAAGCGGTTCGCTGGGGAGACATCGCCCAAGTTCCGGAACCCGCACCAAAGCTGGATAATGACGGTTCGTACCCACTCAGCTTTTCCGACGGCATGTCAACCGGTGGAATCCACTGACGCACCTGCTGAGGGCTCCATCCCCAAAGTTCAAGCGCCATTGCCCTGCCGAAATGAGCGAGTTCCTCCGACCTCCGCAACTCATCTCCCATGGCTCGACTCACACCGAGATGTTGAAGGACGCAAATTGCCAACGAATCCTCGATCTGCCATGGGTCGGGATCGGCGCCAAGCGCCCACATCTCCGGAGCGATCCAACGCCCAAATTTCTCGAGAGCACTATTGACGCCTGCCGTGTAGCGCTCAAGGATTCTCCGATCACCACCTTCAAGCTCCGCCGCTTGCCGCCGCGCTACCGCCCATAGACGAAGAGTCCTCATCTGCCGATCGTTTTGAAGCGTACTGTCTCCAAAGACCTCCGAAAGCCTCCCCTCAGCCCTTCTTCGCACAAGATCCATCTGGAAGAAGCGGTCGCGCGCGTGGAGATATCCCTGAACAAACCAGAGGTCACCTTCTGAGAGAGCCTCGACATGCGGAATCCCCCGATCATCGATGGTGACCCCAACCTTGTCCTCAAGACCCTCAAGCCGGAGAATCTCTTCACCTCGCTCCGGGAGGCGTGAGCGAGAGGAGTGAAAGCGAATGTGGCCCAACAGAAAAACGGGAATCAAGATCAGGATCGAAAGTACAACGAGGGAGATTCGGTGGAAATATCGCCGCATGAAAGACCTCCACCGAGATTCTACGCAAGATCGTATGAAGCTGTCAGCTTTGAGTTTTGCGTAACGAAAAAGGGCCGGCAGAACGCCGGCCCGTCGATCGCGAAAACCCCAAATCAGAATGGAGGGTAGAAGGTCGAGAAAATCTCCTCGGTCGTCGGAGGGGTATTGTCACCCAGGGTCTGTTCCCTCAGTTCGAGGATGCGGTCGGTCAGGGAGGGCTGTTGGGTGTTGTAGAGCACGCCCTGCGTGATGATGCCCTCTTCCCGTGTGTAACCAATCGCTGCTTGGCGGGAGGTCACGTCATGGTCTTCCGGCAAATTCCGTAGTTTCTGCTTCATGACCTTGAACTGATCGTCACCCCTGAAGGTGACACAGGGTGACATGACGTTGAGAAACGCGAATCCGTGGTGTTGGAGGGCCTCGGTCATCAGCCCGACCAGGGTCTTCATGTCACCCGAAAATCCACGACCAACCCAGGTGGCGCCGGTTGAAATCGCGAGTTCGCACGGGTCCAGTGTTGCCTCGGGGTTGCCGTAGAAGGTCGACTTGGTCTTGTCCCCGGTCGGCGTCGTCGGCGCAACCTGACCCTTGGTCAGACCGTAGATCTCGTTGTCCATCAGAATGTAAGTGATATCCAGGTTTCGCCTACAGGAATGAACGAAGTGGTTACCACCGATGGCCATACCGTCACCGTCACCACCAACGGCGATCACCGTCAGCTCCGGCCGAGCAGACTTGACGCCGGTTGCCAGGGTCAGGGCCCTCCCATGGACCGAATTGAACCCGTAGGTGTCGACGTAGCCGGGCAACCGCGACGAACATCCGATACCGGACATGACGACGGTGTTCCACGGTTCGATCTGAAGCTTGGCCAAAGATCGATAGAGGGCGTTGAGTACGCCGTAGTCGCCGCATCCCGGGCACCACACCGGCTTGAGGTCGGTTTTGTAATCACCAGGTTTCAGCTCAATCATCTCGACGGCGCTCATACCAACACCTCCCGGCGAAGGGCACTCAACTCGAGCACCTTCTCGATCTTCTTCTCGACTTCTGACACAGTCAGGTTTTTTCCGCCCGACCGTTTGAACACGAAGGTGTCTTTCGGGAGATCGAGGAATGTCTTCAGGTACTTGTAGAACTGGGCGGAGTAACTGAGTTCGATGACAACGACGTTCTTCACGGTTTTGAGGTACTCCTCGAACTCGCGCCGCGGGAAGGGGTAGAGGACCTGGGGAACGAAGGCCGAGACCTTTTCGCCCCTCGCCTCCGCCCTCATGACCGCTTCCTTCACGGGTCCCTTGGAGGATCCCCAACACAGGATGCCGACATCTGCTTTCTCCGCACCGTATTTTCGGACATAGCTGTACCTGCTGCGAACGTCACGCAGTTTTCTGTAACGCTTTTCGTTCATTTTCTCGTGAACGACATGCATCGAGGTCGGACGCCCGTCCTCGGTGTGCTCCAGTCCGTTGGTCTGGTACTGGCCGTTCTTGATACCTGGCCAGGTCATCGGAGAAACGCCCGAAGACGTCTCGGCATACCTCAGGTAATTACCGTCGGCAAGCTCTTCATCGGTCGGCCGAATACGATCGACCACCTCGTGCTTCAAGCTCCACGGCGACATCGTCTCCCGACGCTGGGCAATGAACTGGTCGGACAGAACGACGACCGGCAGCTGCGACTCCTCGGCGATGTTGAACGCCGCCACGGTCGCGTGGAAGCAGTCTTCAACATCCGCCGGCGCCAACACGACACGAGGGGCGTCTCCATGGGATCCCCAGAGCGCCTGCCACAGATCCGACTGTTCGGACTTGGTCGGCAGTCCGGTCGAGGGGCCACCCCGCTGCACGTCGATGATCACAACCGGAATCTCGGCCATCGACGCCAGACCCAACATCTCGGTCATCAGCGCGAGGCCCGGCCCCGATGTCGCGGTCATCGATTTCACACCGGCGAAGGATCCACCGATGATCGCCCCCATCGCACTCAGCTCGTCCTCGGTCTGGATGATCGATCCACCGACCTTGGGCATCCACTCCGACAAGAAGTGCAAGACCTCAGACGACGGCGTGATCGGATAGCCGGCGAAAAAACGGCAACCCGCGTGCAGGGCGCCCACCGCCGATGCCTCGTTACCCGACATCAGCAGCCGGGGCTCGCCCGGTTCATACTCCAGATACTTGTCGGTGACGCGATCCTTGATCCCGGTCCCCCAGTCGATGCCGGCCCGGTAGCCCTTGAGGTTGGCCTCGAGGACCGCGGCCTTCTTCTTCAAGAACTTGTGGGTGATCGCCTTCTCGATCAGAACCTGAGGAACGCCGAAGGCCTCGCTAAGAATACCCAGGGTAACGATGTTCTTGGCCAACGCCGTCCCGGCAGCTTCTTTTGCAAGCTTGATGAAGGGCACCGGAATCCAGCGTGCCTCGTCACTGAGGTTCAGCCCCACGTCTTCCAGAGGCGTCGTGTCGGACTCTTCGTGCAGAATCACCGCGTCCTGAGCAACGGTCAATTCGCCCTTGAAGCGGAGAAAATCCTGCCAGTTGAAGACGACGACAACTTCGACCTCGTCACCTTGGGTGTAGATAGGCTGGGAACTCAACCGCACGGTGCAGGACGACTCACCACCGCGAATCTGAGGGCCATAGGCCTCGACCTTCATAACGTCAAGGCCGTCTTTCGCGCCGGCCTGCGCCATCATTTCTCCGATCGTGATGACACCGTCACCACCGGAACCGAACATTGCCAATACCAAATCGCCCGTGGGCATAATCGAGAACCTCCCTTGACGAGCCTCAGCTCGCTGACTGCGGATTGTGAACGCGCCGACCCGAATTGTCCATAACTGAATCAATATTCATCATGAGACTTAATCCCAGAGACCCGGTCGGGCCTCTAACCATCCTTGACTGCAATGACGAGGAAATCTCGCGGACCGTTGAGCAATTCATCAAGTCGGCGTTCAATCTCTCCGAGACGGACCTCAAGAGCCCCAGCCCCGTTCTCAGGCGTGGTCCCCGCCGACGAAAAGAGCTGATCATCCGGAAAGGGGTGGCGGTACTCCACTCTCTCCACCTCGAAACCGGCCGCTCGGAGGGCGAGATCCAGAGTTTCGGGCAGGAGGGGTCGCAGATGAGTTGGGTCCAACCAAAACAGCGTGCCGCCGACTCTCAAACTGTGAGGGTTAGGGCACTCGGCAAGCAACAGCCCTCCGGGTCGCAGAACCCTATTCGCCTCG
>JAIOSJ010000057.1 GCA_021107705.1 Thermoanaerobaculales bacterium | reverse complement strand
GGCGCATTCGAGACGCAGTACTCCCTGTACGGGCCGAGCATGCAACGAAAAAGGGCCTTCACGACACCCGAAAGGCACCGCTAATTCAATGCCCTACACCCTCCTATTACCCCGCCTTCGTGGCGCCGGCCGGCGGGATCGGACCGTTCTGCGGTCCGCCCCCGGCCGGGGCCCGTTTTTTCCTCTAGCTCGCGCTCTGCAAAGAAATGCAGATCTCTCCAGTCCGGCCCCTTCTTCCACCACAGCCGTGAGTCTGCTACCGTCTGGAATTCTGATGGCAACGGTACGTCTCGAGTCGCTCAAGCTGCGGGGTTTCAAATCCTTTCCCGATGAGGTTGAACTGACCTTTCCGGGTCCGGTGTCGGCGATCATCGGACCCAACGGCTGCGGCAAGAGCAACGTCGTGGATGCCATGTTATGGGTCTTGGGCGAACAGAGCCCATCTCTGTTGCGACTGAAGAACATGGGCGACGTGGTCTTCTCCGGTGCATCGGAGCGAAAACCGGCAGGCACTGCCGAGGTCGTCCTCATGCTGCAATCCCAGGACGGGCGCTGGGCGGATCGCGACGGTCGTCTGGAAATCCGTCGCCGTGTTCTACGGAGCGGACCTTCCGAGTACCGCATGAACGGAAAGGTCGCTCGTCTGAAGGACATCATGGACGAACTGCTGTCCGTGGGCCTCGGCACCCGCAACTACGCCATTATCGAACAGAGCCGGGTCGGCCAGGTGTTGTCGGCTCGCCCAACGGACCGACGCGTGTTGCTTGAGGAAGCCGCCGGCATCACGCGCTACAAAGTGCGAAAGCACGAATCCGAACTCAAGCTGGTCCACACTCGCCAGAACCTGCTACGCCTTGAGGACGTCATCGACGAGGTCAACCGTTCCCTGCGCCAACTCAAACGCCAGGCCAAACAGGCCCAACGTTTCGAAAAGACGCAAACGGATCTGGTGGAAACCCTCCGTAACCTGCACGTCATTGAGGCCCACGCCCTTGCCGCACGCCGGGCCGATACCCTCAAGGAACGAGCCCAGTGTCAGAACGAGGTTGCTGCAGCGGCCTCTGCTCTTGGCGGGTCTGAAGCCGACCTCGCCGCCGCTCGCAAGGAACTCGAACAAGCGCGCACCTCGGTGGAGACCGCCCGGGGGGATGTTTCCCGCCTCGACACCTCACGAGAACGCCTCGAGACTTTTCTCGAACGCTCGGCCGATCTGCTTGATAATCTGAAGCAATCCCTGGTGCGAAACCTGGTGGATGCCTCCTCCGCAGGCGACACCCGCCGAGAGATGGAGACACGTCTCACCGAAGCAAAATCCCAGGTCGAAACCTTCCGTGATGCCCTCCTCACAGTCAATGAAAGGGTTGAGGAGGCTAAGGCTGAGGAAAAGACCGCGCGAGAGAAGCTGGAGCAACAGGAGGAAGCCGCAGGCCGCACGCGCGAGGACCTTCTGCGCACGATTTCGACCTTGACAAACAGCCGCAACCGGCTCGGTGAACTCCAGCGAGAGCAGGACCGCCTGAGTTATTCCGGCACCCAGCTGGAACAGGAAAGAGATAGAATCGAGGCCCGTCGCCAAGAAGTCAGCGTGAGACACGAGGAAGCGCTCGTAGCCGGCAAAGACGCTCTGGAAGTCGTGAGCGGAATGGAGGAAAGTCGCTCGGTACTCGTCGAGGAGCGATCTCGAATCCGCGAGGATGCTCAAGAGACGAAACAGAACGCTGACAGCCTTTCCCACCAGACATGGGAGTTTCGCCACCGCCTTTCGGGAGTAGAGCGAGAACTGGCTCGCCACACCGCCGTCTCTGACCGGCTTGCCGAGGTTCTCCCTGAGGATTGCCTGGCAGGACGTTTGATCGATTACCTTCATCCCAAGGCAGGGGCAAGCCAATTTCTCGACAGGGTGTGGGGGGAGTTGTTGGAACTGCCCGTCGTGCATTCGAAGGCGATGAATCCTGAACGGCTGCACCGTCTGGCTTCCCTCGAGGAACGAACCCGAATCGTCGTTGCGGGCCCGGCCTCCGATCCGCCGCCCTGGCCCGTTCTCGACGGGGCTGAGCCGGTGCTCGCCACGGCAGGAATCGACGAGGCCCACCGCAACTGGATCTTGCGGGCCCTCCCCCCGGCCTATCTCTGCCCGAACCGAGAAACAGCTCAGGAGCTGGCCGAGGCTCACCCAAGGGTCGTGATTCTGGATGGCGAGGGTGTTCTGTGGTGCGGACGCATGGTGGAGCCGGCATCCGGCGCAGTTCGTCGCAAAGGCGCCCTGGCACTCCGTCAGGAACGTGAGGATCTTTCCTCTCAAATTGACGATACCGCCAATCGGGCTCAGACCTCGACCACCAAACACCGCGAACTCCTCGAGCGGTTGGACAAGGTCGAGAACCAGCTTGCCGCAGTGGATCGTGATGTTGTGCAGGCGGAGCAGGAAAGGGCACGCGCCTCAGCCGTCGAACAGAGTCTCAACCAAGAACTGCAGCGCCTGGAGGAGGAAGCGGGATCCCTCGCCCAAGAGACCGAACGCACGGCCAAACAAACCGAGGTCCTTGGCGAGAAACGGACCCGTCTCGAGAAAGAGGTCGTGGATCTCGAGACCCGCAGCCAGGAACTGGAACAGAGACTCGACGAGGCCACCCAGGACCTCGAAAGCCGGCGCGAGACATCCGCTGAAACACTGCGCCGACTGGACCGGTGGCGAGCCGAACACAATCTGGCCGCCGAACGGGAATCCGCCGCGACGCGCGAATTCAAACGGTTGCAGACCGAGGATCAGCTGCTCGAAGGAAGACAGAAAACTCTCGCGACGCAGAAAAACGAGTTCGAGCGGAGCCTCGCATCGACCGAAGATGAAGTGGTCCGATCAAGGACCAAGTTGGTTGAAGAACAGGCCCTACTTGCCTCCAGCCGTCAAGAAGAACGACGCCGAACCGAAGAGGTCGAACAGGTCGGTCAGAAGGTGGGCGCCCTCGAGAAAGAGGTTCGGAACCGTCGAGACAAGCACGAGATCGAACGCGAGACCCTCCACAAGGCAGAGATGGAAATGACCGCAGCCGAAGGGGAATGGGTCCGCCTGAGGGACCTCTGCCTGGCCGACCTTGGAGCGAGTCCGGAGACCCTCACCCAGGAGGAACTGCCGGAAAAAGCCGATCCGGAGGAACTGCGTACGCGGGCCGATGATCTTCGATCTCGTCTCGAGAAATTGGGGCCGGTCAATCTCCTTGCCCTGAAGGAAGCCGATGAACTCGCCGAACGCTCGACCTTCCTGGGCAAACAAAGGACCGACCTGATCGGCGCACTCAAAAGTCTCGACGAGACCATCAAGGAGATCGACAACACCTGCACCGAAAGATTCCTTTCAACCTTCGAGCAGGTGAACACCATCTTCGGTGAGACCTTCTCCCACCTCTTCGGCGGCGGCGCAGCCAGCCTGGAATTGGTCGATGAAGACGACCCCCTCGAGTCGGGCCTGGACATCACCGCCCAACCACCCGGAAAGAAGAACCAGTCCGTGCAACTCCTGTCGGGCGGGGAAAAAGCCCTCACCGCCCTCGCTC
>JAIOSJ010000243.1 GCA_021107705.1 Thermoanaerobaculales bacterium | reverse complement strand
GGTGAACCCCGCGATTGGCTTCCGTTCGCATGATATGGCGCATGACTAGAACGACAATGGGAGTCATCGCGGTACACCGGAGTACGCGGCGGAGTTCTTCATGGTAGACAATAATGAACTGAAAGCCGAGCGTGATGCCCTGCGGGCAGAAGTCGAAGAGCTTAGTCACACCAAGGACTTTTTGTACGAGAAGTGGCAGGCGAGCGAGCGCCAACTCAGAGATATCCACGGCTCGAAGATGTGGCGCCTGTGGATGTTCTACATCGGATGCCGGCGTGTAGTTCTTTTTCCGTTCACAGTGGTTTTTGGCTTACTGTCGTTCATTCGACAAAGCTTCGACGGGCTCGCCAGGTTCCTTGGCTGGTGTTATCTCGGACTTGCGGTGTCCTGGATTTCGATGCGTGCGCGAATACGCCGGGCGAGTAGGCGAGGGGAATGCCTCTTTGTTCCGACTACCACCTCCGTAGATCTCAATGGGGTCAGGCCGCGGGTCCTGTTGGCGATGCCATATCACATCTATCCAGCCAATCACGGTGGTGGGGTACGGCTGTTCAACCTCGTCAAGCTGCTCAGCAAGAGGTGCGACCTGTATCTGTTGGTTTTTTCGATCATCGGTGAGGACGACGAACAACGCAAGGCACTCGAGCCCTACTGCGTCCGCCTTGATTTTCACACGTGGGTTCCCAAACACCGACCCGATCGCTTCGACATCAAACCACCAAGCGCACAGCTCTTCTGGTCCGAACAAGTCACCGAACTGATTCGCGACCTGGTGCTGGCGCATGATATTGACATTGTTCAGCTCGAATACACCGAACTCGGCCAGTACGCCGCAATCGTACCCGCGGGGGTGCCGGTCATTCTCACCGAACACGACATCTCCTTCAGGACCCAACGGCGGCGACGCAAACTGCGTTTCATGGATCGCTATCCCGAAAGCAAGGTGTACTGTGCAACACGGGCCGATCTCCGGCGTCTTCTGGTCCACGAGATCAAGGTGTGCCGCGAGTCCGATCACCTGCACATGATGTCCGAA
The DNA here is from genome assembly GCA_021107705.1 of Thermoanaerobaculales bacterium. Classification (GTDB taxonomy): domain Bacteria; phylum Acidobacteriota; class Thermoanaerobaculia; order Thermoanaerobaculales; family Sulfomarinibacteraceae; genus JAIOSJ01. The sequence continues at coordinate 7,954 of JAIOSJ010000243.1, read as the reverse complement.
ATCGATGCTGAATACCTTTCGTCGTTCTTGATAAATGGAGGCGCCCACCTCCGTGTGGCGCCAAACGGCGTCGATTGCGCCGTTCTCGCTCCGAAGGATGACCTCGATCCGCGGAAAGATATTCTCTACGTCGGAAATTTTCAGAATCTCCCGAATATGGACGCGATCGAATACCTGGTTCAGGACGTCTGGCCGATTCTGCGCCTGCGATGTCCGAATGCAACACTCACCGTGGTCGGCGCCTGCGCCGAAGGCAAGATCACACACTTCGACGGCAAGAACGGCGTGCATGTGGTGGGCGAAGTGCCGGAGATCGCACCCTACTACCACAGCCATCGTGCCCTTGCGGCGCCGATCAGGGCAGGCTCGGGTACCAGGCTGAAGATCCTCGAAGCTTTTGCGGCCGGTATTCCCGTGGTTTCGACGAGCCTTGGCGCTGAGGGGATCGTCTACGAGGATGGGCGCCATCTCCTCATCGCCGACGACGCGGTCGCTTTTGCTCGTGCACTCGAAAAGCTCCTGACCGACGATGAAGAGCTTGAGAATCTGTCCCGTGAAGGCATGGAATTGGCGAAGGCACGGTATGACTGGGCGCGGGTTGCGGACGCGATCCTAGCTGATTACGCCGAGTTGATGCAGTCGCGAACGCGGCGGGCGGCCCTTGAGTCACGTCCCGGCGGGATACCTGAAGCACGTCATGCGACAGCGCAGATCATCAATCCGGGCTCCGGCAAGGCCGCAGAACCTCTGATCTCGGTGACGATTCCGACCTTTCACGGTGGCGACAAACTCGTCGAGACCATTGACGCAATCCTCAAACAGGACATCGATATTCCGTTTGAGATCGTGTGCGTCGACTCAGGATCACCGCAGTCCGACATCGATGCGATGCTCGCTCGCGGTGCACAAGTCTGGTCGATTGACGAGCGTGATTTCAACCATGGCATGACGCGAGACCTGTTGGCGAAACTCAGCCGAGGCGAAATTCTTGTTCTGCTCAATCAAGACGCTGTACCGGCGCATGACAATTGGCTCAAAGCAATCACCGAGCCTCTGCGAAACGGTGATAAGAACGTTGCTGCGATTCAGGGCGCGATCAGGGAAGTCGACAACACGGATGAGCGCTTCTTTTGGGATTCGTGTGGTGAGCGCTTCTATTTCACCTCTGAGTCGAATCGCTGGATCGAGACATTTCAAGGCGTCGGTTTCTCGACCGTCAACTGTGCGATTCGAAATAATGTACTGTTCCGCCATCCCTTTGGCTGGGCGCCGATGATGGAGGACAAGAAGTGGCAGCGCAAGGTCACCGCTCAGGGATTTCTCATCGGGTATAGCGAAGAGGGCCTCGCGATCCACACTCATAACTATGACATGAGGGGTCTGATCGGCCGGTGTCGGGCGGAAGGCTTCGGATGGCGGTTCCTGGGCGAGACCTACGGACTTTTCGAGATGCTCCGCGACATGTGCCGGTTTCGTGTCTATCGAGAACTGTTCCGCGGCATCCTGAAGCGTCGGGTGCGCTCATCAGCGGAACTCCTGTTTCCGGTGCTGCGGCCGATCACCCTGTACTGGGGCAACCACTTCTCCAATAATTTGTAGGTAACGAACCGAGAAATGGTGAAGCTGTGCATTGGCGCCATCTTCGACAAGCACGAGCGTTCTCCGAGAAAAGGGGACGTGCGCGAGGCAGCCTGCGTCGTCGTCATCACCGACTCATCCCGGAGTTCTGTTAGGCTTCCGGAAGATCTACCGTCCTCAGCTGGAGAGAGGTCATGTTCAGAATATTCACGGATCGACATTTTGGTCCACAGAATCCGCTCTTCAATCCAATCGAGTTCCTTCGCATCGCAGTGGAACACCGCCACCTGATCCGGAGGTTGGCCATTCGTCAGATAAGGGGAAAGTATGTCGGTTCTGTCCTCGGCCTCCTGTGGTCTGCCCTCAACCCGCTATTCCTCCTGGCCGTTTTCACCTTTGTCTTCTCAGTCGTGTTTCAGGCTCGTTGGGGAGTGGAACTGGAAAACCGGACTCACTTCGCCCTGGTCCTCTTTTCCGGCCTCCTGGTTTACAACCTGCTGCAACATTGCCTGACGATGGCCCCCTCCGTCGTTGTGAACAACCCCTCTTTTGTGAAAAAGGTGGTTTTCCCTCTCGAAATTCTGCCCTGGATCCTGTTGATTGAAGGGATCTTCCACGCGGTGGTCGGGTTCACCGTCTTTTTTGTGGCCTATTTCGTCATTATGGGATTCCCTCCGGCGTCGGCATTTTTCCTACCGCTCGTACTCCTGCCGCTGTGCCTGTTCCTGCTCGGCTCGATGTGGCTCATTGCTTCGATCGGTGTATATGTTCGTGATCTCGGCCAGGTGATGGGGGTGCTTGTTCTGACGCTCATGTTTCTGAGCCCTTTGTTCTATCCCCTTGAGGCGGTGCCCGAACGGTATCGCATCGTCATCCACCTGAGCCCTCTAACCTATGTTCTCTCTCAGGTCCGAGAGATTCTCTTCTGGGGAGGTTCCCCGAATTGGATCGTTTTCAGCTTCTCGGTTGTTGCAACCGCCACCTTCGCTTGGTTGAGTTTTGACTGGTTCATGGTGACGAAACGAGGATTCAGCGATGTCGTCTGAAACAGTCATCCACGCCAAGGACCTGTGCAAGTACTACAACGTGTACGAGACGCCATCAGATCGGCTGAAGCAACTGATCTTCAGGCAGCGCCGGTTCTTCACGCCGGTCGAGGCCGTTAAAGACGTGGACGTGGAGATCTTTCGCGGAGAAACCTTTGGGATCGTCGGCCGCAATGGCTCCGGAAAATCTACACTGCTGCAACTGATCTGCGGAACTATCCTGCCCTCCATAGGTTCTCTCGACGTTCGAGGGAAGGTGTCTGCACTACTCGAACTGGGAACGGGATTCAACCCCGAGTTCACCGGCCGAGACAATGTCTATCTCAGTGGCTCGATCATGGGCCTCACAGACGAGCAGGTGGACTCCCGCTTTCAAGAGATCGCCGACTTTGCCGATATTGGGAGCTTCATTGAGCAACCGGTGAAGAACTACTCCAGCGGCATGTACGCTCGCCTCGCCTTTGCCGTAGCCATCAACGTAGACGCTGACATCCTGATTGTCGACGAGGTGCTGTCCGTGGGGGATGAAGCCTTTCAGCGAAAGTGTTTTGCGAGGATCCACCAACTCAAGGAAAGTGGTTGCACGATCCTTTTTGTATCGCACGCGGCTGGAACGATCTTAGAACTCTGCGACCGGGCGATGCTTATGGATCGGGGAGAGTGTCTGCTGGTGGGACCTCCCAAATCCATCGTCGCTCTCTACCAGCGCATGATATTCGCCCCTTCCGAGGAACGAGAGAGAATCCGCAACGAGATACTGGAGATTCGGAACGGCGTAACCCAGTGGCCGGACGAGACGCCGGCGAGCGAGATAAACGGAAAAACACAGCTGGCAATCCGCTCAACCAGGGACGACCGGGATCGCGCACGCTTTGACGAGGGACTGGTTCCTCAGAGCACCACCGAATATGTGCCACGGGGCTGTCATATCGAAAACCCCAACATTCTGGACTTGGACGGCAGCCAAGTAAATGTGTTGCTGTCAGGGCAACAGTACGCATACGTCTACGACGTGCGCTTTGCCACGGCGGCTCGAAGAGTTCGCATCGGAATGTTGGTCAAGACAATCAGCGGCTACGAGATCGGCGGCTTGGCCTCGCATCCCGTGGGGTCAGAGATTGCGAACGTCAACGAGGGTCGCCGAATTCGCGTGCGGTTCCGTTTTCGAGCCGCGCTCAACCCCGCCGTTTACTTCATGAACGCAGGCGTCATGGGGGACATTGCCGGTGAGGAAGGCTACCTTCATCGCATCCTCGACGCGGTGATGTTCCGCGTGCAATTCGTGGAGTCCAACTGCGTGACCGGCCTGGTCGATTTCTCGGGACTGCCCTTCTGCGTACTGGAAACGACGCCCGACGGAGGGCAGACCATTGACGAATAACCCGCACTTCTCACCAACGTTCGTCGCGAGGACGGGGAGCCGCCTTGCCCAGTGTTGTTTTCGACCTGAGGGACGCGGAGTCGTACTCGACAGTCCGTCGAGCATCCCGAAGCGAGAAAACGGCGCTGGGCAAGGTGTGTCCTCGGCCGTAGCAGAAGATTGGTGAGAAGTGCGGGCTAAGTTCGAAACCGACCTGCCCCTTCCCGCGATGGCTGCATTGGCAGTCGTCCACCTTTTCGTGTATGGCTTCAGACCAGTGGTTGCCCAACCCTGGCAATGGGCTGACGACCGGCTCTATGCCGGAGCAGCTCAAAACATTATCTTGTGGATTGCCGGTCAACAAGAGACCTGGCTCGGAGCTTACGACTACCTGACTCTGGCAAAGGCGCCCATGTTCCCAATCTGGCTGAGCGTCGTCAGCCTGTCTGGATTGCCTTTGCGCTTGGCTGAAGCGTTGCTGATTCTCTTGGCGGGTTACGTCATACTGCGTGGAATTGGGCCCATCTTGCCGAAAAACAAGGGTTTTTTGACGTTAGCGTTTTTTCTCCTGACCTTCTTACCCATTTTTGGCGGCGACTCCAGAATCCTTCGGACTTGGCTCAATGTGTCGTTGACAGGCATTGCCCTCGGCTCGCTCTACGGACTTCAGGTTCGCGTTCTTCTCGGTAGGCCCCGAGTATGGCGTTGGGCTATCCTGACAGGACTGGCGACGGCTGCATTTTCCCTGAATCGGGAAGAGTCCTCGTGGTTCCTCCTTTGGGCAGTGATCGGTCTTCTGATCGTGGTGTTGACCCTGGCTCGCACAGCCCCACCGTTGCGCTCTGCAGGGATAGCCGGTGCTGCGATCGTCAGTTTCCTGATACCGGTTCTAACCGTCTGCTTTCTGAACTACAGCTCCTATGGGGTCTTTGTGACGACCGCTCGAAAGTCGCCCCATTTCGAAGCTCTGTACCAGAACCTCGTCGCGTTGGACCCCCGTCCACGTATCCGCTATGTACCTGCTCGCACCGAAACTCGAAAAATAGCATATGAGCTTTCACCGACCTTTGCGATCTTGAAACCCTATCTCGACCCCCCACCGATGAATCACTTCTTGGGTGATAAAGTGCACAACAGGATCAACGGAATGCCCCCAGAAACTCGTGAGTACTTTGTCTCGAATTTCGAGTGGGCGTTGAGAAAATCGGCCTTCATCTCGGGGGCGGCGCCTAACGCGCCCGATGCAGAGGCGTTCTTTCGGCGGGCAGCCCAAGAGCTGGAGAGTGCGATGCGCTCGGGATTGGTCACTTCGTCCGGGAGGGGCTTCTCGATCTTGCCACCCGTGACACGAGAGGATATTCCCCGTCTCATCACTTCCTTTGCGGTCGGCCTCCGCAACGCCACCTTGCTTCGCGGTGTGCCGACTCAAACTGCTCAGGCTACCAGCGGGAGTCCATCCGCGGTATTCGGCGTCTCTCAACTGACAAACTCGACGACCACTCCACCCAAAAAGATCCAACTTCACCCTGCCAACCAGATGAGAGAAGCAATACGAACGAGGGCCCACGTTATTTTACTGCGCACTCTCCCACCGACATACCTGGCGCTGATCTTTACCGGTTTCCTCAGCCTACCGTGGATTCTACGCTCTGCCTTCGTAGAATCACACCTTCGAATCAGTTTGACTATCGCCGTGCAGCTCCTAGGTACAGTTTTCACCTCGGTTGTGCCAATAGCGCTTGTTCACACCATAGGTTGGCCGGTTTTTCGGTGGGGGGGGGCACCGTACCTGTCGGCGACACACATGCTGATTCCACTTGTTGCAGTAATCTCCATGAGCTTTGTATGGCCGATGATCGGCGAGCTTGGCGCAGCTTTCCTGCCATCGAGACCGAAAGGAGCTAGGAGGGTGTAGGGGAAGAGGATATGCAGTGATCTTTCCGCACAAAACCCCAACGCGGCCTCGCTCCGAAGCCTATGCTATATTCCGTAAGTTCGTGTCCATCACCATTAACGGGAGCAGTTGGAGACTTTTAGCCCCATGTCAAGAAAAAGCACAGTGAACCCGAGTAACCATGACATGGAGGGTCAGACGATTGGTGAACTGATCACCCGGGTCAAGAAGATGGACGAGGAACTCGCTACACAGCACGCGGAAGTCGATCGCCTCCGCAGCACGCTCGACCGCCGTGACCAAAGGATCTCACACCTCACCACCAGAACGAAGTCGCTTTCCGCAACGATCGTTGAGCAGTACCGGCAGGGCGCCCGACGTGATGCAGAGATTTTGCGCGCCTTCGGCGCACGCGGCAGCAGACCTTTTGTCAACCCACCGTACGTCGTTGGTCTGGATCGCTACAGCCGGGCGACCCTCGCCCTGAGGACGCCGCTGTGGCTCATGACCTTTGACCTGCCCAAGCGCCGCAAGCTGTGGCTGGAAGCGAAGCTGATCCTCGAAAGCGGTCTTTTTGACGGGCACTACTATCTTTCGACCTATCCGGATGTGGCCGAGGCCGGCATCGACCCGTGCTCTCACTTTGTCCGCGGCGGCGCCGGCGAGGGCCGCAACCCCAACCCTCTCTTCGACACCAGCTACTACCTCTCCAATAATCCAGACGTGGCCGAATCGGGATTGAACCCCCTGGTCCACTTCATCCTCTCAGGCGCGCCCAAGGACCGCTCCCCTGGTCCCAACTTCGACACTTCTTACTACCTGCGGAACAACCCGGAAGTTGCGCGGTCCGGCGTCAACCCACTCCTGCACTACATCGAAACCGGCATCTGGAAGGGGCGGGCACCCAAACCACCGCCTCTCGTGGTCGTCCAGGAGTCTGCTGCGGATGCGACGATGGCTCCAGGCGCCCAATCGGGCGCTCGAGCCGAAATCACCGCTGAACCCACGAATCCCGGCGACCACACGACCCCAGGTGAGGAGTCTTCCCAGACAGCTTTGCTGCCGGTCCCGAATTCGCCCAAAAACCACCCGAGAGTGCGCACGATCGCGTTCTATCTGCCACAGTTCCACCCGATCCCGGAGAACGATGAATGGTGGGGGCCTGGCTTTACCGAGTGGACCAACGTGTCTACGGCCAGACCACTGTTTCCGGGCCACAAACAGCCACAGACACCCTCAGAACTCGGGTTCTACGACCTCCGTTTGCCGGAGACCAGAACGCAACAGGCTGAACTCGCCCGCGAACATGGAATCAACGGCTTTTGTTACTACTACTACTGGTTCAACGGCCGCGAGATCCTCGAGCGACCCCTGAGGGAGATGCTCGCAAGCGGCCGGCCGGACTTCCCGTTCTGTCTCTGCTGGGCCAACGAGAACTGGACGCGTCGCTGGGATGGTTTCGACAACGAGATCCTCCTCGCCCAGGAGCAGGACCCCGAAAGCGACACCGAATTCATCGGTACGGTGCTGTCGGCCATGCTCGACCCGCGTTACATTTGCATCGACGGCAAGCCAATGCTGCTCGTATATCGGGCCGATCTCATGGCCGATCCCCGGGATACCACCCGCAAATGGCGGGAAGCGGCGGTACGCGTAGGCTTCCCGGGCCTTCACCTGTGCGCTGTAGAGTTCGGCGGGGTCTTTGATCCGCGACCGTTCGGCTTCGATGCGTTGGTCGAGTTTCCTCCCCACAGCCTATACCAACAGGGGTTCGCCAAGGAAATGGACATTTCCGATGAAATGTTTGCGGGGAAAATCTTCGATTATGCGAGGAGCGTTGCAGCAGTCACCGACCGACCGTCCCCCGAGTACCCGCTGTATCGCGGCGTGATGCCGAGATGGGACAACACCCCACGAAGAGGCAAGAATGCCTGGGTCTATCACGGCAGCACACCAGAAATCTATCGTGGGTGGTTGAAACGGATGCTATATGAGGTCGACGGCCGCCCCGGCAATGCCGATCAGTTCGTATTCATCAACGCCTGGAACGAGTGGGCCGAAGGCGCCTCCCTCGAG
>JAIOSJ010000316.1 GCA_021107705.1 Thermoanaerobaculales bacterium | reverse complement strand
CCGGAAACTCGACTCCATTTTCCCGACTGCGTTGACAATGGGCCGACTCTTGGCTCAACGCATCACGCATTCGCGATTTCCTCAGCCGCAGTCTTGCAGTTTCCAGTTTCTGGTTTCGAAGTTTCCAGAGTCAGTGACTGGGCCCCACGACCTCATTGCCTTCCGATCACCCCCGCCAGCCTCACCCAATCCGCCAGGTCGAGAGTGCCTGGTCGCAACTTCGGGTCGATATCGGCGGCTTCAAGCTGATCCGAGCCCACATCCGGCGCAAGGGCGTTGGTAAGGACCTTGCGCGGCATGGTGAGGGCGCGGCAGGCAAGGCTGAAGGCGCCGCTCAGGGACTCGGGAGAGTGGGGCGCCGGATGGAGATCGAAAACCACCACCGCCGACATGACCCTGGGCCGCGGTTTAAAGGCGTTCGGAGGAACCTGGAAGGCGATATATGCTTCGGCAAAGGCGGCGCGTTCCAGAGCCATGATTCCATGACCCTTGCCCGCCGGCCGTGCGACCAGACGATCCACCACCTCCTGCTGCAACATGACGACGATACGGGTGAAAAGATCATTTCGCGGCAGCAATCGACGCAGAATGGCCGTACCCACGGAGTAAGGAAGATTGGCTGCGACCTGCCATGGCGCCTCTTCGTCGAGCAAAGGATCGAGTGGTTCCTTGAGCGCGTCGGCAGCTCGAAATTCGACGCCGGCCGTCCCGAATTGCTCTCTCAGGGCCGGCACCAGACTCTCATCGAGTTCGAGAGCCAGAAGGCGGTCGAAACGTTCGAGGAGAGGTTGGGTCAGAGCGCCTTTCCCCGGCCCGATTTCCAATACTCGGGGGGTCGATGCGTCGGTGAGTGCCGCCATCTGTTCGGCAACATTTGCATCGGTCAGGAAGTTCTGACCCAGCCGACGTCTCTTGGATCGTCCCATTTCAGTTCCAATCCTCTCTCAGGTCAGATTTTCCTGCACATCTCGACCAGTGGTCGGGTGAATGCCTCCACCGCAGAAAACAACTCATCACTGTCCCCCACGGCGGCAACCTGATTGACGATCGCCGATCCCACCACCACGCCGTCCGCCCAGTTCGCCACCTTTCGCACCTGATCGGCATTGGATATGCCGAAGCCGACCGCGACCGGAAGACGGGAGCTTTTGCGGGTCCGGATGACCAGATCCTCGAGATCGGCATCGAGATCAAGGCGAGCGCCCGTCACACCGGTACGAGAAACCAGGTAGAGAAAACCACCACCCGTTCGACTCGCCGAACGGATCCGTGCTTTGCCCGAGGTGGAAGTGACGAGGAGGATGGGGTCGATCGCTGCTGAACGGAGGGTCGGCAGAAAACGATCCAACTCCTCTTCCGGGACATCGGTGAAGAGAACGCCATCCACACCGACCCGGGCGGCATCCTCGGCGAAACGATCGATTCCATAGCTAATGACCGGGTTGGCATAGGTGAAAAGAACGAGCGGAATCTCACTGCGGGACCGAATTTCACCCACCACCGTGAGGACATCTGTCAGTGAGGTTCCTCCGGACAGGGCCCTCTCTGCCGCACGTTGATTGGTCGGCCCATCGGCGATGGGATCCGAAAAGGGCACTCCCAGCTCGATGATGTCGGCGCCTGCGGAAGCAAGACCGAAAACAATCTCCGGGGTGCGGGCCAGAGATGGATCTCCGGCCGTCACATAGGCAATGAAGGCCGCCCGGTTTTCGCCCTGGGCCGTTTGAAAAGCTGATGTGATACGGCTCATGCCCCTTCCTCCAGACGAGCGACTTCATCCATGTCCTTGTCTCCCCTGCCCGAGAGGTTGATCAGAATACTCGCCTTCAAAGGCATCGCCGGTGCGATCTGAACCGCGTAGGCCACCGCATGGGAACTCTCCAAAGCCGGAATGATCCCTTCGAGCCGAGTGAGCAAGCGGAAGGCTTCGATCGCCTCCCTATCCCCGACCTTGACGTAGCTCACACGCCCGGCCTGCTCCCACTGGGCGTGTTCAGGTCCGATCGCGGGGTAGTCCATGCCCGCCGAGACCGAGTGAGTTCCGAGAACCTGACCGTCCACGTCCTGAAGGACCTGCGTCAGGGTTCCGTGGAGGACTCCCGGCCGACCATCATCACTGAACCGGGCGGCGTGTTGACCCGGTCCGGAGCCGCGGCCTCCGGCCTCAACGCCGATGAGCCGCACCTGATCGAAGGGAACGAAGGCCGAGAAGATGCCTGCCGCATTAGATCCACCTCCCACGCAGGCCACCACCGCATCGGGAAGAGATCGTGTGGATTCCCGGAACTGGGCAAAGGCCTCGACGCCTATGACGGCCTGAAAATCTCGCACCATCACCGGAAAGGGGTGAGGACCGAGCACCGAACCGAGGATGTAGTGAGTCGTATGGATGTTGGTCACCCAATCCCGCAAGGCCTCATTGATGGCATCTTTGAGAGTGCGGCTTCCCGCTTCCACCGCTACCACCTCGGCGCCGAGCCATCGCATGCGCCGCACATTCGACTCCTGGCGCCGCATGTCCTCGGCGCCCATGTAGATTCGACAATCGAGGCCGAGCAGAGAGGCGGCTGTCGCGACGGCGACCCCGTGCTGGCCTGCCCCGGTCTCGGCGATGACGCGGTGCTTCTCCATCTCGCGCGTCAGCAGAGCCTGCCCGAGAGCATTGTTCAGCTTGTGTGAGCCGGTATGGCACAGATCCTCTCGCTTGAGCCAAATCTGGGCGCCTCCGAGGAGGGCGGCCAGGCGCCGAGCAGGATAAAGCGGCGTGGGACGGCCGACGTATCTCTGCAGCAACTCCTTGAACCGACTCTGGAAACCACGGTCCTTCGCGGTCCTCTTCCACAAATCCTCGAGTTCCACGAGAGACGCCATGAGGGTTTCAGGCACGAAACGACCACCGAAATCGCCGAAATAGCCGCGAACATCAGGTTGTTTCTTCATCGGGCCTCCATTCGCTCCCGCGGGAACCTTTGCCTCAGTTTCATTGTACAGAGAAAGAGAACCGCTTGAAGGTCAAGAGATCGCATGGGTTTTCCCACCGGACCTGGAGGCATATCCGACTCCTCCTGCCGATGCCGCGTTGCTGAAGACCCTCTCGCGGCTATACTCTTCGCCATGAACGATACACGGGTCATCGATCGGATCTCCGACGCCGTAGGCTGGACGCCGCTGCTGCGCCTGAATCGCAGCGTCGAGGGGCTTGACTGCGAAATCTTTGCAAAGCTGGAATTTCTCAATCCAATGGGTAGTGTCAAGGACCGAATTGCGCGCTACATGGTGGACAGAGCCCTGGAAGACGGCCAACTGAAGCCGGGCGGCACTGTCATTGAAAGTTCTTCGGGCAATACCGCCATGGGCCTCGCCATGATGTCGGTGCTCAAGGACCTGCAGTGCACGATGGTGGTTCGCCGACAAATATCCAAGGAAAAGTTGGACTGTCTGCGTGCAATGGGCGTCGAGCTGGTGCTGGTGGATGGGAATCTACCGCCGGAGAATCCCGAGAGCTACAACCTGAAGGCACGACTTCTGGCTGAGGAACATCCCGACTGGTGGTTCCCGGACCAACACAACAACAAGGTCAACAACGAGGCTCACTATCACTCCACCGGGCCTGAAATCTGGCGCCAGATGGAAGGCCGAATCGACTCCCTGGTTGCCGGCATCGGTACGGGCGGCACGATCTGCGGAGCGGCCCGGTATCTCAAGGAGCAGGACCCGTCGATCGAAATCGTGGCCATTGACCCTGAGGGCTCCGTCTTTTATGACTGGTTTCACGAAGGGCGAGCCGTGGAACCGGGCGCCTGCCTGATCGAGGGCCTCGGCGACGAGGAAATCATCGGCTGCCCGGAATTCGACCTACTGGACGACATGCTGCGGGTGACGGACCGAGATGCTTTTCTCGCCACCCGCGAACTCGCCCAAACCGAAGCGGTCCTCGCCGGAGGTTCCTCGGGCGCAGCGCTGTGGGGGGTGCGCGAGGTAGCGCGACGCTTGGGGCCCCGCGCCCGCATCGTCACCCTCTTCCCGGACTCCGGAACCCGCTACCTCAGCACCATCTTCAACGATGGCTGGATGAAAGAGAAAGGGTTTCTTTAGAACTCCTTGCCCCTTAGGGGTCGGTAGACCGCGTCGCCCGAAATATTGTCGATCCTTGAGATATAGCCATACCAGAAGTAACTGGGATCGGAGCAGATGACTTCGATCGAGCCGGAGAAAAGCTGCGAGACGACGAAGTCGGAGAGGGGACGCTGCCGCAGACCCGCGGCCCCGAAGTCTATGGATCCGCTCGCCACCTCTTCTCCGTCAGGATCACGTACGATGATCGAGAAAGCCACCGTCTGCCCTTGAGCCGGTGGGACCGGCAGGAAAATACCGACATTGGTGCGGTAGAAGCTGTCCTCCCTGACTCCACTGGCCCAGCCGCGATCGGTGACAAGGATGCCAAAGACGTCTTGTCCAAAGCTGCCGCCGTCGTCGCCGAAGGTATAGGTCCGAGAACCCACCACCAGCGAGGCTCCGTTGGTTGAGATCACCGACAGTGCACCCTTCGTATTCGGTGGTTGGTGGAAAACGGTTCCCACCACGTTTGAAAGCGTCAACTGCCCCCTCGCAGGCACTGTATCTTCTTCTGTCTTGATCTCCGGGGTTGTCTCACCATCTTTGATTTCCGGAAAGAGCAACAGATTTACCGTAGTCGGGCTGTCATTGGGGTTGTGAATCACAACATCAGACTGCCAAAAGGTGGCGCCGACACCGGGAAGATAAGCCACAGCAGGAATGGCCGCTCCAGGCCCAATAGATTGAGCACCAATTCCGGCCACAAAAAGCAGGATCAGGACCACAAGAAAAGTACGCATGGAATCCTCCGTTCATTCGCCCGCGTTTTCAATCGCGCTCGCACCCCAAGGAGTGTACAACGAAGCGAGGACAGAAGTGCCGACTCATCGACAATCCTGACATGTTGCCGAAGCAGAAAACCCCTGGGGGCTCTTGATTCAATGCCCTACACCCTCCTGGGGGATGACTGTCTCAGTCGGCACCGGTAAAGTAACGGCGATGGCGCCATTGACACCCTTCCTGTACCTCGCCGCCGTTCCGGTAACGCTGATGGCCGGTTTTTTGATTTGGGTTCTCAGCCTGCTCGGAAAGCCTCTCTCGGCCTATGAAGTTGTCCGCTCTTGGTGTCGCATCCTTCACTTCATGACCGGAGTCAGCCACACGGTGAAGGGTCTGGAGAATGTCCCTGATGGCCCCTACGTCGTTATCTCAAACCATTCGAGTCACCTCGACGGCACCGGGCTCATCGTCTCTCTGTCAGATCCTCTCTCTGTTGTCATCAAGAGGGAGCTGGCGCGGATCCCGGTGTGGGGAAAGAGCGTCTTGAGGGTCGGCTTTATCAGTATCGATCGATCGAAGAGCGAGGAAGCCGCACGGACCCTCAAATTGGCCGAGAAGGCTGTTCGCGAGGGACGCCATCTCCTCTTTTTCCCCGAGGGAACTCGGGCGCCTGACAACCGTCTCCATCCATTCAAGAAGGGCGGTTTCCACCTCGGTGTGAACGCACAGGTCCCCCTCCTCCCGATCGCCATTAACGGCAGTCGCCGTCTCTTTCCCAAGGGGACTTTGCTTCCGCGCAGCGGAGAGATCGAGATCGTGATCGGCAAACCGATTCCCACCAAAGGACTTCACAAGGAGGATATCCCCGAATTGATCGCCAGGACCCGAACGGCGATCCTCGAAGGCCGGCGCAGGGATCCGGACTTCGTGGACGAAGAGCTTAGAGGCCCTGCGAAAAAGCCCTCTCGCGGCTGCAATGCTCGATAGACAGCAATCTGCACGATCTAAAACCTGATGCCTGAGGCCTGAGGCCCGACGCCTGGGCCGGTAGTTCGACCTTCGAAGTTGTTGGGGCGGGAGTCGCTAAGGTTTGATTGACGCCTTCAGAATCTCTCGGACCGCCATTCGTTGCAGTGCCCTCTCCACTCCTTCAAGACCGTATTCGGCTTGCAGAAGAAGCTCGAGTTTCAGGCTGCGATCAGCCAGACGATCCAGGGCCGCCCTGAAAGTTGCGGGCCGGTGATGGTAGACACCTTTGACCGTGATCTCGGAATAGTGGAGGCGGTGGGTGTCACACGGAATTTGGGTGCCCGGAGCACAGCCGCCGAAAAGAACAACCTGCCCCCCGAGGCCGACCGCCTTCATTGAATTGGTCCAGGCAATGGGCACGCCCGTGGCCTCGATCACCAGTTCGGCGCCTCGCCCCTCGGAGGTCGCCTCACGGAGCCTCCCACCATCGTCAACCGTTCCGGAAAGCGGCACCGTCACGGTCGCACCAAGGCGACTGCCGACATCCAACCGATCCGGCACCACATCGGCGAGAATGACTCGGTGGCCCCGGTGAGCCAGCTCAGCCACGAACATCAGCCCGATTGGACCGGCGCCGAGTACCACCACCTCCGAATTTGTCTTCAGATCGCACGCGGAAAGACCGTGAAAGACACAGGCCAGAGGTTCGGCCATGGCCGCCAGTGCAGGCTCAAGATCGGTGGCCCGGCGATGAGAGCTACGACGAACGAACCTTGGAGGAATCAGAAGATACTCGGCATACGCGCCGTTGAGGTATTGAAGATCGAGGCAGAGGTTTTCCCGTCCCGCACGGCACAGCTCACATTCACCACAGGAAGCTGAGTTGGCGACAACCAAGGCGTCGCCCTCTCGAAAACCCTTCACATTCTTGCCGACGGCCCAGACCGTGCCCGCCATTTCGTGTCCGAAGGGGCAGGGCACGTTCAGCATGCACGGATGACCGCCGCGGAGGTAGACCTTGAGATCGGTACCGCAGGTTGTGGCGATCTTCACACGAAGTACGATCTCTCCGGGCCCAGGCCGGGGAATGACCTCCTCCCGCATTTCGACCTGTTCAGGGCCAATCAGATACATGATGCGCTGGGTGTCTGCCATAGACTCAGCCGATCATGATCTTGAGCGCCTGTCGACTGCGGGCGAGGCCCACTGCTTCAGGCGCCCGTTCGAGAGGAAGTCGATGAGTGATGAGCTTTGAGGGATCGATTCGGCCCGCGAAAAGCATGCGGGCCACTTGATCCTGTTCGTCAATGCTCCCGGAATAGGTTGCAACGAGTCGCATCTCATTCTTGAAAAAGGGGTTGAGTTCAAATCCTGCCGGCTCCTCTTCGCGGGCATGAGCAAAGAGTACCAGGGTTCCCCCCGGTCTCAGAACATTCATGGCCGAAAGCAGAACCTCTGCTCCACCAACGGTGTCGAAGGCTGCGTCGGCGCCGAGTCCGCTCGTCATTCGTCGTACCACCCCAGGACTCTCCGACGGGTTGCAAGCTGCGTCGGCGCCGATCTCGAGGGCAAACCGGCAGCGATCCTCGAGCGGGTCGATCACGATGACGGAGAGGTTGGGCATGTGGGCCCGCAACACCAGAAGATGGAGCAGGCCCATGCTGCCCGCACCAATCACGACCGCACACCCGTCAGTGGCGCCGATCTCTGCCGCGAAGATGCCACGAAGGACGCATGCCCCCGGCTCCAAAAAGGTGGCCGCCTCGTCGGACACGGCCGGAGGAATGATCCGAGCCGCGTGGCTGACGGCCCTTGGCCGAATGAGAATAGGTCCATCAGGTTCTCTTTGAACACCGGACATAGAGTACGACTACCCCGGCGACACAGGGCGCATTTGCCGCAGGCCACATGATGGGAAACGACCACCCGGTCACCGATGGCGAAACGATCCACCCCAGGACCCACGGCCTGAACCGTTCCGGCCGGCTCGTGACCCAAGACGGTTCCCTCGGGAACCGTTCTGTTGACCAGCTTGAAGAGATCGGTTCCGCAGAATCCGCAGCAACCCAGTTTGAGCAGAATTTCTCCCTGACCGGGCGCCGGAATTTCTCGGCTTTCAAGACGCAGACCCCCGTCGCCATCGTGAGCGGCCACTTGGCTGAGTCTATGGTTGCGAGGAGATACAGATATCCCGTCCATCAGCCAGGCAGGATACCAGGTCGAGTTTCTGCGCTACAGGGACACATCGGAAAGAAGCCGAAAGACCTGACGTTGCGAATAGGAGCCTGTAGGGCATAGGCCGGGCCTCTAGAGAGCAGAATCCGCCATGAGATTCTCTTCGAACTGCTGTGCCAGACGTGGGTTGACGGCCTTGACCTCGGCGACCAGGGCGTGGGCCTCGGCCTCATGCCCGGATATCATGAGAGAATGCGCGAGGGCCATGCGATTCGACAACTTGAAGATACCAAGCCCGGCGTTGAGATAGGACAACTTCTCGTCGGCCTGTTTCAATTCCTCGATCGCGTTCGTCGGATTGTCTTGGAGCGAGAGCCTGACACCGACCAGATGGTGAAGAATTGGTGAGAGCAAATCAAAGGTCCTGGCCCTCTTGGATTCTTCGGCCTCATCTATGCTCTTTCTGATGCCGGCCTCGATCGTCTCCGCCAATTCCCAGTCGCCCAGACGACACGCGGCCTTGTGAAGGAAGATCCCCGACCCGATGTCGGAAGTCTTCTCGGGGTTGCATTCTTCCTCGGCCAGTTTCATCACGGCCTGCCAATCCCGATCCTGTACCAAACGCCAGAAATCCAGCCCACATCTGGCCCCGGTCGTGTATTCCGCACTGATTGCGCCAGTCTGAACACCTCGCTCCAGACGCCGTGTCGCCCCCTCCCAGTCGTTCCTGAGGGCATCGACCATCGCCAGATGTTCAAATGCGGCCATGAAATCGGGTTTGTTGGCAAGCGCCCTCTCCAGCGATTCTTCAGCTTGCTCGTATTTCCCGAGAAGAATATAGAGTTCGCCGAGAGAATCGTGAGGGTTGGCCTGGTCCGGGGCGATGAAACGGTACGAGGTGAAATATTCTTCGGCCTCGGCAAAGCGGCCCTGCATCATCGTGATGTAACCGAGTTGGTTGTAGGCCAGCACCCAGTTCGGATCGATTTCCAGCAAACGTTTGTTGAGGCTTTCGGCTTCCTGCAAGTCAACCTGCTGCCACGCTCGAAGGGCCTGGGTGTGGAGCACATAGGGATCGTTGGGATGGATCTCCAAGTACTCGTCTAATTGACGGGCGGCCTCGTCAAATTCATTGTTGGTCAACAGCGTCAAACGCTCGACCATGAAGACCTCTCGCGGAGTCAGGCGGCTGAGGTCACTTTCGAAGACTTCGGCCAGGAGCTTCTTGGAACGCTCTTCGTCCTCATGGCGACAGGAATCGGCGATTCTGATCTTGGCGACGACAAAGTCGGGATCCAGCTTCAGGGCCAACTCGAAATGGGCCCGCGCCTCCTGCTTATAGAGCTTCTGGTTCGCCCCCAGTCCCGCCTCGAATTCAACCAGAGCCTCGTTTGACTGCGTGGTCCATTCGGCGCTTCGAGACAATGCCACGAGGCTCACCCCGACAGCTGCCACGACCAGGACCACCACGACCAGGAGGATATTTCGGATCTTTACTGAGCCCATACAAACTCCACAGGGCCATCAAGCCCTCCGAATGAGATACGAAGGCAATTGCTCAGGGTTTCAGGGTTCGCGTAAAGCGGTTGCACGTCGTACCAACAGGAGGGTCTTATGCTCGGTCGGCCACGTCATCAGAATCAATACTCCGGCCAGAAAAACAAAGAACACGCCCACGCCGGGGCCGAGGCCCCAGGCTGCCACAATCAACCCACACACAGCGACAATCTCCAACCGCAGCAGGACAACCAGATACACCATCATGTGGGCCCGTAACAAAGTGCCGATTTCGCCATGAACGGCAAAGGCCCTCTTGATGCGATCGAGGCGGACCCTGGCATCACGATTGGCGCTGAAGCCGACCCACGCCGCAGCCGCCGCGGCCAACAGCGTGAGTGGGGTGGGACCCAGAAGACTGCTGCGGAGACGGGGAAGACAAAAGCCAAGGATCGCGACAAACGGAAGAGTTCCCATCATCAGTCCGCAGGCAAATCGCATTCTCCGAAGGTGTGGTTGCACCGTCTGCGCCGAGATCGGCAAGGGATTGGAGGGCGAAAAAGATTGGGGATTCATGATGCATCCTCTGTATTTGAAGGGGGCGACGGTCGGTCGGCAACGACGGCCTGACGCTCAGACCGGTGGCGATTGGCTCGCTCCCAAAGCCCCCATGCAAGACCCAGCCACACGAAAGCCAGATATCTGACGGCCGGAGTCTGCAGGCCGAAACCGATGACCTCATGCAGGGATGTGGCCACCAGGGCAAAGGCCACGGCGGCAAAGGGGTAGCGCAGGTCGGATCGCATTTTTCGGATACTGGAGAGTTTGAGAAGGAGGGCCAGACCGAGGACGGCCGCCATCAGAATCACCGCCCCGACAGCGCCCCCCGTGGCGGCCACTTCCAACCAGTCGTTATGCGCCTGCTCCAACACCATCGCACCGGTGGCAGGCTTGTCCATGCTGATCACGTAACGGTAGGTTCCCAGGCCCGAGCCGAAGAGGGGCGCCCGCATCCATGAGGCTGCCGTCGAGCGCCAGAGGTCGATACGCGAATTGCCCTGGAGGCCTTCAACCGCGATCAGCTCCATGGTCCGTTCCTTGAGGTCAGGCAGACGATTCCATGTCATTGCACCGATCAGTACCCCCACGAGGACCACTACCACGAGTTTGGGCCATAAACGGCCCGATCTTTTGTACCTTCGCCACCACGGTAGGGTGATAACAGCCGCCACAACCGCAAAGAACACCCCTCCCCTCGAACCACTCCGAATCAACGCGGTGATCGAGACGACGACCGCAACCGTCGCAAGGAGCATCGACGTGGCGGCTCTTTGGCGCGCGATTCCGGGGACTCTAAGGCGACGAGACGCCGCCACCAACAGAACCAGGCCGGCCGGAATGGTCAACTCCATCGCCTGGGCAAAGTGATTCCTGTTGACGAAGGATCCGTAAGCCGATCCCCCTTGGATATTATCCCGAATGAAGAGGACCCGAGTTGGATCTGAGTCTTCCGCCACGAGGCCGAGGATTGCGGTCACGATTCCGGCAACGGCGATCACGATCAGCAAAGTCGGCAGCCCACTCCGGGTCGCCGCCATGCGCGCGGAAACGAGCGCGAGTACGACCGCCACAATCAAGCCCGACGCGAATTGCAGAGTTGCCCATGGCGCCAGCGAGAGCGGCCCCCATCCTGCGGCCATCACGTCGGAGAAACCCGGTTGCAACAAACCACGCAAACTCGGAGGCAGCGGCACGAGTTGAAGCAAAATCAAACCGGAAACGGCATAGGCCGTCACGCGGTGAATGCGGGGCGTCGGAGGCATCTTGCGGAGATCCAGCGCGAGAATCACAGCCAAAACCGCGGTGGTGACTCGAGCGATCGGATCAACCCCGGCAAAGGCAACCAGATTGCCGATAACGATCAGAGCGAGAAGGATCCGATGAAGGTTAACCTGCATATCTCACCAGCTTATTCGTCGATGAAACGGTAACCCACTCCACGGATCGAGTGGATGAACCGAGGGTTTTTGGGGTCCTCTTCGAAATAGCGCCGGAGCCTCACGATGAAATTGTCGATCGTGCGGGAGGAAGTCGAAAAGTGATAACCCCAGACCCGTTCCAGGATCTCCTCCCGGGAGACCACCTGATTTTTGCGTTCCACCAAGAGCTTTATCAGCATGCACTCCTTTTCGGTGAGGTTGAACGTCTTGCCTTTGGAGCGTGCCTCGAAGGTGAGAAAGTTGACCTGATTCTCTCCGAAACTGTAGGTCTTCTGTTCCTCCGGCGCTAATCGATACCAGTCCTGACGACGGAATATTCCCTGAATCCTGAGGATTAATTCCTCCAGCAAAAAGGGTTTGGCCATGTAATCATCGGCCCCCAGCTTGAGCCCCAAAAGGCGATCTGCGTCGGAAGCTTTGGCGGTGAGAAACAGAATGGGCACCTTCGATCCAGAACCCCGTACGCGGCGACACACCTCGAGCCCGTCGAGCTTCGGCATCATGATGTCAAGCACGATGAGATCGAAGTGGATCGACTGGGCCAGGCGCAAACCTTGCTCGCCATCCAACGCCGTCGTCGTCATGTAGCCCTCGAACTGCATATTGTGGGCGAGGGCCTCGGCAAGATGTTCTTCGTCTTCAACGATCAAAATATGCTTCTTCATGTTGCCTCCCCCATGACCTTCGCTCCAGGAAGCATAACCCGAAAGGTCGTGCCTTCGGGCCCCGTGTCGAAAACCGATACCGTTCCGTGGTGAGATTTGACGATCTGGCGCACGAGATACAGGCCGAGTCCGGTCCCTTCGGTCGTACGCGTCATTTCATCCCCGCTGCGCCAAAATCTTTCAAAAACCATGGGTACGTCATCCGTCGCGATACCATAACCGTTGTCCGTTACCGTCAAGATCGCCTTCCCCTCGCCCAGCTTGAGGCCGATGTCCACCCGAGGGATCGTACCGCCGTACTTGAGAGCATTTTCGAGCAGATTTGAAATTACGATCGACAATGCCTCGTCGTCGATCTCGGCCCAAATATCGGGCTCGATCTCGGCCGAAAGATCGGCGCCGGCGGCTGTCGTCCGCCTCGAGAACCGATACAGCGCTTCCTCCACGACTTCGCTGACGCATGTCTCTTGGAGATCTAAACTGCCTCCGAGCCTGGAATAGCGAGTCACCTCCAGCACCTTCTCAACCAGGCTTTGCAAGCGCTCCGTGTCCTGTAACGCGTTTTCCAAGAAGCGCGCACTGGCGGAGGGATCTGCCCGACCGCGCAGGATCGTCTCCAGTGAAAGCCTCATCGCAGCGAGCGGCGACTTGAGCTCGTGGGTAATGGCCGAAAGGAAATTTCGGTGCTGTTGTTCGAGAACAAGCTCGCGCCTCAAGGTTCGCCAAAGCAGCGCGACCAACACAAAGAGCATGACGGCGAAGAAGGATCCCTCAGAGACCATCATCAGAATCCGGCTGCGGTAGCCGTCGAGGATCTCGTCCCAGATTTCATCAGTTGGGCTGATCGACCAGTCGGCGAAGGGCGGAGGCATCGGCGTCGCCGGTTTCGCTTCTCGCCGGTCGCCTTCCTGTCCCTCAGTGATCGCCATGCCCTCGTTCAGGTCCAACAGCTCCTGCGACCAGTCCAGAGACATGGTCGCGTGGACACAGCCCTTCGGGTTGGGAACCCGGAACACCACCGCTCCGTCCTCGAGTATCGACTCTTCGCAACTTCCGCCTCCCTCTTCAAATCGCCAACCGGTGAATGGCGGGAGGGGTGGATTCGAGAGTTCCGGATCTGCGGCAAGGGCAGAATCGAGGACGTGGTGTGCGGCGGTCAGCTCATCCCCGATCCGACCCACCTCAAGCAAACACTCGGTTTCTATCGCCTTGCGCTCGAAGCCGAGCCGGGTGCGATTCTCCCGCAAGACGAAGATGATCCACCACGTGAGCTGCGTATTCACCAACACCACAACCAGAACCGCGACCGCAAGATGCCGCATGGTGAGCGAGCCCTTCGTCATGGCCTGAGCATACCTGAGTCCGTCTCGACGAAACCGGAAGCGATCAGCTGACAGCTGCTGGCTGACAGCTCTACAGCGTCGTCAGCACCTTCTCGATGCGCTCCACCGCCCAGTCGATGTCTTCACGACTGACGGACAGGGGCGGGGCGACCCTGATGACGTTCTCGTGGGTCTCCTTGCACAGCATGCCGTCCTCTTGCAGGGCTTCGCAGAAACGGCGCGCGCCGGCGGCTGAGTCCTTGAGCACGATGCCGATCCACAGACCCTTGCCGCGGACCAGTTTGACGTGGTCCGAGTCGATCGCCTGGATCTTGCTCATGAAATAGGCGCCCAACTCGGCTGAACGCTGGATGAGGTTCTCCTCGATCAAGATCTTCAGCGCTTCTCTGGCAACTGCCGCGCCCACCGGGTTGCCTCCATAAGTCGATCCGTGCTCCCCGGGCTTGAAAACGCCCATCACCTCGTCATCGGCCAGGATCGCCGACACCGGGTACATACCGCCTGAGAGGGCCTTGCCGATGATCACGATGTCCGGCCGAATGTCCTCGTGTTCGTAGGCAAAGAGTTTGCCCGTACGACCCAAACCGCTCTGGATCTCGTCACAGACCAGAAGGCAATTGTTCTCGGTCGTCAGATCGCGCAGCTGCCTGAGGAACCCCTCCGGCGGGGCGACGATCCCGGCCTCGCCCTGGATCGGCTCGATCATCACCGCGCAAACGTTGGGGTTCATCGCTGCCTTGACCGCCTCGATATCACCGTAGGGCAGGATCTTGAAGCCGGGAGCGAAGGGCCCGAAGCCGAAGCGATATTCCTCATCGGAGGAGAAACCGACGATCGTCGTCGTGCGTCCGTGAAAATTGCCGGCAAAGACCAGGATCTCCGCCTGATCCTTAGCGATGCCCTTGACGGTGTAACCCCACTTGCGGGCGGCCTTGATCGCGGTTTCCACGGCCTCGGCGCCTGTGTTCATCGGCAACACCCGGTCAAAGCCGGTCAGCTCACAGATCTCCTTACAGAAGGGGCCCAGCTGATCGTTCCGGAAGGCCCTGGAGGTCAAGGCCACCCGGCACATCTGCTCCGCCATCACCTTGACCAGGCGGGGGTGACAGTGGCCCTGGTTGACCGCCGAGTACGCCGCCAGGAAGTCCATATATTTCTTGCCGTCGACATCCCAGACCCAGGCGCCGTCGGCGCGAGTAATCACAACATCCAGGGGATGGTAGTTGTGGGCTCCGTATT
>JAIOSJ010000116.1 GCA_021107705.1 Thermoanaerobaculales bacterium | reverse complement strand
TCAACGGCAAGACCGTCACGACGCTTGAGGGCCTGCCCGAAAGGATGCGGCAGACACTGGCCCAGGCATTTGTTCGCGAAGGCGCGGTCCAGTGCGGTTTCTGCACGCCCGGCATTGCCGTACGAGCCTCCTCACTGTTGGATCGGGGCCAAGCCACGGATCCCGACAGGATCAAGAAGGCCCTGCGCGGCCACCTCTGCCGCTGCACCGGCTACCACCGGATTGTCGATGCGGTGCTCACGGCGGGCGAAGCGTGGAAGAACGGGACCGCGGTTGAATCCGGCCTGCCTCGCCGGGCCAATCATTTTGGTGAGGACTTCGGGCTGAGCCGGAGTCCCGAGGCGGCGGCAGCTGTTCGCATCGACGGCGTCGGCCACCCTGCACCTCGCCACAAGGGCCTTGACCGGGTGCTCGGCCGGAAGGACTTCGTCGCCGATCTCTCCGTGCCGGGCATGCTCCACGGCGTCCTGGTGCTTTCGCGGCACCCGAGGGCCGTCGTCCGCAACATCAACTGCGCGGCTGCTTCGAACGCGGTCGGAGTTAACCGCGTCGTCACCGCGGACGACGTGCCCGGCGAGCGGATTGTCGGATTGATCGAGAAAGATTGGCCCATCCTGGGCGCGGAGGGAGAAACGACCCGGTGCGTCGGCGATGTGCTGGCCATTGTCGTCGCCGACACCCGACACCACGCCCGAACGGCCGCACAGCAGGTCGAAGTGGACTATGAGGTGCTCGACCCGATTGTTTCACCTGAAATGGCGCTCGCTCCCGGCGCACCCTCCATACACGAACGGGGCAACCTGCTGGACGTCTGCGCCTTCAGCCGAGGCAACATCGACGCAGCCCTCGGCGACTCGGCCCATGTCATCGAGGAGACTTTTACGACCCAACGTATCGAGCACGCCTTCCTGGAACCTGAAAGCGCCCTGGCTTTTCCCTCGGAAGGCGGCATTCGCGTCTTGTCCCAGGGGCAGGGCGTGCACGAAGACCGCCGTCAGATCGCAGCGATTCTCGGCCTGGAAGAAGAGAAGGTCGAGGTCGAGCTCGTGACCAACGGCGGCGCCTTCGGGGGCAAGGAAGATCTCCTGGTGCAGGGACACGCCGCCCTGGCGGCCTGGGTTGTCGGCGCCCCCGTCCGCATCGACCTCACGCGCGAGCAGAGCCTCCTGATGCATCCCAAACGCCACCCTCTGAAAATGCACTACACCGTCGGAGCGGATGCGGATGGGCGTCTAACGGCCGTCCGGGCCCACATCGTCGGCGACACCGGCGCCTACGCCTCGGTCGGGGTCAAGGTCCTCGAACGTTCGGTGGGACACGCCTGCGGCCCCTACCGTGTCGACAATATCGACGTCGAGGGCAAGACGGTCTACACCAACAACCCACCCTGCGGCGCAATGCGGGGCTTCGGCGTCAACCAGACCTCGTTCGCCATCGAAGGCCTGCTGGACCGCCTGGCCGAGCGAGTCGGCACCGACGGCTACGACATCCGCGAGCGCAACATCCTGCACGCCGGCGACCGGTTTGCTCCCGGCCAGATCATGACCTCAAGCTGCGGCATCGGCGCCACCCTCGAAGCCGTCCGGGAGGTCTACAAAAAGGCGCCTCGAGCCGGCATCGCCTGCGGCATCAAAAACACCGGAATGGGCAACGGTATGACGGACACCGGCCGGATCTTGCTGCGCATCCTCGAAGGAGGGCGGCTTGAGGTCCTGATCGGATTCACCGAGATGGGCCAGGGGCTTCACACGATTGTCCGCCAGGTCGTCTGCCACGAGACCGGCCTCGAACCCGCGGTAATCGACATCCGCACCGTCAGTCTGACCGAAGTCGAGTGCGGCATGACGACGGCCTCCCGGGCGACCGCTCTTACGACCGTCGCGGCCCAGCGAGCCGCGCAAAAGCTCAACAAAAGCATGAAGACCTCCACCCTCCAGGACCTCTCCGGCCGGGAGTTCCACGGCGAGTACACCTGCGACTTCACCGTCGCCCCCGGCACACCCGGGGACAACCCGATCACCCATTTGACCTTCGGTTATGCCACCCAGGTCGTCATCCTCGACGACGAGGGGCGCATCGAACGCATCGTCGCCGCCCACGACGTCGGCCGGGCGATCAATCCCCTGGCCTGCGCCGGCCAAATCGAGGGGAGCGTCCACATGGGCCTGGGCCAGGCCCTGACCGAGGACTTCACCTGTGAAGGCGGGCATCCGACGAGCCTGCGACTGCGCGACCTCGGCATCATCCCGGCAGACCGTATGCCTCCGGTCGAGGCGATCATCATCGAAGTGCCCGACGAGGTCGGGGGCTACGGCTCCAAGGGCGTCGGCGAGATCGGATTGGTACCCACGGCCGGAGCGGTGGCCTCGGCCCTTCACCAGCGAGACGGCTCGTGGCAGACCACCCTGCCGATGGGTGAAAATGATCTGCTGCTCAAACCTCATAACCGGAAAGCGACCGCACAATGAGTGATCTTTTCAGGCCGACCCCTTTCGCCGATCTTGTCCAATGGATCTTCACGGATCTCGAAAAGCGAAACACCATCTTCGACATCGACCGAGGTCTCTTTTTCGAGCCTCGGACTGATGACCCATTTCGCCTCGAACTGCAAGGCACGACGATCGCCACGCCGTTCGGCGTCGCCGCCGGACCCCACACCCAGTTGGCCCCGGGCATCATCGCCTCTTGGGCTTGCGGGGCTCGCGTCCTGGAACTCAAGACGGTGCAACTCCGAGGTGTTGAAGTCGTGCGTCCCTGCATCCGTATGCGGGACGAGGGCCTCAACGTCGAGTGGTCGCAGGAACTCGAGCCCGAGGCCTCGTTCGACCAATACCTCGACGCCTGGGTCTTGATCCACGCCCTCCACCTTCGTTTAGGCTGGCCTGGTCCCGATCCGGAGACCATCTTCGACATCAGCGTCGGTTATGACTTCGAGGGCCTAACATCCGAGCCGATGCGGCGGTACTTCTCGTTGGTGGCCGATGCCGGCGCCAAGCTCGAGGAGCGCTTCGAGATCCTCACTCGATTGCGGCCCGAGTTCGGAAACCTCGAGGTGCCGTCGCGCTTGAGTTCACGGGTCACACTCTCGACCCTGCACGGCTGTCCCTCCGGCGAAATCGGCCGCATGATCTCTCATCTGATGAACGAGTACGGTCTGCACGCCAAGGTCAAACTCAACCCCTCCCTCCTCGGAGCGGCCTTCGTCCGCTCGGTCCTACACGACCACCTGGGTTTCACCGACCTCGAACCCGATGAGGCGGCCTTCGCCGAGGATCTCAAGCTGGCCGAGGCCGTTGATTTGGTGGCCGAGCTGCAGGGAGATGCTCAAAGAGCGGGCGTGACCTTCGGCGTCAAGCTCTCCAACACCTTGCCGCTACAACACCACGGCGATGCCTTCCCGGCGGGCGAAAAGACCATGTACCTTTCCAGTCGCCCCCTCCATCCCCTGACGGTGCAGATCGCGGCAGAGTTCAAACGATCCTGTGGTTCGGATCTGGCGATTTCTTTTTGCGGCGGCGCCGATGCCTTCAACACGCCCGAGCTGCTTGCCTCCGGCATGGCGCCGGTCACGACCTGTTCCGATCTCCTTCGACCGGGCGGCATTCCCCGCCTCCGGCAATACACCGACACGACCCGAGATGCGATGGAGCGGGAAGAGGCATCGGACCTCGGCTTCTTCGCCCTGGCTCGCGCTCGGTCCACCGCCTTTGAAGGCGACGACGTCACCGCGGCGGCCCATCACAACCTGGAAAACTACGCCGCAGAGGTCCTCGAAAACCCGGCCTACCGGCGTGAGACCTATCACCGTCTGGGCAAGAGATCGACACGCCCGCTCGGTCTCTTCGACTGCATCAAGGCCCCGTGCATCTCTGCCTGCGGCATCGATCAGGACGTGCCCGAGTATCTGCGTCAGGTGGCGGCCGGAAATGCCGCCCAGGCAGCCGATGTCATCCGCAGAGACAATCCCCTGCCGGTGATCCTGGGCCGCACCTGCCACCACCCCTGCGAGACCGACTGCCTGCGCACCCACTACGACGAACCGCTGGCCATTCGCGATATCAAGAGATTTGCGATGGAACACGCTCACGCACCTGCCGAGAGGTGCGCACACCGCGACGTGCCTCCAGTCGCCGTCATCGGTGGCGGGCCGTGCGGCTTGGGAGCGGCATGGGAATTGAGGAAAGCCGGCGTGCCCGTCACCGTCTTCGAGGCCGACGAGGAGACAGGGGGCATGGTAAGCGCCACCATCCCGGTCTATCGCGCCGCCGACGAGGCTGTTCAACTGGACCTCCAGGCCCTCCGAGAAGCCGGCATCGACATGCGTCATGGCCGGCGCTTCCCCATGGATTTCGGCCTCGACGACCTCGACGCCCAGGGTTTTCGGGCCGTGGTCCTGGCCGCCGGTGCCGCCCGCGGCCGTGCTCTGGGAATGGAGGGCGAAGAGGCCGAAGGCGTGTGGGACGGTCTTGAATTCCTGCGCTGTGCACGCCGGGGCGACGCGCCCAACCTGGGCCAACGGGTCGGCATCATCGGCGCAGGCGATGTCGCCATGGACTGTGCGCGCACGGCGGTTCGCCTCGGCGCAGAGGTCTCGGTGATCTACCGGCGACAGGCAGCTCACAGTCCAGCCCACCCCGAAGAGATGCGAGCTCTCCGCGAAGAAGGCGTCATTTTCCGAGAACTCTTGGCGCCGTATGAGATCGAGGTGTCAACGGGAAGTCTCACGGCCCTTCGCTGCCAGGTGATGCGCCCCGGCGCCCCGGGCGCTGACGGACGGCCCCGCCCGGAGGCCGTCGAGGGCCAATTCTCCACCGTTGAACTGGATTCGCTGATCGTGGCCATCGGACAAGATGCCGACCCGGCAACGTTGGCAATCGAAGGTCTCGAGATCACTCCCAACGGCTGGGTCAAGATCGACGAAAGGACCGGCCGCACCTCGGTCGAATGCCTGTGGGCGGGCGGCGACGTCGTTCGCGGACCGTCGTCGATCGTCTCCGCAGCCGGCGACGGGCGTCGCATCGCCCGCAACATTCTGGCCGAGTTCGGCGTAGGGAAGCCAGGCGATGAGACCGACAAACACCGCGCCCCCGACGCGCGAGAACTGGCCCGACTGATGGAACGACGGGCCGAACGACTCAAAAGGGTGCCGACACCGGAACTGCCGCCCGGCGAACGGGAGGGCTTCGCCGAAGTCACCCGCACCTTTGACGAGACCGAAGCCCGGATGGAGGCCGCTCGCTGCCTGGACTGCGACATCCTGTGCTCAACCTGCGTCACGGCCTGTCCCAATAGGGCCTTCCTGACCTATGAAGTCGAGCCCTTCACCGTCGCGTGGCCGAAGTCCATCAGCGGTACCGAGACCTTCGAGCGAACCATCGACCAGCCCTACCAGGTCGCCGTCATCAACGACTGGTGCAATGCCTGCGGCAACTGCACCGAGTTCTGCCCAACCGCCGGCCGGCCCCACGAGGACAAACCTCGCCTGGTACTGGACCGGCAGGCCTTCGAGACGTTCGAGGACAATGCCTTCCATCCGCGGTGGCGCGACGGACAGCTCGAACTCCTCAGCCGACACCGGGGTACAACTCACACACTGACGTGGGGTGAGAACTTGAACTACACCGGCCCCCAGTTCAGTGCCACGCTCGATCCGATGACGACGGCGGCTTTGTGGATTGAACCCGGTCTGGAACTGCCCGAGGACTCTGACCTGGACTGGTCCACCTGCCTGGCCCTCCTGACGGTTGGACGGGGGCTCCTGCGATCGGCGCCAGGGTTGCTGGCGGCAACCCGGGGAGAGTTGCGACCAAATCTCGGATGAGGTTGACTATTCATGGCGTGAATGATTATCATTTACGATATGAATGATGCACCCCTCAACCGTCTCGTCGCTCCCGGCCTCATCAATCGTCTCCGCGTCATGCCCGCGGTGGTGGTGACGGGCGCCCGCCAGACAGGCAAGAGCACGTTGGTGCAGAAACTCGGACCGACCGGCAGAATATACTTTTCTTTGGATGACCTGGATGTCATCGATGCGGCACGTCGCGACCCCGAAATGTTGGTGGGCGGACCCGGTCCGGTCACCCTGGACGAGGTGCAGCGCGAGCCTGAATTTCTGCTCGCCGTAAAACGCGCGATCGACAAGGATCGTCGGCCCGGTCGCTTCTTGCTTACCGGATCCGCGAACCTGTTGTTGATGCACAAGGTCTCCGAGTCGCTGGCCGGTCGGGCAAGCTACCTCACACTGTGGCCAATGACGCGGCGGGAGCAACAAGGACAAGGGCGCTGCGGGATCTGGGATGAGCTTCTAGCAACCCGCGACGAGGACTGGCTCGATCTCATTGCCGCTCAGCCCGACGAACCCGAGGATTGGCGTGCACTGGCCCTTCGCGGGGGGTTCCCCACGCCGGCCATTCACTTGCGCACGCCTGCCGAACGGACGATCTGGTTCGACGGCTACGTACGTACCTATCTCGAGCGGGATCTGCAGGAGCTTTCCGCGGTGGCGGCACTTCCGGATTTTCGGCGTGTCATGCGGGCAGCCTGCTTCAGGCTTGGTCAGCTGGTCAATCAGACAGAGCTGGGGCGTGACGTCGGCCTCCCCCAGCCGACCGTTCACCGCTATCTCAACCTGCTGGAGACCTCCCATCTGCTGGTACGGCTTCCGGCCTATGCGGTGAACCGAACCAAAAGACTGATTAAGTCGCCGAAGCTCTTCTGGGGCGACACAGGAGTGGCGCTCCACCTTACCCAGGGGGCAGAACCAGGTGGCGCCCATCTCGAGAACCTTGTGCTACATGATTTGCTCGCCTGGCGCGATGCTCGGGTCGAGCGGGCGGAGCTGTTCTATTGGCGTACCACCATTGGTGAGGAGGTCGATATCGTCATCGAGGCCGCTGGACGTCTTTTACCCATCGAAGTCAAGGCTTCGGCACATCCACGGCTGGGCGACGCCAGGCATGTGCGCACCTTTCGAAACGAGTATGGCGATAAGGCCAGGGCAGGAATCGTTCTGCACACCGGAGATTCTCTCAAGTGGCTGGCGCCGGACGTGCTGGCTGTTCCGTGGTGGCGCGTGATCTGAGTTGAAATTCGGGTGGACGCCACCCGAATTTCAATGTAATTACCCATCACCTTGGAGCACATCC
>JAIOSJ010000260.1 GCA_021107705.1 Thermoanaerobaculales bacterium | reverse complement strand
GTCTTGGAGATAATCCATGCCACGACCGCACCTGCCAGCACGGCCGAATTGATTCCAATGGGGAGATACATACCAAGAGCAAAGGCGAGCATCGGTACGCCGGACATAAGGAGCATGAGAGCCACAACGCCCCCAAGCCCGTAGAGCAGCCACGGCTGGTTGGCCGGATCCTCCATCAGACCCCGGCTGACCGCTGCCAGCATGTTCGCTTGGGGCGCCGGAAGGGCCTGCTCGTTGGATACCATCAACCCCGTCGAAGGATCTTCGACGACGAAGTGGTAGGCCTGGTCCATCAATGGAATCACCAGCGCCACGACCAACGCCGCGACAACCATGCCCAGGAATTTCCAACGCTGCTGCGCACGCGGCGTGGAACCCAGCCAGTATCCGATCTTAAAGTCCGTTATGAGCGCACCTGAAGTGGAAAGAGCCGTACATACGGCCGTTCCGATGATCAGAGCGATGATCATACCCGCCGAACCCTTGAGGCCAACCATGATCATGCAGCCAATGGCCATCACCACAGTGATGAGGGTCATGCCCGACACGGGATTGACGCCGACGATGGCGATCGCCTGGGCCGCAACCGGCGTGAAGAGAAATGACAGAAAGAACCCGACGACCATCCCGACAAGACCGAACTTGAGGCTTGCGGCGAGGCCGAAAGCAGCTGCGCCACCTTCGCCGGGCGCCATAGCCGCCACCGCAAAGAAGAGCAGCCCCATGGCCAGGGTACATCCCACTTCAATGAGCAACACGTTCTTGGGCGACATGTCGAGCTGGGTGCGCTCCACATCATCGACGCCGTCACCTTTACCGGTAAATGCCTTGAAACCGAGAGTGATGGAACCCACAACGATCTTCCACATCCGCAAGATCCCGATGAGACCGGATACGGCGATCGCTCCGATTCCGATCGGCTTGATGAAGGCGCCGAAAATCTGGCTCGAACTCATCGTCGCAATGTCAAAGGTCGTACCGGCGAAGGAAAAATCCCCGATCTCCTTGCCGAAGACGAAGACCATCGGCACCATCACGAGCACGGCCAGCACCGAACCGGAAGCGATGATCGAGGCGTAACGAATGCCGATGATGTACCCAAGGCCGAACAGTGCGGCGATGGCGGACAACCCGATATCGATACGAATATTTCCACCGACCCCGAGAATCTCAACGCTCGACAGGTTGGAGTTCCACAAATGGAGAGCCTCGATTGAGAAATCGAAGAGCGCACCGATCGCGAAGGCCATGAGGAGTATCTTTCCTGCTCCGCCGCTTGAACTCTCACCGGTGACAAGAATGTTGTTGATGGCCGTCGCTTCCGGAAAAGGCAGTTCACCATGAAGATCCTTCACGAAGTATTTTCTCAGCGGAATGATGAGGACCGTTCCGAGTGACCCACCGATCAGGCACGCGAGAAAAATCTGCCACCACGACACATCCAACTGGTTGATGTAAAGCGCCGGAATGACAAATGTCGCTCCTGCGGCCACCACACCGGCTGCCTGGCCGACACTTTGCACCATGACATTCTCAAGAATCGTGCTTTTCGTCTTGCGCATTTTGCCGAAGAAAATCGCGAGGATGGCAATAGGTATCGATGCCTCGATCGCGTTGCCGGCCCGCAGAGCCATGTAGGAGCAAGCTGCCGTGAAGACCACCACCATAATCACTCCGAGGCCAATGGACCAAGGTGTCACCTCAGCCCGAAGATCGGTGGCGTGAACCACCGGTTCATAGACCTCACCGGGGTTCAGTTTGCGGTACGCGTTGGATGGCAGGAGTTTCGACTCCTTGAGCTGGGTTTCTTGCATCTCTCTTCCCTCCATAAAAAAAGCCCGGGCCGAAGCCCGGGCTTTTGATTCAGCTGTATTCGACTGATTATTCCATCACAATCAGAGTTACGCGACGATTCTGGGCGCGGGCTTCTCTGCTGTCGTTCTCTACGATGGGGTTGAACTCACCATAAGAGATAACGTTCATGCGGTGCAGCGGGAAACCATGCTCCATATTGAGGTAACGCATGACTTTCTCGGCACGCTTGTAACCAAGTTCGAGGTTAACCTTCTCCGAACCGATGCTGTCGGTATGGCCCTGAACTTCGACGTATGCGTTGTGGTTGGCCTTCTTGACGTTGCCGGCAAAGACGTCGAGGGCAGCCTTGGCCTCATCCGAAAGGTTGTATTTGTTGAAACCGAATTTCACGTCGTTGTCGGTGAGGGTGACCTCGTAGAGGAATTTTCCCTTGGCGAGTTTGCCTGCCTCGTCAGCACGCTGCAGTGCATCTTTGGCCGTGGCCGAGAGAGCGGCAAGTTCCTTTGCGAACTTGGCATCCGTCTTTTCGAGGTCGCCGATGGCTTTCTGGTTGCCTTCGACCGAATTCTGCACTTCACCGATCTTGGCATCACCACGTTCTTCGGCAGCAGTTACCTGCTCCTCGACGAATTTCTTTGTGGCACAGCCTGTGAGAGTCAGCCCTGCTACCAGCAGGACCACTAATGCCGGAGACATCATCTTTTTCATCATCCACCTCCTGAAATCTCGCTCCTGATTTTTTCACGGCCCTGCGCCGTGAGAAGCGACACGAATATAGCACACCCGTCGAAGTCAATAAGATAGAATTTTCTCAAAACTCAATACACTGAGGATCAGTTGCCTGAACCTCGGCGGCACACTCCACATATCCGTCACGCAGTCGAACCAATACCGGCGTTTGCATGAACCAATCGATACCCGAAGGCAACTCGGAAAATTGGCAGTCATCACATCGGAAGGACATAAGATTCTCGGTCGGGAATCCACCTCTCTCGGGAATTGCAACCGCCAGAGTCGGGGCGGGCAAGAAGTCGGCAAACCACGCCTCCATGAGTTCATGACAGTGTTCACAATCCTTGCGATAGAACATCACATACCGGAGACCCGAATTCAGGTCGGGCGGAGGATCTTGCACCCAGACCGACAACGGCACATCTTCCCACGAGGATCCAATCCATGAACCATAGTCCGGAAAATAGAATCCCTCAGCCGGCAGCTCAGCCACCCCCCCGTTGACGGAAGCTCCATTCATAGAAGGAGCATGCGGCGTGGAGCCGCCGTTGACCGTAAAACCGACCATAAAGCTCGTCACAACCCAAAACCCGGCCACAACGGTCGGTATCGTCGGCAGGGTTGACGTCCACGCCAAAGCGGGATTCCGACGTCCGAAGAAGAACAACCCGAGGAACAGGCCGACATCAACGACCAGGGTAGCCCAGGGAGAGACCTCCACCGCGCCGAAGCAGCCGCAACTCGATGCCCCAAGCATCAGATCGCCGATGAGAACCGGCAGGAAAACACCGAGGAGACACAGCCCGACCGGGCGCGCCAAACGAGGAACAAGGATCATCACTCCGACGACCGCAAGCTCACCTGCGATTGCCAACCGCAAAAGGTAGACGAGATCAATGCCGGCCGCACCCGCCCATTTGATGAGAGCCGTCGGCAAATGAGTCGGACTCGCGTCAATGATCTTGAGCACGGCGCCCGCCAAGAAATACAGCGGAACAAGAACCCGAGCAAAGGCC
>JAIOSJ010000135.1 GCA_021107705.1 Thermoanaerobaculales bacterium | reverse complement strand
GCTCGCTCAGGCAAGACCTTCGAAGCGATTCTCGGCCACTACTACACCGGTGTGACCATCGCTCAGTGGCGGTAGCTTCGCTACAATGGGGCGCCCTTGTTGAGGGGCTGGAGGCGATATGGATTTCGAGCTGACTCAGGATCAACATTCAATTCGTGACATGGTGCGGGATTTTGCGTCGAATGAAATCGCGCCCTTCGCCGGTGACTGGGATGAGAGGCAATACTTCCCGAGAGAGCTCTTTAGCAAGCTGGGCGAATTGGGATTGCTCGGTGTGGTGATGCCTGAAGAGTACGGTGGCGCCGGACTGGGATATGTCGAGTATGTGGTGATCTTGGAGGAGATCAGCGCCGTCGATGGTGGTGTCGGCCTCGGCGTGGCGGCCCATAATTCTCTGTGTACAAACCATCTCTTTCAGTTCGGTTCGGAGGAACTCAAGATGGAGTTCCTGCCGAAACTGGCATCGGGGGAGTGGATCGGAGCATGGGGACTCACTGAACCCGGCGCCGGTTCCGATGCCGGCGGCACAAGGACAACCGCGGTGCTTGACGGCAATGAGTGGGTGCTCAACGGCTCAAAGACCTTCATCACCCACGCCACTTCGGGCGATTGTTGCGTTGTGGTGGCTCGGACATCGCGTGAAGGAAGCCACCACGGGATTTCGGCCTTCTTCGTTCCTTTTGACAGGGCCGGCGTCGAACCGGGAAAGAAGGAGAACAAACTCGGTATGCGGTGCTCCGACACCTCGTCATTGGTACTTGAGGACTGTCGTGTCCCAGCAGGTTATCTTTTGGGCGACCAGGGCGACGGTTTCGTGCAGGCGATGAAGATCCTCGACGGCGGCCGAATTTCGATCGCCGCTCTTTCGCTTGGAATCGCCCGCGGTGCGCTGGATGCAAGTCTCGAGTACTCGACCGTGCGGGAACAGTTCGGGAGGAAGATCTCGTCGTTCCAGGCGATCAGTCACAAACTTGCCGATATGGGGACCCAGGTGGATGCCGCTCGGCTGCTGACCATGCGCGCGGCGGCGTTGAAGGATCTGGGCAAGGACTGCACGCTCGAATCGGCAATGGCCAAGGTCCACGCCTCTGAGACGGCGGTGCGCACAGCCGAGGAGGCGATTCAGATCCACGGAGGCTATGGCTACACCAAGGATTACCCGGTCGAGCGGGCGTGGCGCGACTCCAAACTCTGTACCATCGGGGAAGGAACCTCGGAGGTCCAACGTCTGGTCATCGCGCGGGAGCTTCTGCGGCGCGTGGCGTCAAATGGGACGCACAAGGAGTCTTAGCATGGCTGATTTGAAGTTGGACCACATTGGAATTGCGGTGCAGTCTCTCGCCGAAGGCGCCGCGTTTTACGAAGCGTTGGGTCTCGCCGTCGGCGGTACGGAGGAGGTCTCCGAGCAGCGGGTCAAGGTGGCTTTTCTCCAGATTGGAGACACTCGGCTGGAACTTCTCGAACCCACCAGTGCCGATTCTCCGATTGCGAAGCACCTCGAGAAACGAGGTCCGGGACTGCATCATCTCTGTGTCCGTGTCGATGACATCGAGGCGGTGATGGCACATCTCGCGGGCGCCGGTTTTCGCCTGCTTTCGGATGAACCTCAGGTTGGCGCCCATGGTTGTCGAGTGTGCTTCGTTCATCCAAAGTCCACTGGAGGGGTGCTCCTGGAATTGTCCCAGCCCGCAGTTCCCTGACGGTCGGATAGACTGAGCCCATGATCAATATCGATGCTGGGGATGTTGTCGTCGTGCATTGTCGGGAACCCAGGGAGAAGGTGTGGGGTGTCCTTCTGCGACTCGACCAGATTGGTGTCGGTGTTCGTGGAATGGACCTCGGATCGGTGGAAGACTGGCTGAGCCAGGAGGCGAAGGACAAGGAACGTCTCCTCGGTCCCTCGACATTTTTCATTCCCATGCATCGGGTTCACCGCATCGACCTGGACGAAAGTACGGGCGCCGTCGTGTCGATCGCCGATCGCTACAGAAGTGCATGCGGGCAATCGGTGGATGTGGGGCTTGGTGTGAATGAGGCGGACAGGTCTCAGTGAAGAACATTCTCAGTATCCTGATTCTCGGCTGTGTCGCCTGCGTAACGGCAAGTACCGCATCAGCCCAATATGGCGGAAGTCTCGATGTCGAAGCGGTTGTGCTGCCGGTGACGGTGCGAGATTCCAAGGGGAGGGTGGTCTCCAAGGTCAGCCCCGATCGTTTCCATCTGCGGATCGACGGAATACCGGTACCGATCCGGGACCTTCATCGCGAGGCGGATCTGCCGCTCTCGCTCGGATTTGTCTTGGATACCTCCGGGTCGATGGGTGGGCGAAAGATGGCGGCCTGTCAGAGCCTGGTTCGGGCCTTTCTTCGAGAGCGCCGAGCAGAGGATCAATTGGCCCTGTGGACTTTTGGGGATGAGAGGGTCTTGGAGCGGTTTCCGTTCGGCATGAGTTGGTATCTCCTGCCGAGGGTGTTGGAAACAATCAAGCCGTGGAGCACGACGGCCCTGTACGACATGATTCTGCGTGTCCCCGATGTCATGGAACGAGCGCGGCACCCCCGCCGAGCGGCGATTCTCCTGACCGACGGGGTCGATAACGCCTCGAAAATCGATCCTGCTGAGGCCGCTCGTCTGGCCGAGGGACTCCAGACCCCGATTTACGTGCTCGGGGTTGAGCCTCCTCCCCGGAAAGCGGGCGCCGAGGGGCCCTCTTACGAGGAAATTCTGGCCCTCATAGGGGAGGCATCGGGCGGTTACTACCGTCGGATTCCTCGTCTGGCTCAGATGCCCGAGGTGACGCTTGATCTGCTCGAGGAGCTTTCCACCCGCTTTATCTTGACGTTCAAGACATCGGGTCTTGGTCAGCGCCGCTGGCGTTCGGTAGAAGTAACGGTCGACGGCCACGAGGTCTCCGTTCGGAAGGGATACGTGGGGCATCTGCCTTAGGTGCAATCCTGCGAATATTCGGTATACTCCCCGGCCAATGCCCGCCGACTTCCGGCGGAGTCGGCTAGGAGGCCCACAAATGTCCCAAGAACCAAAGAGTCAGAACATCACCAAAGTCATCCCCGCGGTCACCCGTGAAGAACGCGAGAAAATGCTCGGTCACAAGGGTGTGACCGTATGGTTCACCGGCCTGTCCGGCTCCGGAAAGAGTGCGGTTGCTCTCTGCGTGGATCAGGTCCTCACCGAGCGAGGTGTGGCCTGCACAATCCTGGATGGGGACAATGTGCGTCACGGTCTGAATAGTGATCTCGGTTTTTCCCCTGAAGATCGAAACGAGAATATTCGCCGCATCGGCGAGGTTGCGAAACTCTTCACTCAGGCCGGCATTATCAACCTGACGGCTTTCATCTCTCCCTATCGCGACGACCGCGATCGCAACCGGAAGATCCAGGAAGAGGGCGACTTTGTGGAAATCTTCGTCGATGCTCCCCTTTCGGTGTGTGAGGAGCGTGACCCGAAAGGACTCTACAAGAAGGCCCGTGCCGGCATCATCCCCGAGTTCACCGGCATCTCCGCTCCTTACGAATCGCCGGTGAACGCCGAGCTGATCTTGAACACCGGTGAAGAGCCGGTCGAAGACAGCGCAGCCAGGGTGGTGGCCTATCTCGAAGAACGTAAATACATGAAGAAGGTCTAAACCAAAAGCTTCGCGCTCGGTGTATACTGTGCGGCGTGTTTGAGAGTCTGCCCGATCTTCTGCTTCAGCTGGAACCCCACGCGATTCTGTTGGCCCTGGCGCTCCCGCCGGTGATCAGGATTGTCGGCCACTGGATTCCTGAAGAGGTTTTCATGGTCTCGATCGGTGTTTTGGCGGCACGGTCAGGAAGCCTTGGCGGCGGGATGCTCTTGCTCGCGGCAGTGTTTCTGAGCCATTTTGTCACCGATCTGACGACCTATTCCATTGGTTGTTGGCTTCAGCCGCGGGTCGCTCGTTTCCCAAAGATTGCCAGTCGTCTGGCTGTGGTGACCTCCCGTTTGGGGGGTTCTCCAAGGGCTCTGCTCGGGCTGATTCCGGCGCGGGTTCTGCCCATGGGCCGCGGCGCTTGGCTCATCGGCTGTGGAGTGGTGGCGATCCCGTTGAAACGTTTTGTTGCGGTCGATCTCATGGCCCTGTGTGTGCATCTGGCGACCTGGTCAGGTCTCGGGTGGTGGTTGTCCCATGATCTCAGCCGACTCGAGTTCTCTGCAGGTGTCGGCAAGGTTGCCGCTCTCTGGCTGGCCGTTGGTTTGGTGGCGATTATTGGGGTCGTCATTACCTGGCGCACGCGGCTGGTTTGGCAGCCCGTTGGCGCCCGGGTCATCCGTCGAGCCGGTCGCTCATTCCGTCCGGACCTCTAGCTTTGAGCGTCGGAACCGCCGCAAGCAGGGCGCGCGTGTAGGGGTGCCGAGGATGTTCGAGAAGTTCCCGCGCAGAGCCCTCTTCGACGCAGCGTCCCTTGAGGAGCACCATTACGTAATCCGCGAGTGCAGCGATGGTGCGTACATCGTGAGAAACCAGGATGATGGTCAGGTTCAGGCGTTCTTGCAGGTCTCCTAGGAGATCGAGGACCTGAAGACGAACCGGGGCGTCGAGGGCCGAAACGGGTTCGTCCAGGATCACGACATCCGGATGGGTGATCAGAGCGCGGGCGATGGCTACCCGCTGTCTTTCACCACCTGAGAGTGCGTCCGGGCGGCGTTCTGCCATCTCCGGCCTGATGCCTACCAGATCGAGCATTTCCAGGACAAGCTGTTTCTGGTGTTGGCGACCGGTTCTGCGTTGGGCGAGCAGGGGCTCCGCCACGATCGTAGCGACAGAAAGGTGTGGGTTGAGCGAGTTTCTGGGGTCCTGGAAAACGACCTGGATACGGCCGCGAATGGGAGTCGATCGCTTTGAGGCTGGTTGATGAATGTCGATCCCGTCGAAAATGACCCGGCCCTGATCGGGGCTCTCAAGACCCAGGAGGATCCGCATCAGAGTCGACTTGCCCGCTCCTGAAGCGCCGAGAATACCAAGATTCCTGCCCGCTTCAACAGTGAGGGAGATGTCCTGTATTGCTTTGACGTCCGGGCCTCCCGCCGGGTCGACATAGGCATTGGACAGACCCTCGGCTTTCAGCAGGTCGGTGGTCATCGGTTTCTCTCCGCTACGACGACTGGGCAGCGCACGCGGCGTCCTTTATCGGTCTCGGCGAGGGAGGGCGCAGAATCGAAACAGGACGCCTCTGCCTTGGGACAGAGGTGCGAATAGCGGCAGCCTTTCGCCGGAGTTGAGGGTGGGCGCCCACCCGTGGGACCGTTTTCCGACGCGCCGTTGCGGGCGACTGCCACAAGCATTCTTGTGTAGGGATGGAGGGGATTCTCGAAAAGGTCTTCGGTTGGAGCCTCTTCGACGATCTGGCCGGCAAACATCACCACGATTCGATCGGCGATTCCGGCCACGACCGCGAGGTCGTGTGAAATCAACAGAAGAGCCATGCCGCGCTTCCGGCACTCCTCTTCCAGGAGCCTCAGGATTCGGGCCTGAGTCAGCACGTCAAGCGATGAGGTGGGCTCATCCGCAACCAGGAGATCTGGTTCGCCGGCCATGGTCATCGCCAGGAGGACTCGCTGACGTTGTCCTCCCGAGAGTTGGTGGGCATAGCTCTTCAGGATCCTTGGGCCTTCCAGACCGACTGACTCAAGCAGGTTGCATGCATCTTCTCGCCAGTTCTTGGAAGCGTCAGAGCGGTGGGTTTGGATGACTTCCTTGAAATGGGCGCCTATCGATATGACCGGGTTGAGAGCAGCCTCCGCCTCTTGGAACAGGAGGGCAATCGTGCCTCCTCGAATCCGGTTCAGGCGTGCCTCCGGCAGCTTGGCGAGGTCCTCTTGATCGAGAAACACCTTGCCGCCGATCAGGCTTCCTTTGGGTGGCGTCAAGCCCAGAGCGGCGAGGGCCGTGAGACTCTTGCCGCTGCCCGAGGCGCCGATCAGCCCGACGATCTCACTTCGAGAAATCTTGAGGTCTACGCCTTCGACAGCTCGTTGGAGATCTCCAACCCCATTTGGGAAGGCCACGGAGATTCCGGAGAGATGAAGCAGGGGAGGCGCGGTGTTCACTGGGGTCTCAACACCTCGACCCTTTCCGCTGAATGACTGAGGGCCATCCCGAGAGACAGAATTGCTGCTGGGCGGCGCCGGCAGTGGGCGAGGGTGTCACCGGGACCGAGGACTCCGTCGCCGTCATCGGAAAGAAGAACCAACCAATGGTCGCCGCGGCGCAGGAGATCCGACTTTTGGATGTCGGAATTCCATCGCAGCGAACCGGACGGGGCCTCGAGACCTTGCTCAGTCCAGAGGAAGGATCGGAGACTCCGAAGAGTCGTCTCGTCGAAATGAGGCACTCCTGAGGTTGCGGTAGCGGCAAACGTCCGGGAGGAGGTGGCGAGCCGTTGCCGGCACAGGAGATCCATGTCGGGCGGGTCGTCCTGTGAAGGCTCAAACCCCGGTAGACGAAAAAGCTCCCCGGCGGCCGGATGAAGACCCAATTCCGGGTCAAGGCGGCGGCTGATTCGCACCATCTGCTCGTCCATGAGGTGTTGGGCGCCCAGCGAGGTGGCTGCGAAAAGCGCTTGGGTTCCTCCCTTTTCCTCGGTCACATGAACACGGGTGTAGATTCGATAAGTCCCGGCAGCGGGCGAAACCAGATTCAACCCCAGATTAACGCCATCATCGGCGTGGGTCTCGGGCTCTCCGTCGGCCAGCCAAGCATGACCGAGTTCGGGCGCCAGAAAAGACCGGTAGGCCAGTTTTTGACCGAGATCCCCTGATGCCAACGACCCTCCGAGAAACGGCCCCTCCAAAGTGAACCAGAAAACCCTCGCCTTGCGGTCCTCTTCCGGCCATTCCCCAGTGTTGACGTGGGGCACACTCTCGCCGTCCAGAACGAGGCGTTCTACCGGGGCGTACCATTTGCTGCCCCGCCCGGGAAAGTCCAGTCGCAGGGCCACCGCTGCCTGGACTGTCTCACCCGCCTCCACGATTCGGGGTCCCTGACGAAAGACCGGATCCGAGTCGGTCGCCGCCACGACCCTGACCTCGGCGAGGACGGGCCGGTTCCGTTCGTGATACACCCACAAGAGCGCCGGAACGGACACGATCGCCACGAGAACGGCAAAAATGACCCCAATTCTCAGGAATTCGGCCGATGTCGTGGCCGGTTGTGTGGTGATTTGGACTTCGCCCATGAGTCTATTCTAACCCCGGTTTGAAACTCAATACTCAGTACCTGTGAATGGTTCGGAATGTCGTCGGCATCCCAATGTACAATACGCACCATATGCGGATTCTATTGATTGCCACCAAGACGCCGTGGCCGCCGATCGACGGTGGTCGTCTCGTCCTTCTCAACACGATCGATGCACTTCGAGAGGCGGGTCACGATCTCACCTTGGTGGCGCCGGTCGATGCGCGATACCTCAACCAGAAAAAGGTTTTCGAGAATCTCTCGACACGATGCTCAGCCCATCTCATTCCGGTGAGGACCCGAAGCGGTTTCGAGACAATTGCAAATGCTGAAGTAACCGGAACCCCCATCACAATCGTGCGTCATTCGCTTCAAATTATTCAGAAGCTGACCGAAGAACTCGTCAAGCGGCATACATTCGACGTCATTCATGCCGAACAACTACAGGCGGTTTCGGGGACCGCAGCGGTGAGGGGCAACGGCATACCGGTGGTTTTGCGTTCGCAGAATGTGGAGACCGCTCTGTGGACCTTCGCTGCGAGTTTTCGTAGTCCTTTCACGCGCTGGTTTTTCCGTCGAGAAGCCGCCCGGCTCGCGCGATGGGAAGCGAAGTGTTTACGTGGGGTCGCAGCAACGATCGCGTTGACGGATCTTGATGCCGTTCAGATGAGGAGCCTGGCAGGTCCTGAGGCCCTGATCGAAACAGTGGCTCCACCTTTTCCGGCCGAGCTTGCGGCGAGCCCGACGAAACTCCCCGGAAATCCAGCAGTCGTGATCCTCGCCAGTCGGAAATGGCTTCCAAATCGAGATGCGGTGTGGCGGTTCGTCGCCCGGTCCTGGCCGCGGATTTATCAGGTCCTTCCGGAAGCCCGGTTGCACGTTTTCGGGATCACCGAATCGGTGGATCAAAGTCGCGGCGTCGAATGGCACCCGGCGCCCGAAAAGAGTGAGGCCGCGTTTCCAACAGGGGCGGTGGTCGCCATTCCATCTCGACATCCTACGGGGGTGCCGATGAAATGTCTGGAGGCATGGGCTCGAGGTCTGCCTGTGGTCGGTTCCCCGCAGGCGGCCGACCAGCTCAAGTGTCGAGACCGTAAGGCCATGTTGGTGGCATCGGGACCCGAGGGCTTTGCCCGGGCGATGGTGGAGCTGTACGAAAACCCGGAGAGGGTCGAGACGTTGGTTGCCGAAGGGCGAAAATTGCTGCGGCAGAACTTCGACCCGGCTCGCGTTGCCGCCCGCCTGGAAGAAGTGTATCGGAAAGCGGGAGCGGAAAGCCGGTAGAAAAGCTCCAGGAATAGCCACGAAAAGGCACAAAAAGGCACAAAGACAGGGTCAAAACGGTCTTCTTTTTTGTGCCTTTTCGTGCCTTTTTACAAGAGGCCAAGCTGAAAGCTGATAGCTGCCGACTCCTTTACGACCGCTCCACCCACACTCCCAGGATCTCAGCAGTCGCTTCGACGGCCTTGACCATCCATTCGAGTGAAACCCACTCCTGCACGGAGTGAAAGTTCTGGCCGCCGGCCCAGATGTTGGGTGTCAGCAGACCCATGTAAGAGAGCCGAGCGCCATCGGTTCCGCCACGAATGGCTTGACGCAACGGTTCGACGCCCGCTCGTTTGATGCCCTCGATAGCGTAGTCCAGGACCTTTGGATCCTCCTTGATCTTGTAACCCATATTGCGGTAGCTCTCTTCGATATCTATTTCGATCTTGGCTTTTGGGAAACGTCGGCCGACTTCTTTGACGACCTCGGCGAGATGGGCCTCCCGTTCTTCAAGGTCTTTGACCGTGAAGGATCGGACCAGGACCTTGATTTCGGTCTTGGTGACGTCGCCGGACGCGATGTAGGGATGAAGGTATGGCTCACGGTCCTCAGTGGTTTCCGGGAGAAATTTTTCGTCGATTTTTTCGATGATGGCGGCTGCCACCCGAAGGGAGTTGACCAACTTGTCCTTTGCATAGCCCGGATGGACATCATGGCCGCTGATCGTGACGGTTGCGGAGTCGGCGCAGAAGGTCTCGTCTTCGATTTCCCCGAGCTCGGATCCGTCCAGGGTGTAGGCATAATCGGCTGCAAAGTCTTCTACGTCGAAATTCTCGGTTCCCCTCCCGATCTC
The DNA here is from genome assembly GCA_021107705.1 of Thermoanaerobaculales bacterium. Lineage (GTDB taxonomy): Bacteria > Acidobacteriota > Thermoanaerobaculia > Thermoanaerobaculales > Sulfomarinibacteraceae > JAIOSJ01. Next base: position 2,353 of record JAIOSJ010000135.1, on the reverse strand, counting down.
CTCATCAGTCGTAAAACCGATGCGAAGCGGACCGTGAACAAAGTCCGGGTTCTCTTTCAACCAAGCGATCAGAGTCATGATCTCGGCGATGCCGGCCTTGTCATCCGCTCCGAGAAGGGTCGTCCCGTCGGTGTGGATCAGGGTGTGGTCGATGCATTTCGCGAGATTGGGGTTATCTGAGACCGTGAGGGTCTGCTCGGCGGAAATCTGGATGTCGGTCCCGGTGTAGTTTTCGATGATCTGGGGCTTCACGTCTTTCCCGGAAGTGCTGAAATAGGTATCGACGTGGGCCAGAAGACCGATTGTCGGAACCTTGCCCGCCGCAGGGTGATCCTCGGACAGATTGGCCGGAAGGGTCGCCGTCACGTATCCCCACTCGTTCATTTCAGCATCGTTACAGCCCAGGTCCCTCAGCTCTTGGGCGAGGAGGCGGGAAAGGTCCTTCTGTTTCTCGGTCGAAGGACTTGTCTCCGAATCCTCATTCGACTGGGTGTCGATCTTCACGTATCTGAGAAAGCGGTCCATTAGGGTCTGGCGGTGATTGGAATTCAACTTGACGTTCATCTGTTCCTCCAAGGGCAGACAGTCTACTATTTTTTGGCCGTTCGGGTTGACCTCAGAATTCAGAAAAGCCATAGTGTCCGGACCAAAGTGGAGGTGTCCTTTGTTTCGTGTCAGTTCCTGGTTCCTGGTTTGCTCGTTAATTGTGGTCGCATCGATGGCATGTGCCGCTTCGCCAATCCCCGAAACCGGCGCCGGCGACAGCGCCGCGGAAATTGTCGCCCGAGTGGGCGATCGTGAGATCTCCGCCCAAGAGTTGGAGGGCATCGTTGGTCCCAAACTCACCCCCCTCCGGCAGCAGATCTTTGACCTCAAGGCCAAGACCCTTGAAGGTCATATCTTTGAACTATTGGTCCAGGAGTCGGCCGACAAGGCAGGCATTTCCAAAGATCAATGGCTTCAAGAGAATCTCCAGTCACTGATCGCAGAACCCACCGAAGAAGAGATTCAAAAGGTCATGGCCCAGTTTCGGTCGCGTCTCCCACCGGATGAGGACCAGGCTCGTAAGCAGGTTGTCGATTATCTCAGAAACACGGCAGGGGCTAAGGCGGAAGCCGGTTTGCGGAGTCGCCTGATCGCCGAGGCTTCGGTCGAGATTTACCTCGACCCGCCGCGCGTGAAGCCGGTCATCGACGAAAACACCACCGGTCACGGGTCGGTCGATGCCCCCGTCGTCCTAGTCGAGTACACGGATTTTCAGTGCCCCTACTGTGGTCGAGTACAGCCGACCTTGATCGAACTTCGTGAACGTTACGGCGACAACATCACCACCCTGTTCAAGAACTTGCCGCTTGCGATGCACAGCCAGGCTCGATTCGCCGCTGAGGCCGCCCTGTGCGCCGGTGATCAAGACGGCTTCTGGCTCCTGCACGAGTGGCTCTTTGCCAACTCCCGTGATATCAAACCGGAGACCGTGTACGCCCAGGCCGAGGTCCTCGGTCTGGACGTGAAAGCCCTGGAAGCCTGTGTCTCGGCGGGAACCCATCGAGGTATCGTTGACGCGGATTTGAAAGAGGCAGCGAGTTTCGGCATCACCGGAACCCCCGGATTCGTCATCAACGGACGCATTCTCACGGGCGCTCAGCCACTGGAGAACTTCGTCAAGGTCATCGATGACGAGCTTCGTCGAGCAGGCTTGCCTGTGCCGGGAAACGAGAAGGCACAGGACTAGAGGCCCGGCCGGAAACCCCCTCACGGCTGCAAATCGCGAATGAGGCGACGCCCACTCTGGGGCCGGCGACCCAGAGCGGGTCCCTATCTGTGTTTCCGTAAGTCGTTGAAGTAGAACGACTACGCCTGCGGCCTTCCGGAAGCACATCTCGCACCTCCTCCCAATTTTCGCTTCGCGAGGGGTTTTCGGCCGGGTCTCTAGGAGGGTGTAGGGACCGCGTCAGTGGGCAGCGACAATAGGCGCTCGACACGGTGACAGAAAATCAGTGCCCCCTTTTCTTATGGAGGTCAGATTCTATCTTCGGCCTTGTATGGTAGAATCTATACAGAGGAGCACGCCATGGCACTGAGCATCAAGAACGAAAAGGCCGAGACATTGGCCCGGGAGGTCGCTGCCCAGACCGGAGGAACGCTCACCCAGGCGATCATAGAGAGTCTCGAAATGCACCTCGAACGACTCAAGGGCAGACGGACGGCGCCCAACCTCGAGCAGGAGATTCTCGCAATTTCCACCCGCTGCGCCCTCCTCAAAGACCATGACACTCGAAGTCCTGATGAGATCCTTGGCTACACAGACGACGGGACCTTCGACTGATGGTCATCGATACATCGGCCGTTCTTG
>JAIOSJ010000338.1 GCA_021107705.1 Thermoanaerobaculales bacterium | reverse complement strand
CTGGGCCGATACCTCTCGGGAGACCTACTACGGATCGGGCGGTGACCCGAACGCCTATGGCTCGACCGAAAACCCTCTGTGGATCGTCGATGCGCAATTCAACCAAGGTCTGGGCTCTCACACTCTGACCTGGGGGGCTCAGTACTCCACCGATGAACTCGATGATCAGCAGCCGGCCTACGACAGGTTGATCGAAGACACCTACACCAATTTGGGCATCTACCTTCAGGACGATTGGGTGCTCGCCAAGGGTTGGGAATTGGTCTTCGGGGCCAGGATCGATGATTTCTCCGAGCTGGACAGCTCGATCGTGTCGCCGAGGGCGGCTCTGATGTGGTCACCGACGCCGCTCGTCAATGTACGGGCTTCGGTTGCTCAAGGCTTCCGTGGTCCCCAGGTCTTCGACGAGGATCTCCACATCACTCAGGTCGGCGGGGAAGGCCAGGTCATCCGTAACGATCCGGGCCTTGAGGAGGAAAGGTCGCTCAACTGCGTGCTGGGCCTCGAGTGGACGCCCCTGATGGCCGGGGGGGTTGGACTGGTCGAGGTGGCCCTGTTTCGGACCGAGTTGAGAGATCTCTTTCTGGTCATCGAGGACGACGACGCCTCGACCGACGAGGTGGAGTTCACCAGGGTCAATCACGGTGGCGCCCAGGTCGAGGGCTGGGAGCTAAATCTCGGTTGGGCCAAGAGCGACGACCTCCGGTTTCAGCTTGGGTGGGTCAGCAAACGGTCGGAAATGGACGAAGCTGATCCGGACTTCGGCAGCAGGAAATTCTTCCGAACCCCGGACAACTACGGTCTGGCGAGCGTACTTTTCCGGCCCTTGGACGACCTGGAGCTTTGGTTGGGCTTGCGATACACGGGTGAGATGGTGGCTCCACATTACGCTGGGTGGATTGATGAGGATCGGCTGGAGACAACCCCCGATTTCCTGACGCTTGATGCCAGGGCGGCGATTGAATTCCCCCTGCTCGCGGAACCGACTACCCGCTTGAGATTGGCCGTCGGCGGACGCAACCTGAGCAACGAATATCAGGAAGACCTCGATCAGGGCGCCGAAAGGGACTCGGGCTATGTCTACGGGCCGCGAATGCCTCGCTCGTGGTACGCCACCCTGGGTTTCGTTTTCTGATTCTGTTTCGCGAGGTTAATTCTACTTTGGTTTTTTCATCCGCGTTGCGTTACATCTGATTTTGATCGCCTTCCCGAAAGTGGCCTCGTTCGGAACACCGGCCCTCTGGTGCACCGGGCGGGTGCACCAGCGTCGCATTGTCTGCGGGCCCGGAAAAGCAGAGTGATACAAACGGACACCCGGCTCCGCAGACAAGGCGAGCGACAGCCTACCCGCCTGCCGGGAGGACTGTTTTTGAGCGACCGGCCCGAGGATTGCCAGGTTCGACCTTTTGCTCCCGCCTAAACGAAACGATCCGCGGCAAAAGATCGAGACCACGTCCCGATGGAGGGGCTTGCTTCGTATTGTCGAGGACCCGCGACCTCGACCATCACTCCGGCCTGAAGGGCCACATGCAATCCGTCCAACGGATTGCCCAGAAGGCCGGGGTTGAAATAGGGCTCGATCGGCATCCCCAAGGGCTCGTGATCTTCGCGGCTTAGCCCCTTAGCGTTAAAAACTGTGTCCTCTGTGCTCTCCGTGTTCCTCTGTGTCCTCTGCGCTCTTTGCGAGAGAACTGTCTTCCTTTTCGGTCCTTTTTGTGGCTGTTCCGGTGAGTTCTGCGAGCACTTCACCCGGCGGTTGCGCTATCATCCCGAACCATGACGGCGATTCTCGGTATTTCGGCCTTTTACCATGACTCGGCGGCGGCTCTGGTCATCGACGGTGAGATCGTTGCGGCGGCGCAGGAAGAACGGTTCACTCGGGTCAAGCACGACCATGGCTTCCCCCAGCATGCCATCGACTTCTGCCTCGCCGAGGCGGGCCTGACTCCGGCGCAGTTGGACTTCGTCGGATTTTATGACAAGCCTTTCATGAAGTTCGAACGCCTGCTGGAGACCTATTTGGCATTCGCCCCGGTCGGCTTCCGTTCTTTCCTCAAGGCCATGCCCCTGTGGATGCGCCAGAAGCTCCACCTGCCTCGAGAGATTCGACACGGCCTCAGCGGCGACTACACAAAGAAAATCGTGTTCTGCGAGCACCACGAGAGTCACGCCGCTTCGGCATTTTTTCCGTCGCCGTTCGAGGAGGCGGCCGTCATCACCTTCGACGGCGTCGGCGAGTGGGCCACGATGAGCTACGGCAGCGGACGAGGCAACCATGTCGAGCTGAGCCACGAACTACGATTCCCCCACTCCCTGGGGCTCTTGTACTCGGCACTGACCTATTTCTGTGGATTCAAGGTCAATTCGGGCGAGTACAAATTGATGGGTCTGGCACCCTACGGCGAACCTCGATACGCCGATCTGATGCTCGAGAAACTGATGGACCTCAAGAATGACGGTTCCTTTCGACTGGACATGAGGTATTTTAATTACTGCCAGGGCCTGACGATGACGTCGCCCGCCTTCGACGACCTCTTCGGAGGCCCGCCCCGCGCCCCGGAAACGGATCTTGGGCAGCGTGAAATGGACCTGGCGGCTTCGGTGCAGGCGGTTGCGGAAGAGGTGATGCTCCGGGTTGCCCGCCATGTCCACCACAAAACCGGACTGAAGAACCTCTGTCTTGCCGGTGGAGTCGCTCTCAACTGTGTCGGCAATGGACGAATCCTGCGCGAGGGCCCGTTCGAAAACGTTTGGATCCAGCCCGCCGCGGGTGATGCGGGAGGCGCCCTGGGAACCGCGCTCTTCATCTGGCACCAGTTGTTGGACAGGCCGAGGACGGTCGTGTCGCCCGATTCTCAGAAGGGCTCCCTGCTTGGACCCAAGTTCGACGACGACGCGATTCGGTCCTTCCTCGACCGAATGGGCGCGGTCTACCGGCACTATGACGACGGGGAAGCCCTCTGTGACCATGTGGCCGAATTGATCGACGCCGAAAATGTCGTCGGCCTGATGCAGGGCCGAATGGAGTTCGGACCACGGGCTCTGGGCTGCCGTTCCATCATCGGCGACGCCCGCAGTTCCAAGATGCAAACGGTCATGAACCTCAAGATCAAGTTTCGGGAGAGCTTCCGACCCTTCGCCCCGATCGTTCTGCGCGAGAGAGTTCACGAGTATTTCGAAATGCGGGACAACGAAGACAGTCCCTACATGCTCCTGGTGGCCCCCGTCCAGCCGGCGAAACGCTTGCCGATCGACGATTCCAAGGAGGGACTTGCCAAGCTCAACACTCGCAGGTCCGAGGTGCCGGCCATCACTCACGTCGATTTCTCGGCCAGAGTCCAGACAGTCGATGCCGGGCGGCACGGTCGGCTCTACGGAATTATGAAGGCATTCGAGGAGAGAACCGATTGCCCGGTCTTGATCAACACCTCTTTCAACGTGCGGGGTGAACCGATCGTCTGCACACCCGAAGATGCCTACCACTGCTTCATGAACACCGACATGGACGCCTTGGTGATGGAGGACTTCGTTTTGATGAAGAACGACCAACCCGATGCCGAGACCCAAGAGCGGGAGCAGTACCTCTCGCAGTTCGCGTTGGACTGACTATGAGCTGTCGTCCTCCGACTGCCCTCTGTGCCCCTCTGTGCTCTCTGTGTCTCTGTGTTAAATCTGTTCCGGCTCTCAATCACCACCGTTTGTGGGAGGTTTTGTGGCTCTGATAACCGTCAACACCGACCCCACCCGTCGCGAATTGCGGCAGTTCGGATTCATCTGGCTGGGCTTCCTGTTTTTCTTTGGGCTGGTCGCCTGGTTCAAGTTCGGCAATCACACCTTGGCGGAGGGCCTGTGGGTCGCCGCCCTGGTCGTGCCCGTGATCGGCTGGTTCGTACCGATCTTCATGAAGATGGTCTTCATCGGCATGTCTTACGCCGCCTTTCCCATCGGCTTTGTGGTCTCGCATATCGTCCTGGCGATCGTATATTATCTGGTGTTGACGCCAATCGGGATAATGATGCGGCTCTTTCGTTATGATCCAATGCGGCGGCGATTTCAGCCGGACTCGCCCAGCTACTGGATCGAACGAGCGCCGCAGCCAGATCCGAAACAGTATTTCCGGCAGTATTGAGGTCTGAGATGAGCAAGAGTGATTTCGAACGCGAAGCCGAAGGCGCTCAGATCGGTTTTTTGGCCGAGTTCTGGGATTTTTTGAAGAACAACAAAAAGTGGTGGCTGACTCCGATCATCGTGGTCCTGCTCCTGGTGACACTGTTGATCGTCCTCTCCGGGTCCGCCGCAGCGCCATTCATTTACACGCTGTTTTGATCCTGATATCCGCTCCGAGAACTTTTTCGGGGCGTTTCGTATAAGTCTCCGGAACTCTGTTTCCGTTGCATTCGAAAGATATTGAAAGGGGATCTCATGAAAAAGCCACATCTGTGGATCGCTATTGTCACGGCGATCATGCTTGGGACATCGGTGGGGGTCAGCGCCTCGACCGGAACTCAAGTGCCCGTCAATGAACACGTTCTGGACAACGGCATGCGCCTTCTGCTGGTGGAACGCCACGACAACCCCTCCGTCGTCGGCGGATGGGTCGCCCATGTCGGATCGGCCAATGAGCAGGCCGGCGTCACCGGAATCGCCCATCTCTTCGAACACATGATGTTCAAGGGAACCAGCACCATCGGCACGACCGATGGGATGAAGGAATTGGAGATCATGAGTCGCCTCGATGCGGTTCGCCTCGAGATGGAGGCCGAGTACACCAAACTCCGCGGCGCAAAGAGGAGGGGTAAAGTTCAAGGCTCGATCTATCTTCCTGAAAATCGTACTCCCCGCCTTGAGAAGCTCTTCACCCAAATGAAGGCTCTCCAAGACGAGCAACACGAGTTCATCGTCAAGGACGAGTACGACAAGATCTACACGGCGATGGGCGCCTCGAGCTTGAACGCCTTCACCAACCAGGACATGACGACCTATTTCGCCAATGTTCCGGCCAATAAGCTGGAATTGTGGTTTTGGATGGAGTCCGAACGGCTGATGAACGCCGTGTTTCGAGAGTTCTACTCCGAACGGGATGTCGTGCGTGAGGAACGCCGCATGCTGGTGGAATCGAACCCGACCGCCAAATTTGAAGAGCAGTTCGAGTCGATGTTCTGGAACGCGTCGCCCTACCACCACCCGATCATCGGCTGGCCTTCGGACGTCGAAGCCATTTCACGAGCCCAGGCAAACGAGTTCTTTGCAACCTACTACGCACCCAACAACATCACCGCGGCGATCGTCGGTGACTTCGAGCCCGACGAGGTCCTCGCCCTGGCCGAAAAGTACTTCGGGCGTATTCCCCGCGGGGAAACGCCTCCTCCTGAAGTCGTCACCGAAGAACTCGAACAGCTCCAAGAGCGTCGCATGATCGCCGAAGCCGACACGAATCCGTCGGTTCAGATTCGCTGGCGTGGTGTTTCCTTCGTCAACGACGATCAGCACGCACTCGATGTTCTGACCTCGATCCTCGCAGGACGTACCGGCCGTTTATACAAAAGTCTCGTCGAAGAACACACAATGGCAACCGGCGAGCCCTACGCCTATTTGCGCGCGATGAAATTCGACGGTCTCATCGAAGTGGGCGCCGAACTGGCCGAAGGTGTTACACACCAGGAAGTCGAAGAAGCCCTCCTTGGTGAGATCTCCCGTCTGAAAAACGAGCCCGTTTCGGACCACGAGCTGCAGAAGGTTAAAAACCAAAGCCTGGCCGACTCCTACCGCCGCCTGCAGTCCAATTTCTTCTTGATGCTGCAGCTCCTGATCTACGACGCGATGGGAGACTGGCATTTCCTCAACGACTCCGCAGCAGCGATCGAAGCCGTGACCGCTGAGGACATCCAACGTGTGTCGAACGAATATTTCAAGAACACCGGCCGCAACACCCTGTGGTATGTGCGCAAAGAAGGCTCGATGGAGGATCCGGATCTTGCCGCCCTCTCCGGCCAGGCCAAACAGGTGGCAAAACAGATGATTGCCCAGATTTCTCAAGAAGAAGACGTGGCACACCTGCAGATGGCTGTGGCCCAGATGCAGGCCGGCATCGGCCAGGCGCCCGAAGAGTTCCGCCCGGCGCTCGAACTGGTGGTGAAGAGGATCCGGGAACGGATCTCTCTGCTCGAAGCCGAAAAGGGAGAGTGACATGCGAAAGACGCTCATTGCCTTAATCGTGCTGGTTGGTTTTGCGACCGGCTCGGCCGGCGCCGGTGATATTGCCGACCGGCCCGAAGATCTTCAATTCCCCGAACTCACCTTCGATGCCCCGAAGGCTGAATCCTTGAGGTTCGAACTCAGCAACGGCACGCCGGTCTTTCTCAAAGAAGATCATCAGCTTCCGTTGGTCAATCTTGCGGTGCATTTCCGCGGAGGCCGATACCTCGTCCCTGCGGACAAGGCCGGCCTCGTCGAGATCATCGCCCGCGCGTGGCGTTCCGGTGGCGCCGGCGACCGCAGTGCTCAGGAACTTGACGAGGAGTTGGATTTCCTGGCGGCCAATGTGCGGACCGGAATTCAGGATGTGAGCGGTTCCACCAATCTCAACGTCCTGACAAAGGATCTGGACACGGCCATGGCCCTGTTCATGGACCTGCTCACCAAGCCCCGCTTCCAGGAGGACCGCTTCACCAAGGCCAAGGACGACCTTCTTCAGTCGATGAAGAGACGCAACGACGACACCGCCGGAATTGAGGCCAGAGAATGGGACCGGCTTCTCTTCGGCGAAGACTACTGGATGAACCAACTCGCGACCAAGAAGACAGTCGGCGACATCACGGCCGAGGACTGCAAGGCTTTTCTCAATCGCCTTGTTCGCGCGGACAACATCATAATCGCCCTTTCCGGTGACATCACCCGTGCCGACGCGAAGGCCCTGCTGGAGAAGAGTCTCGGTTCTCTCCCGATGCTCGTTGCCGAGTTGCCTGCGATCCCTCAGCCTGATCACACCCCCGAACCCGGGATATATGTCGTCAACAAAGCCGACGTCAACCAGGGCCGCGTGCAGATCGGGCACCTGGCCTACCGCCTCGGACGACCCAACGAATTCGCCCTACGGATGGGTTCCGACATCCTCGGCGGTGGCGGGTTCACATCGAGAATGATGAAGACAATCCGCTCGGACGAGGGTCTGGCCTATGGGGCCTACTCAGATCTGAGCTTCCCGATCACAATGCCCGGTACATTTTCGGCGGCCTTCCAATCCAAATCTTCGACCTGTGCCTACGCAGCCAAAATCACCTTTGAACTGATGCGGGGCATGCAGGCCGAAGCGCCGTCCGATGACGAGGTTACGACGTCAAGGAGTTCCTTCGTCGAGACCTTCCCGCGCCGCTTTGAATCTGCCTCGCGAACGGTCGATCTGTTTGCACGTGGTGAACTCCTCGGCCGGCCGAGCGGTTACTGGACAACGTACCGCGACACTTTCGCCAAAGTCACCGCGAACGACATCCGCGATGCCATGAAAAAGGACCTCCACCCGGAGGCCATGGTGATGCTGGTCGTCGGCAACATCGAAGAAATCATGGCCGGACATCCGGATCACGAGGCCAGATTGACCGATTTCGGTCCGATTCATACTCTTCCCCTCCGCGATCCCATGACCCTGGAGCCGCTGGCCGAATAGTCCATAACTCCAAACTGACAAAACGCCCGGGCCCGACGCCCGGGCGTTTTTTTGCCCTGGCGGTCTGGTTTTCCCCTCGACTTATCACCACTTCTCGTCGTAGGCGGTCCACAGGTGGTCGCCCAGCTCCCAGTAGGCCGCGGTGACTTCTTCGCAGGCTCGGTTGCTGATCGCCGTAAGGTAGGCACGGGCCATCTCGGGGTTCTCGGCGAACAGGCGGGTTGCCTCCGCGGCCACCGCTGCCTGCATCTCGAGATACCGCGCCTGCAGGGGATCCCGGGCCTCGGCCACGTCGTTGCGCATGTCGCCCCAACGCTGGGCGGCTAGGGTCCCAACGCGGTTGAAGGCCCACCAGGCCGTGTCTCGGCTGAACCCGGTGGTGCGTCCATCGGTCTTGAAGTCCACGGGCAGTTCGGTGATGCCGGCGTACAGGGGAACATAAGTGGTCATGGCCGGGTTGCCGTAGCCGAACCAGACGATGCCGCCAACCGGATCGGGCAGCCAGCCACGGGCCTGGATCACGGTGGCGTACATGCAGTACCAACGGGCGATGGGTCGCTCACCGCGCCAGCCCCAGCCACCGTTGGTCCTGAGCAGCCGGTTCATGTCGTACGGCATGAACGGATTGGCCAGAGGGCTCTTGACCGTCCTGCCCTCCTCGTCGGTGACGGTGAGGTGCTTGACCGGATCGTAGTCGGTCCCCTCGTAGGTGTCCCGCAACAGCTCCATGACGATCTCGGGCCCCACCGGCTTCTCCGGCTTCACCGAGAACGGATAGTGGTTGCTGTTGCCGTGCAGCTCAAGGGAGGGCACCAGCAGGTCGAGGACCCGCCAGATCCGGCGCGAGCAACTGAAGGAGAAGTTCCCCTCGGGGTCGTAGGCCTCGTAGAAGCGGAACGGACGGCCCCTTTCCGGACTCCAGTAGCCCTGCTCCACGGCGAAGGTCACCACGTTCTCGGAGGCCATGAAGGAGTCGGGGTCGGCCAGGTCAAGTTCGCCTATTCGCGACGAGTTGGCGATCACCGACACATGGTCGTCCGGAACCCGTTGAGCCGCCCACACGGCGCCTACCCTGCCACTGCCGACACCGACGATCTCCATCAACCAGACCTCGTTTGGATCGGCGATGGTCAGACCTTCGCCCTCGTCGATCCACCCGTAACGCTCAAGAAGGGCGCCGCCGATGCGGATCGCCTCCCGCGCCGTCCGTGCCCGCTCGAGCATGAGCCGGGTGAAGGTCTCGCAGTCGATGAGCCCCTCCTCGCTCACCAACTCCTTGCGACCCCCGAAAGTCGATTCGCCGATGGCCACCTGAAACTCGTTCATGGCTGCATAGGCCGGGTTCAGGTAGCCGAAGCTCTCCTCAACCTGGGGCAAGGCGCCGGTGGGTACCCGACCGTAGCGCTGCATGGGCCCGGAGTCGTCGTCGCTGCGCTTGGTCAGCTCGATCTCAGTCCCGGGCGGATGTCGGCGCCGCGCCACGATGTGGATCGCCGATCCGGTGCGGTGGGAGTCACAGGTGTGGGAGGTCATGACCGAGCCGTCGGTCGAGGCTGCCTTACCAACCATGATGGAGGTGCAGGCAAAGCCGAAATCGGGCGCGGCAAGGAGCACCAGCCAGATGGCGCTTGAAATGAGAATGGTCAATCGGCGTTTCATGGGTTGCGTCCCTCCGCTCGTCAGATTCGACTCAGGATACCTGAGCCGGTTCGAGCCGAGGGCGGTTCATTGCCAGCTCTTAAGAAACTCCAGCCGTTTGATAATTGTGATGAGCGCCTATTGTGGTAGCGGGCTTCCAGCCTGCGGTCCGAAAACGAGGCTGATAACACACGCGACTTTCCCGACCGCGGGCTGGAAGCCCGCTACCACAAAAAAGTGACAAATTGCATAGGCGATGCCGAGTTTCTTCCAGATGTGTCCCGGTGGCGCAGCCCGGGTGGGGAGCTTCTCACCGGTTTCGTCTCGAAATGCCCGGTGTAGACTGTGCGCTCATGCCCACCGCCGCCCGTTTTGCCGTCCTCGCCGCCTGTTTT
>JAIOSJ010000173.1 GCA_021107705.1 Thermoanaerobaculales bacterium | reverse complement strand
GGGAAGAAATCGAGGAGACCATCCGCCTGTCGTGCGAACTGCCTCTGGACTGGGCCAGTTACACCATCACAATCGCCCTGCCGGGAACCGACATTCACTCCGATCTGTTGGAGAGCGGCCAGTGGGAGGGGCAGTACTGGCGGGATTACTCCCTGCAGAGGTTCTCGGGTCCTCCGGGTTATGCGTCACGGACATTGCAGGCTGAAGAACTCGAGGTGCTGTTGAGGAGGGCCTACCGCCGCTTCTATCTGCGGCCGGTCTTCATGGTCGGCAAGGCCGTCAACCGGCGCCTGTGGCGGCAATTGCCGTGTACGCTGGCCACCGCGGCCGGGCTAAGGCAGCGCCGGCGGCGGAAGCCGGAGAGGGGGCTAGGGTGATCCACGAAAAACGGTTGACCGTGGTCCTTCCGGCCTACAACGCCGCTCAGACTTTGCGTCAGACGGTCGAGGAGATCCCTCCCGGCTTTGTTGACGACCTTATCCTGGTCGATGATGCGAGCATCGACGATACCGCTGTCATGGCTCGCGAGATGGGGCTTCACACCGTTGTCCATGACCGCAATCTTGGATATGGCGGCAATCAGAAGACCTGCTACCGGGAGGCCCTGGCTCGCGGCGCAGATGTGGTGATCATGCTGCACCCGGACTACCAATACTCGCCCAAACTGGTGGTGGCCATGGCCTCACTGGTGGCCCTCGGTCAGTACGACGTGGTCCTGGGTTCACGGATCGTCTCCCGCGGCGCGCTCGAGGGCGGTATGCCGCTCTACAAGTACATCGCAAACCGCTTCTTGACGTGGACCCAGAACATCGTCATGAGTCAGAAGTTATCCGAGTACCACACGGGTTACCGGGCATTCTCCCGCAGGGTCTTGGAAGCTCTGCCGTTGGCCGAGAATTCGAATGGTTTCGTGTTCGACAACCAGATGTTGGCCCAGGCCCTGTACTTTGGCTTTTCTGTCGGCGAGATTTCATGCCCGGCGCGCTACGAAGCCGATGCGTCGATGATCAGTTTCGGTTCGAGCGTGGTCTATGGCCTGGGTGTGCTTCAGACCAGTCTCCAGTATCGCCTTGCCAAGTGGGGGATTCTTCGTTGCCCGGTTTTCCCAAGTGCCGGCGGACAACGCTGCGGGTCGAAAAGGAATGAGTGAGGCTCGAGAGTGTTCATGGAAACTGACGCCCTGATCTCGCAGGAATCGCCCGAGGCTCGACGACGGAGTCTCATCAGGGCTGGTATTGCGATGATTCTGCTGCTCAGCGTTGCACTTGGGCTGAGGGTGACCACGATCGCCGCCCGCGGCGATCTGTGGGTCGACGAAACCATAACAGCTATGCTGATCGGCCTCGGCCCGGCCGATCTCCTCGGCCGGCTGGCCGTTTCCGGAAACGCTGCGGCGACCGGTGTCCACGTGCACCCGCCGGCGTACTACCCGCTTTTGCGCGGTTGGGCCCGGGTGTTCGGGGACGGCGAGGTTGGGCTGCGTTCGTTTTCGGCCCTGTTCGGTGTGCTTTCGGTGGCGCTACTATGGTTGTTGTTGAGGCGCTTCTTTGGCCCCACTCTGGCATGGCTGAGCGCGGCCGCCGCTGCGGTCTCGGCCGTTCAGGTTTATTACTCCAGTGAAGCTCGTTACTACGCGCTGTTTCTCTTTCTGACCCTGATCTCGTTGTACTTCTTCCTCGACATCCTTCGCAACGGGCGCGGGCACATCGCCTATATCATTGCAGCGACCCTGTGCATGTACACCTTCTACTATGGTGTCTATGTCATCCTGAGCGAAAATGTGCTCTTTCTTGCCATGGGTGGGTGGCGTGACCGGCGTAGGCTGAGCCTTTGGGTGTTGACCCAGGTGGTATTGGTGTTGGCTTTCCTTCCCTGGACGCCTGTGTTGCAACGACATATAGGGGCCTATCCTGCGGTCAATTTCTCCAGTTGGTCGAAATACTTCACGATCATGAAGACGCCGTTGTTGGACCTGATGGCCTTCGGTGGCTCGGTGCAGGCCGAGCTGGTCGCGGCTGTGGCCTTCGCCCTGCTGGTAATCCTTGGACTCCTGTCGCGGTCCCCTCGGAACCTTCGCACGGCTGCGTTCTGGCTGGCGTGGATCGTGATTCCGGTTTTGGCCCATCGGTTCACCGGCACCATCGTCATCAGGACCCGGGCATACATCTTCTTGGCGCCGGCCGTGGCAGTGCTGGCCGCTCTGCCGGTGGCCAGTTGGTTGGAGGCGCGCCGTTGGGGTCGAGCCCTGGCTGCAGGTACGCTTTTCGCGGTATTCCTCGCGGCCAACCTGATGGCATCCGTGCAAACCTGGCAACGGACCAGGGCCGAACGATCATCCCACTCCAGTCTTGTTCAACTGGACGACCTTCTGCGCAAAGAGGCGGGGCCCGGCTCGGCGCTGGTCCTCAATCGAGGCAAGTTGGTTCCGCTGGTCGATTATTACCTCGACCGGGAACTTCCGACTATCGGATTCTGGGCCTATCCTGGGGAGGACCGCAGGGCTCGTGTGATGGACTCCCTGGAGCGATTGTCGGAGGTCTACGATGAATTCTGGCTTGTTACGATCCGGGGCAAGGGACAAGCCCCGTGGAACGATCTTGTGGCGGTGCGAGCCCCGGAGACGCCGCGTGTTGATTACCAGCACCTGTCGATCCAGCGGGTTAGCAGCAGTGTTTTTCGACAAAGCGACGCCGGCAGGGACAGCGCCGGGTGGACAACTGGTGACGGGGTGGCGTCGCGGGTCGTGGTGCTCGATTCTGAGGCGGTATTCGGTGAGCGTATCGAGGTCTTGGACCCGGCCCGTCTCGAACTCGACGTGCTCACCTCGTTCCCGAACCGACGTCCGTTTCACGGGGTCCTCGAGCTGCACATCGACGGGCGTTGTGTTGCCTCCGGCACGGTCGGCTCGGATTTCGCCTCCCTGTACCGCCTGGAGGAGATCCTCGAGCCTGGTTCTCACGAGTTGTCGGTGCTTATTCGCGATCCGTAGCCGTAACGTCTGGTGAGGCCCCCGCCCATCCGAACTCTTCGGCAATCGCCTCTGCAATCGCCCCTGCAATAAGCATGTCGCCTGCCTGGTTGACGTGGTAACAGACATCGACGTAGAGAGGATCGACGACTTCCGAAAACAATTGGGTGAGATCGCAGAACGCCACCCCATCGGTGCGGAGCCGGTTCCCTGCCGTGATAAGCATCGGATACCCGTTTTCGACATGGCGGTAGATTGGCTTCCGCTCTTCGCGCCTGACAGCTTGGTGCCGCTCTTCCGGTCCCATCGGCTTGGACCCTGGGAGCTACTGGTTCGGTTGCAGGAAATGAAGATACGTGATGCCATTTGCGGTGGCGAGGCGATTGAGCTGGAGAGAACAGTTCTCCCAAATGCTGACCAAGTCGGAATAAAGGGCGGTTTCACTCGCGTATTGTTGAGCCGGGCCGGTGGTTACGAAACCCGCTGCTGAACCTGCCGCCCAAATGGAGAGATCGGACTCCCGATTGTCGATCGTTGTTTTGAGTTGCGCATCGAGCACACGCCATACCAGCACCGCGCTCATGGAGAAACGAAAGGCAGGGTGCGAGAAGAAACCGGCCCACGAAGCACGCCGTCCTCTGAGATAGGTCAACTCGCCGAGCCGGCGCCTCATCTCAGGATTAAGGTCTGCAGCCCGAAAACGCCAAGCCCGGGGAAATGCAGCGAATACGCCATATGGCTCGTTCTCGATGGCCGGAAGAACGATCTCGTTGAAACCGTCGAGGTTCACCAGGACGTCGAAATGAGCGCCAAGACCGAGTAAGTAACTCACCGTCAGGAGCTGTTGGGGTTGTTTGTAGTCCTGGATGGCCAAGTTGACGAGCACGACGCGCTCTATGCCCTTAGGGCTGAGAGAGAAAATTACGTTCTTGAGAATGTCACCGCTGTGCCATGCCAGATTCCGAGCAACCGAGCCACCGGTGATGCCCACGACAAGCTGTTTACTGGAGGGCAGGTGAAAGAGACCAGAGTCAACGAGTGGGAATCCGAAGGCAAGGGCATCGGGTCCTCCGGCCTCGAGCCGAAGGGCCGAGTCTGTCGATCGATCAAGTACGAAGCCGAGGTAAGGGTGAATCACCTCCCGGGCGACGAATTTTGGGGCAGGGCGACCACGATCCACGATGGGTTGCTCGTTAGCCGAGCCATTGGCCAAAACACGGAGTCTCTGTTGTGACACGTCATCGTATGAGACCAAGTTGCCGGAGATCAGGCTCAGAGCGATCCACGAGATCAGCTCAACTACGGCGAGAACGAGAATGCTGACTACCGAAATTATGAGAGCCTTTCTAGTCCAGCGGGTCATTGGCGCTGATGAGGAGAGTCTCATGAGCCACCCCAATCGCCCCGGCAGGATTGATCGCCGAGAGCGCTGCCTGGGGGGCGTGGTTGATGATCCTCGGTCAGTACAACGGCGACGTCCCTTGGCCGGGACACCCTCTCACAAACATCGAGGTCGAGGACCCAAGTGACCATCGCCTTGCCGTAGAATCGAAACTCCCCGGCTCGTTCGAATCCCCATGACGTCAGTTGGCGGGCGGCGCCGGCGTTGTCGGAATCGGTGGTGATTTTGACGAAGTGGGCGCCGCGTCGTGTCAGCTCGTCGAACAGGAGCTTGTTGATCAAGCCGGAGATTCTTTTGCCGCGCAGTTCGGGCTCGAAGGAGCAGAACATCGATTCGGCGACGATGTCCTCGGCTCCGGCGACGCCGCTTTTGCCGAAGTAACGCAGGGTCTCCAAGAGAGGCCATGCCACGGCCGGCCGCCGCAGCACCCCCCAGAACGCGGCCGCACCCAGCTGGAAGACGTGCCGAGCGAGGATCCGGCGCATCATGCGGGGCCCGTTCGAGGAGCCGGCGATGAAACCGCGAACCCTTGACTCTTCGATGTAGACCAAACCAATGAAATCCGGGCTCTTTACCAGGGCGCGATAAAGCCTGCGCAGGAAGAGGGGGCCGAGTCGGGCCCAGAGGCTGGCACCCATGGCGGCCCGGTGGAGGCGGCACACATCGTCTAGATGAGCCTCGGTCATCAGGTGCATCCGGGCGAGAATCTCGGGATCGACCTCGAAGGCGCTGAGGGGCTCTTGTGGCATCGCGCCTCGCTCAGGGCCGAGTCTTGCCCAACTCGTGCGCTCGTGCGACCAGGGTCTTGAATGCGTCGGTCTGGATCGCGCGATTCTGGGCGGCGAGGAAACAGCCGAGAAAGTCCTCGTAGGCGATTTCGAAGCTCTCGTCGAACAGGCGGCGCACCAACTCGATGGCGTCTGAATGAATGGCGCCAAAGGCGGCGATCGTGGTTTCGACCGAGATATCGAGATCAGACGCTGCGCACAAACAGTCGATCACGCCCAGCGTTTCCGCTTCCTCGGCGTTCATCCGGCGCCCGGTCATGCCGAAGAACCGGGCCCGTCCGAGGCCGATGAATTTGGCCAGTCGGAAGGTGCCCATGCCGGGCAGGAAGCCGTCTCGAACCTCGTGGAGATGATAAAAGGACCGGTCGGTCGCCACCCGGGCGTCACAGGTCAGGGCCAGCTGCATGCCACCACCGGCGCACTCTCCGTCGATGGCCGCTATTGTCACCATCGGTAGCCGTTCGATGGTCCGGCAGGCTCTCTCCCACCTCGAAAATCCCCGAACGTCCGGCTTTTCGTCAGGAGGAAAATCGAGGAGGTCGATTCCGGAGCAGAATGTCTCGCCTGCGCCTCGGAAAACCACCACCCTATCGGTCGCCTCGTCGTCGAGGCGCCGGCACAGTTGTTCGAGTTCCCTCACCATCAACATGCTGATCGCGTTCCCCTGTTGGGGACGGTTGAGAGTGATCGTGGCGATGCCGTCGGCGCGTTGCAGCTGAAGTGTCTGTAGTTCCATCCGGTTTCCCCTTACCACCGCATCAGGCCGGTTTCGATCGACACGCCGGGGCCCATGGCGATGACGACTCCCCAATCCCCCTCCTCGGTCACGCCCTCTTTCATCAATTCCCGGAAGGAGAAGAGGAAGGAGGCCGAGGAGATGTTCCCATACTCGCGCAAGATGGAGTGAGTGTGGCGCACGTCGTATTCGGTGATGCCGATGTTGTACTTGATGGCGTCGATGACCTTCTTGCCGCCTGAGTGGACGATCCAATGGCTGATGTCACGTTTCTTGAGGCCCCACCGGTCCAAGAGGTCGAAAACCGGCGTCCTGACGTTCTCCCCGATGAGATAGGGCACTTCCCATCCCAGGAAGAACGAGAACTTGCCCTCCTCGAAGTCGAATCGCATCTCGTCACGAGCGGCGTGGACAATACAACTTTCGAAGTCCATCAGCTGCGGCCCGTCCGCGGCGCCCAGCCGTTCATCGGCAACGACCAGGGCGGCGGCGGCACCGTCACCGAAGAGGGAGTTGACGACACCGGTGCGGACGGTCATGTCGAAGACGTAGGCCGCAGAGCATACTTCACAGGCGACGATCATCGCCGGCCGGCCGGGGTTCGCGGCGGCAAAGGATGCCGTCGTCAACAGACTGTTCATTCCGGCGTTACAGCCCATGCCGACGATGTCGGTCCGGTGCGTATTGGGGCGCATGCCGTTGTCATCGATGAAGTAGGCGGTCAGACCCGGGCAGAGGAAACCGGTGGAACTGGCTGCTGCGATGTAGTCCAGTTGATCGGCGTTGTAGGGACTTCCTGCGAGGCACCGCCGGATCGCTATCGACCCGATCTCGCGGGAGATCCTGATATGTTTTTCCAGCAGTTCGGCGCCGTTTTCATCCGGCACGATGCCGTCAGATCCTTGGGCGGGGAGGACCAGGTGTCGTTTACGGATGTGACCGCTTTCGAAAAATCGGCGAATTTTGGGGTTGTCGCAATGAAAGAGTTCGAGGACTTCTTCCTGGGTGTAGGTCGGCGAGGGATTGGCGGTGCCGACGGCGGTGAGGCGTGGGCGGAGGGTCCCCGTTGCGGCATCAGACATCGTGTTGACCTCCGGTTTTCTGCCGGTTCCGGCGTTCATACAACAGAGCCTGCGAACTCAGAGTCAGTCGACGGCAGGAGTCATTGACCGAGACCGTGGCCAGAGCGTTCTTGGCCAGCTCAAGTGCCAGAGGATCCAGGTCCGCGACCCTCGTTCCCCAGCGCTGAACCGCCTCGGCCAATGCCTCGGGAGTGACAACCTCGGCAACCAGGCCGCATTGCAGAGCCTGGGCGGCATTCAGTTCTTCGCCGAAGAGGATCATCCGGCGGGCGACGGCGTCTCCGGCCAACCGAGGCAGTCGAAAGGTTGCGCCTGCGGCGGGAATCAGGCCGAGAGACGTCTCCGGCATCGCGAATCGTGCCCGATCGGTTGCCAGGCGCACATCGCAGGCCAGGGCCAGTTCCAGGCCGCCCGCAACAGCAGGGCCGTCAATGGCGGCGATTGTCGGTTTGGGGCACGCGGCGATGTTGTCGAACAACCTCATGCTCTTGAGGTTCAGGGCGTCGGTAGGGCCACGCCGGCTGAGTTCATCGAGGTCGGCGCCACCGCAGAACTGACCGGGAGCGGCGCTCTCGAAGACAATGGCGCGGACCTCGGCCGTTGCGACGTGGCCGGCGAGGGCGTATTCGATCATTTCCAGTGTCAAGTCTAAGTAGGCATTGGCCCTCTCGGCCCGGTTCAGCGTGATGAAGCCCAGTGAGCCGACCTGCCGGGTGATGATGTGTGGTTTTTCCGACATCGAAAAACACTCCTCGTCAAAGGACCGAGCCATGATACTCCCTCGGAGGGATTTTGTGATCGCCGTGATATTCTCAGTGCCCAATGGGCACTGAGATATGATGAAAATTTCCGTGATTATCCCGGCCTACAACGCTGAGGCGACCCTCCCTTTGACCTTGAAATCGTTGGCCCAATACCCGGCCCGATGCGAGGTCGAGATCATCGTCGTCGATGACGCCAGTCCTGATGGGACGGCTGAATGCGCTCGCCCCTTGGCCAACCAGGTGCTGATGATGGACGGCAATCAGGGGCCGTCGTTGGCGCGAAACGAAGGTGCACGAGCGGCTACGGGCGACGTCTATTTGTTCACCGATGCGGACGTCGAGTTCCTCCCGGACACGATGGAGCGAATCGTCACTGCCCTGGAGGCGCACCCCGAATGCGGTGCCGTGACGGGCAATTTGTCCATCGATTCGGTGTCCGAGAATTTCATCGGGACTTACAAGAATCTTTACATGCACTTTGCATTCAAGGACTCCGGTCCGATCATGGATGTGCCCTACACCAGTGTTGTCGCCGTCAGGAAAGACGCCTTTTGGGAGGCCGGCGGCTTCGTCGACATTCTGCCCAACGAGGATCGCATGCTGGGCATCGCCTTGAAAAGGGCCGGACACATAATTCTCTTTGACAACGACATTCAGGTTCGGCATTACCGAACCTATCGGTGGCCTGAATTCTGCCGCATCGAACTGGAACGCGCGAGGAATATTGTGATCCTACACCTGGAAACCAAGGTGCTGCGACGAGGTTCGATGAAGGAGCACATCCCCTCGACCTTCACCGTCGCCACTACCCTGGTCGCGGCCTTCGGCACCTTGCTGGTCCTGGGCCTGGTGGTCTCGCCGAGATTCCTGATGGCGCTTCCCGTGGCAATGTTGGGCTTTGCGGCCGTCATGGGGCCTTTCTTCCTCTTCATGTTGCGGCACAAGGGTCTCGGTTTTGCAGTGGCGGGCACCCTTTTGGCGGGAATCGACCTGGCACTGTGTATCGTGGGGGCCACACGGGGTCTGACGGCTTTTCTTCTGGGCAGAAGACTTCTGCCGTCATGACGATGGGGTACCTGGAGTATTTCCGATACGCTCCCCGCCTCTTCTGGAAGAAAAACGCCCTGCCCCTGTATCTGATCTTTTTTGTCACTTCCCGCTGCAATGCCCGCTGCGGTCACTGCTTCAACTGGCGGCGGGCGGAGGCAGACCACCAGGACCTGACTCTGGACGAGTATCGGAAGATCTCCGCCCACATGCCCCGTCTGGTTTTCATGTTTTTTTCAGGCGGCGAACCCTTTCTCAGACAGGATTTCGCCGACATCGTGGAACTGTTTCACAAGAATAACGGCATTCAAAAGGTCCAGACGCCTTCCAACGGGTCCCTGCCCGAGGTGATGGAACGACAGGTCGAACAGATTCTGAAAAGATGTCCGGGTCTTCACTACAGCATTACCCTCTCGGTTGACGGCATCGGCGAAGAACACGACCGGCTTCGGGGGTTTCCGGGACTCTTCGACAGGGTGATGGAGACCCATCGTCGGCTCGAGGCGCTGGCCCGAAAACATTCAAATTTCGGCATCAACTTCGAGATTACGGTCTCGAGGGACAACCAGCACTCGGTGATTGAAACCTATCGTTACCTCAGGGACCGGTGTGATGCGGCCAACGTATTCTCCGTCTTGATCCGTGGCGCTCCTCGAGATCCTCAGACGGCCGAAGTCGATATCGAAAACTACAGGGCGCTCAACCGGGAGATCGAGGCCGACATCGTCTCGGGCCGAGCGGGCGGTTACAGCGGTTTCCCCTTTGCCTCCCTGATGAATGCCAAGAACCTCTATTCCCGCGAGATCATCAACAAAATCGTGGAGGAGGATCGCTACTTGATGCCTTGCTATGCCGGCCTTCTGGCCGGCAACGTCTTTGAAAACGGTGACGTCTTCCCCTGTGAACTCCTGGATCGGCCCTTCGGCAACCTCCGAGAGTGGGACTACGACTTCACCGCCTTGTGGCGCTCCCCTGAGGCCGAGGCTGTCAGGCGCCATATCCGTGAGACCCGGTGCTATTGCACCCACGAGTGTTTCCTCAACACCAATCTGTTGTTCAATCCCAGAAATCTCCCGCCAATCGCCATGCGGTGGGCGCAAAGCGCGTGGAGAGGGCGAGGGGCGTCTCGAGAGCGATGAAGGTCGAAATCATTCAAAGGCAATCTACTTGAGACGCCTTGGGGAAATCACCAGGACGGTCCGGTGGCCGGCCATTGCCCTGGCGGCGATGATTGCGGCGAGGACGATTGGTCTGTCCTCACTGTGCCATCAGCGGTATTTTACCTTTCACTCCTATTGGCCGATCGATCTCGCCAACATCAATCAGGCCATCTGGAACGCCGCCCACGGCAGACCCCAGAAGGTGACGATTCTGTATGACGGCCTCCGGGAACATTTCGACCATCTGTTGATGGCGCTCTCGCCGGTCTACTGGTTTTCGGACAGCATCTTCTGGGTCTTTTTTTTCTATTCACTGATCATCAGCTCTGGCATTCTGGCTGTCTACCTCCTCGCCAAAAGAGAGATTTCCGGGGAGGTCATTCCACTGCTTCTGGCGCTGCAATATGCTGTGTTTCCCTTCCTCGTCAGGTTGAACATCGATCAACTGCGTGGTGATCTGATGGCCGTTCCGATGCTGCTTTTCGCCTACTTCTTCTATTCAGAGAAGCGGTTTCGTCTCTTTATTTTCTTCATTGCCGGAGCTCTATTGTGCAAGGAGAGCGTAGCGGCGCCGGTCGTCATATGGGGACTCTATGCCCTGATCCAACGGCGGTCTTCGAAATGGGTGTTGCTCCCTATCCTGTCGGGTCTTGGCGTTCTGGCTTTCACCATGTGGATTTACAACCCGATGGTGCTCGGAATTCAGTATCGGCACACTCATCTTGGAGGACTTCCTGAGAACCTCGGCCTTGGACTATTCCTGGACGGGGCCTCGTGGATTTTCCT
Source organism: Thermoanaerobaculales bacterium (assembly GCA_021107705.1). Classification (GTDB taxonomy): domain Bacteria; phylum Acidobacteriota; class Thermoanaerobaculia; order Thermoanaerobaculales; family Sulfomarinibacteraceae; genus JAIOSJ01. The sequence goes on along the minus strand of JAIOSJ010000173.1, from coordinate 6,445 downwards.
CTTCAGGACGTTCTTCGCCCATGGCGGTCTGATTTCAGTGCTCTCTCCGGTGCCCCTGCTGATGGCGGCGCCTCTGCTCGGGCCGGTCTTCGTTTGGCCTGGACTCCTGCAGCACCCAATGTGGTATCACGTGCTGGTTCCGACAGTTGCCTTCGTGATGGTGTCGATGGTCGGGGGGACCGAACGGCTGCTGTCGTTCTTCTCCGACCGGCGAGCCGGACCGGCAGTGGTTTTTGGTGTACTGCTTGTCGGTGTGGTATTGATGGTCTTCCAGGCCGGTTCGTCCTACCGTTGGTATCGTCAGAGTGACGAGGATCGTGCGATCTGGTCCCTGATCGATCAGATCCCCCGAGACGCCTTTGTGGCTGCCCCGCCTCTGGTGTTGCCGGCCCTTTCAGGAAGGGACCGGGTCCATTCCCTGGTGATGAAGAAAAGGCGGGGGCACGATCTTGATCCAATGAAGGCGGATTTCGTTCTGCTGAACGTCAATGAGGTGATCTGGTCGAAGACCGCTGACGCTCCGAACGTGAAAAAACTAGATTCTCTCTATTTCTCGACCATCGACGAAATTCGGACCAGCTCGGACTTCGATCGTATCGAACGGAAGCGGGACTGGGAACTCTATCGCCGAATCGCTCCGTAGCTCCGGTATTGTGTGCATCCTACCCAAGATTCTGCGTTAGACTTCCATCCCAGGGTGTAGAGAACGATGGAATTCGACGAAGTCATCCGCAAGCGGCGCACCGTACGGGTCTTTCGGGATGATCCGGTCGATGAGGCGACCCTGCGTCTGGTTCTTGAGGCCGGCAATCAGGCGCCGTCGGCGTGTAATGTACAAGGGTGGCGCTTTCGCCGCCTCGATGGGGCAGAAAAAGAAAAGCTGGTTCGTCTGGGTGGAGCGGACTTCATTGCCAAGGCGCCCTTTGCCTGCCTGGTGCTCTACCCCTTCTCGTCGGACACCTATGACGACGAAGTTCAATCGGCTGCGGCCTGCATCGAGAATATGTTCTTGAAGGCCATCGATCTCGGCCTGGGCGGGTGCTGGGTATGCCATCTCCCCGCAAGTCGGCGCCTTCGTTGTGCCCTGGACATCCCGTGGCACTACCGGATCATCGCCTGTGTGGTCCTGGGCTATCCTGGGAAGGAGCCTCGGCCGGTAGCGAGGAAATCCACTGTCGACCAGCTCTTCGAACTCGAGCAGCCGCGGTTGACCTTCCGTGCTCTCGCCAAGTATCTCTACATGCGCCAGCCCTTCCGCCCGGCCTTCATCGAAAATATCTTCACCAAGAGGTTCGAGAACTGATGGCCCGCGGCTCGTACGAGATGGGTTTCACGCTCGACGAGGTTCGTGCCCACTGGGACAGCGTCGCGCCGATTTACGATCAGGCAAACATCCACTGGCTCAATCCTCACGAGTGGCGCTTCATCGAGGGCATAACCTATCTGGAACCGTCACGGAGCCAAGACGTTTCCGTGTTGAGTCTTTGGTCGCGCACCGGCAACGCCATCCCCTTCATCCGGTCGGTCCTTCCCAATACACAGATCTTCAATTTTGAAGCATCTCGCGGCATGATCGAGCACGCACGCCGGTCTCATCCGGAGGAGCAGTTCTTCGAGACCGATCTGAAGACGATCGATCTTCCCGATCAGTCGATGGACTACATCATGTCCCCCGAGACGCTGGAGCACACGCCGGACCCGCCTGCCTTGATCGGCGAGTTTCATAGGGTTCTCAAGAACGACGGGCGTTTAATTCTCTCTCTGCCGCCGAGAGTGGCGGATTTCCATCAGTGGGTCTACGAGACGCTGGTCGGAGGCCATGGGGACGGACCTCGAAAGGGCATCCCCTCGTGGGTCGTCAAGTCCTGGTTGGCCGAGGCCGGATTCAACCTGCAGTTGCACCGGGCGATTTTGATGTTCCCGATCGGTCCCCTGTGGTTCATCCGCCTGGGAAATCGACTGACACGGTGGTTGCCGTTCCTCAAGGAACTGGGCGTCATGCAGTTCTACATCTGCCACAAGCGTCCGATGGTAGAGTGAGACCGTGGACTACCAGGCAGAAATGACCAGCCTTTCGATCATCGTTCCGGTGTTCAACGAAGAGGAAAGCCTCCCTCCGCTCTTTGACGCGGTGACGGCGGCCCTTGACGAATTGGATCTGTCGTCGGAAATGGTCTTCGTCGACGACGGTAGTACCGACCGGTCCCTCGAAATATTGAGGCACTTTGCCGCATCGGACGAGCGGGTTCATATCATTGTCTTCAGGCGGAACTTCGGCCAGACGGCGGCCCTCGATGCCGGCTTCAGGCATGCCCGGGGCGACGTCATCGTGCCCCTCGACGCAGATCTACAGAACGATCCCGCCGACATTCCCGACTTGCTCGCCAAGCTTGCCGAAGGCTACGACGTCGTCAGTGGGTGGCGAAAAGACCGGAAAGATCCCTTTCTCAGCCGGGTCTTGCCGTCAGTAATTGCCAGCCGTTTGATCTCCTGGATCACCGGCGTGCGCCTTCACGATTTCGGGTGCACCCTGACCGCCTACCGGCGGGATATCATGCAGGACGTGCATCTCTTCGGAGAGATGCACCGGTTCCTTCCGGTCTGGGCCCATTGGGCCGGGGCCAGGGTGGCCGAAATCGAAGTTCGCCATCATCCCCGTCGCCACGGTGACAGCAAGTACGGCCTTTGGAGGACCTTTCGGGTCTTGGTGGATCTGATCACGGTCCACTTCCTCGTGTCCTACATTTCGAAGCCGGCCTACTTCTTCGGCAAATTCGGACTGGCGTCGTTTCTGGTGTCCTTCTCGGCCATCGCCTGGACGGCCTATCAGATGCTGTTCCTGGGAATCAAAGTGCATCGTAATCCCATCTTCCTGATCGGAATCTTCTTTGCAATCGTTGGCGTGCAGGTCGTCTTCTTCGGTCTATTGGCGGAACTCAACGTCCGGACGCATTTCGCGGCGCAGGGGCGGCCAGCCTATTTCGTCCGGGAGCGTATCAACTTCGACTTGCCAGCGGGCGATGTCCGCCAGAAACGGAACTCCTCGTGACTCACCACCTATCGGGTCCGCTCATCACCTTTGACCACAAACATCTGCATCAGACGTTGCAGAAGATTGTCGGTGTGGTGACGATGCTGGTGCTCGCTGTTGTCCTGCCCCTCGTGAACGGTTGTGGCAGGGAGCTGCCCGAACCGCCACCAATCGAGCAGGATGCCGGTCTCGAACTGCTTTTCTTCATGGATTTGGCGCCGGCTACCGGTCTCGGGTTGTACACCGCGACGGCAAAAACGCACGAGGAAATGACCGGGGGAATTTTCAGGTTGCATGGGGACGGGGTTGAGATCGTGACCCGCGATCTGGTTTTTTCCCACAACATCGAACCCTTCAACTAGGGTTACATCCTGACCGACACCGACCAAGACTTCATCTTGGTGGTGAGTGACTCCGGTGAGACTGTGCAGGCCCTCGATCAGATGGTGTGGCTCGATGGCCAGAGAGACTCCCTGCGCAATACCAACTGGGTGCTGCCCCTGCAACCGGCGGAGGTCGAGCATTTCCTTGGCAAGGCGCCGCCCGATCTTCCCGTGGTTCTGATATGCAGGGCGCGCACGATTGGCGAGGAGGAGTGGATGTGGTGGGCGATCTGCGCGCTGGAGGACAGTGCGCTCCGGTCGCTGTGGGAGATGAAGTCGCCTGGCAGGAAGGCGCATACCGGTCTGCTTCATGACGGCGTCTTTTATGGTGCAGCAAGCGGTAGCCGGACTCTAGTCGTCCAGGGCGCCGACCTTCAGCTCGAGCTGGAGGTCGGCAACATCAGGTACATGGAGGTGGTGGGCGGAAAGCTGTGGATGGCCGGCGACGACTTCGTTGGAGTCTTCGACAGCCTGCCCCCGTCGAGGGACGAGAGACCGCGGGTCTTCTGTCAGGGCATCGGCCGCGTGCAGGCAGTTCACGAGTTCGATGATCAGGTCTTTGTCACCGCCAATGGTCGCCTCCTGGTCTATGACCTGGAGGCCCGGCTGGTACGCTCTATCGGCCAGTCTCCACCGATGCATGGGGAGTCCTGGATCCACGACCGGCTCAGAGCACTGGGATATCTTGAGTAGTCGGCCGCGACAGGTATAACAGATTCCCCGCATCCTCGATCGACCAGCCCAATTGGCCGAAATGCCGGCGAAGGGCATCTTGCAACGGGTTGTCGAACCAGAAGATATGGTCGATCTGTTCGTGGTCGACCAGGCGCGCAAAGGCATGGACGTCCTGGGGGCGCTGGGATTTGGTGACGACGATGTCCTGGTCTCCATCCGCGTCGAGGTCCGCGACGGCGATGGAGGTCGGAATCGGAGGTGCAGGGATTGCCTTTCGTTCGGCCCAGGTTCCGTTGACTCCTCGGCTGAAAACACGAATCAGGTAGCGTTGGCTGTCGATGGCGAGGATGTCTATGGTCTTGTTTCCATCGATGTCGGTGGCGACGATTTCCTCGAGGTAGCCGTTCACCGCGATATGCTGAATGGGGTTCTTGTGGCTGTTTCTCGGTGTGACGATGAGGCGCTGATGATCCGCGGAGATGCGGATGTCCTGACCCATTCCGGCATCGACCTCCAGCGGAGGGAGATACGGGGTTTGTGTGGGTATTTTGAAGGCCACGTTCGTGTCGATGAATACGGGATCTGCAAATACCAGAGGTTGAGTCGAATCTGCCACAAATATCTGAGTACGTCCAGAAGGGGGGGCCAGGAGGACGTCCATGCGGCCGTCTCCCGTAGCGTCGGCGCAGCGCACGTGTCTATAGGGGGAGTCCCGGACGGCCCAGAGGGCGGCTGCCGGTCGAAAGCCGTTGTTGAGATTTTCCAAGACGATGGCCGAGGGTGTGTGGCGGCCCATGGCATGGAATTTTTCTACGCCGGTCCAGGGAGGAACCGGTTGATTGCGGCGATCGAAATAGAACTCCTGAAGACTAAAAAAAGGTCTGTTGAAGAACCCGACAAAAGCATCGATTGAACCCAAAAACGCGTAGGAAATTTCCCGATTCGCCACGATCCTGGTGTCTCCCGGGAGGGTCTCGAGGACTTTCCAAACAAGGCGATCTTTTCCTTCAGGAACGAACTGTGCCCGTTCTCTCGGCCACATCCGCGTGAAGGTGAGGGCATGGACGATCAGTGTGAGACAGAGGAGGACCGTTGCGATTCGGGCTGCGGGGCGCTTGACCCGAGGCTCGAGGAATCTCGCGACGACCCCCAAACCTCGAATGCCTCCGATCGCCATGACGAAAAAGATGAAGAAGGCATAGCGCAGAGCGCCGTGGTTTCTCGGAATAAGGGTGAAGTCGATACCCCATGCTGTGACGATGACTGAAGGCGGCAGGGCAAATGTAAGGGAAGGAGGCCAGAGCAGCGATAGATAGAGTAAGGGGCTCCGGTCGAGATCGAAGAAGAGCCTTTTGAGAAAATCGACGATGTGTGGCCCGTCGATGGCGAACGCATGGGTAAAGAAGCGTCCGGTTGAAGTATCTTGGGTAAACACGACGATGATGGCAAACCAAAGGACAGCCAGAGCGATCGGCAGGATCAGCCAACGCCGCCGCCTCTGACTGAATATTTCAATTCCGGCAAAGATTGCAACATAGACCAGCATCTGTTCCATACAACCCATAAAGGGAATAGCAGTGAAGGCAAAGGCCAGCGGCCTGTCCTCGAAATAGAAGAGAAACAGAAGAGCGAAAAAAGGCATGGCCCAGATTTCCGGCCAGTTCCCAGTGACGGCAAAGGCATACGCCTCGGGCATCGTCCAGAAGACCAAAGCCGCAAGCAAGGCGATAGTCTCGCTGTTGATCGTGTGCCGGGCGATTCGGGAGAGCACCAGGCCCGTAACGGTCAGGCACAGGGCGTTGATGACGTAGAGGCTGAGGATGTTTTCGAAAACCGCAACGAAGGGAACCAACAGCAGCATCGATGGCCAGAAATGGTCCATCAGGCCCCATCCCCCGAGATTGGTGATGGCATGGGTATGGACGAAAAAACGGCCGTGGACCGTATTGGAGAGGGACTCGAAGAGGTAGGTCTGGTCGATGCCTTTGGTGAATGCCAGGGCCTTGATCTGGAGGGCGTTGAGGATGACGACAGCCGCGAAATAGGTTACGGCCGCAATCCAAAGCCACAGACGGGCCCAATTGCCGCGTTCCTTGGGTGTTGGTGAGGAGGACTTCCCAGTCATCAGGCAACTATACCGCTCCTCGTTATTCCTGAGAGTATGAACATTGATTGAGTTTTGAGGCCCGAGCCGGTCGGACTGAGGTACGCTAGTGGTGCGTCGCAGGCGATCCTTCGGACGTTCTCGGCAATTTGAAGTGAGGTAGGCGCGCTATGGTGCGATACGCTCCCATAGCAGCTGAAATGCTTTCCGGGCCCGAGGTTGTCGTACAGGACCGGTCTCAGCCTCAATGAT
>JAIOSJ010000170.1 GCA_021107705.1 Thermoanaerobaculales bacterium | reverse complement strand
TTTCCGTAAGTCGTTGAAGTAGAACGACTACGCCTGCGGCCTTCCGGAAGCACATCTCGCACCTCCTCAGGATTTCGCTTCGCGAGGGGTTTTCGGCCGGGCCTCTAGGCTCTTTTAACTCTTTAACTCTTTAACCGCCACCCGTGCCCCGCCGGGAGGTACCACCGTAGGGTTGGGTTGGATTACAACCCACCGAGGACGAACAGACTTGCGAGGGCTACGAAGACAAGTAAATTTCGAGTCTTGTCTGTCAGGGGCAAAGTACTGAGAATTCTTGATGAATCGAAAACGGGGAAGGTCAACGCTATAATTCTCACCGTGTTTCGTCTTGTTCTTGTGTTACAGCTCCTGTTGTCTTTCCCGGTTTGGGCGGGGCAGCAGTGGGATCTTGATGTCTTGGATGCAGGACTGCCCGAGGTTCTTGAGACCGGCGACAGGGTGATTGTAGAAGTCGAGTTAATGAACCGGGGATCGCGGGCATGGGACCCCGAAATCGGGTTTGCCGTCGCCGCCCACTGGTTCCTTCCCGGAAACAAGGTGCTTGAATGGGAGGGACTTCGTACACCGCTCCCCACCGTGGTCGAACCGGGCGAGTCCGTCCTGGTCGAGGCCGTTTTGGAAGTTCCCAAAATGCTTGGTCCTGCACTGGTGCGGTGGGACGTGGTTCAGGATCCAGTTCTGTGGGTCTCTGAGCGCAGTGGAAGGCAGGCGCAACCAGTTGTCGTCGAGATCGTGAAGGGTCGCGTGTTCGAACTCCTTAAGGCCGACATACCGAGTTGGCCGGTTGCCGGCCGGCAATTGACGGCGACGCTCGTCATCCGGAACTCCGGCGCCATGACATGGGGTGTCGGTGAGTCTCTCGGCGTCGCGGCGCATTGGCGGCGCACCGGAAGTGAAGAGGCCATCTGGGAGGGTCCGAGGACTCATTTTGCTCGACCGGTGAAACCGGGCGAGACCGTGACAGTCGAGGCGGTCGCGGACGTGCCGATCCGGAGTGGGCGTTGGCTCATCGAGTGGGACATGGTTGAGGAAGGTGTGTGCTGGTTCTCCCAACAGAACGGGAGGCTGGGACGAGACGCGCTGGTCGTCGTTCTGCCGGGCTGGTCGGAGGCGTGGTCGGTCCTGTTGATGACTCTCGGGTTGCTGCTGTTTGCGACCGGAGCGAGACGGCAGTGGTGGCCGGGACTCACGGTCGCCGGTTGGGCCGATCTCCTGTGGCTGGTTGGCGCACCGCTGTTGGTTGCACAGGATCTTGTTCGGGCAGGGCTCCGTGGCGTTCTGCTCAGTATCGCTTTATTGACGGCGTTGGCGGCGCTCCTGGCCCTGTTGCCTCGAAAATGGCGACCATGGGCTGCCTGGGCCACGGGCGCCGCATGGATTGTGCTGCTGGTTGGGGACCGTATCTATCTCCGGTTTTTCGGTGATCTTCCTTCTCTGGGGTCGATCAAGGCCGTCACTCAGGTTGATCGCCTGGGACAGAGCATAGCCGGTCTGTTCAACCCGGGCGACCTGGCGCTGCTGTGTGCGGCGGGAAGCGGGGTTCTTGTGGCCGCTGCGGTCGCTCGAATTCCCCTGTCTCCCAAACCGCTGAGGCTCAGGCTTGGCGTTGCGGCGAGTGTCATCTGCATGACCGTTCTGTTGTTGGGCTGGCAGACTCGGGTACCTGCCGTCAAACAGATCTTCCGCCGAATACACGTAGCCCAAGAATTCGGCGTCGTCGGCGCCCACCACCTGGACATCGCAACGTGGTTTCGAAGGTCGGTCCTGTCGATTTCGGTCGGCTCCACCAGAATAGCTGAGGTCGAGAGGTGGTTTCGAGACACGGCCCCAATCCGTGCCGGGACAGGGCCTCATTTTGGCGCTGCCGGTGGATATAACCTCGTGATGGTACAGGCCGAGAGCCTGCAGGCATTTGTCGTCGGTCTCGAAATCGGAGGCTCGGAGGTAACTCCGAATCTCAATCGTTGGGTACGGGAGAGCTTGTGGTTCAACCGTGTCACAGACCAAACGAGCCACGGGCGAAGTTCGGATGCGGAGCTTCTGACGCAGGTGTCTCTTCTGCCCCTCCCAGATGGTGCTGCAGCTTTCGAACACGCCGGCAACCGGTTCACTTCCCTCGCCGGCCTTCTCTCCGGGTACGGGTACTACACCTTGTCGGCGGTTCCCTTTGAGCGGAGCTTCTGGAACCGCCAGAATACGCATCGCGCCTACGGCTACGGCAACAGGCTCTTTTCGGAAGACTTTGCCCCTGGGGAACTCGTCGGATGGGGTCTCAACGACAGGAGCTTCCTGCAACAGATGGGCGATCGTATCGCTGTTCTGCCAAACCCGTTCTGTGTCTGGATGATCACCCTGTCTCTCCACCATCCCTTTGAGGGCTTTCCGGATCATCTGCAGGAACTGAACGTCGGCAGTTGGACGGAAAGTCCTGTCGGCGAATACCTCCACACCATGCACCTGCTCGATGCCGCGTTGGGCGATCTCGAATCCGCCATCCAAGTCGCCGGCCTGGCCGAGACCACGATAGTCGCCGTGTGGGGCGACCATGACGCAGGATTCGAGTGGACACCGGAGGTGGCTGCCCTGATGGGCGTCGATGTCGATGCAGCGGGATGGTACGACAGTCAAAGGATTCCCTTCGTGCTCCGTGCTCCCCAGAGCCTGGGCCTAAGGGGCGTCATCGACGTGCCCGCAGGTCACATCGACGTGGCGCCGACCCTTGCCGCCCTTCTGGGAATTGACCCGGCGCCCCTGGCGTGGATGGGCCGGAATCTACTCGGTTCGCCGGGAGATGAGCCGGTGATCGGAGAATACAGTTGTTGGACAGACCGCACTCATGTCTTCTTACAGGGGGACGGCACCTTGAGGGGCGGCCAATGTCTGGCGCGGACGACCCTGGAACCAGAGACGACGACCGCCTGTGAGAGTGCTTTCGAAGAGGCTTCACGTCGTCTGAGAATTTCACAAACTGTTTTACGCCATGACCTGCAGGAGGATCTCACAGCGGCCGGCCGGTTCCTGGCCTATGCCTCGGTCTTAGACAATAGATCCGACGACCCGGTATTCATACCTGCACAGGTCTTGGGCGAATAGGCAACACCAACGATTCCTGCTGTGACGAACGGCAGAGTCGGCCATTCGTCAATCTAGGCTGAGCTGCAGGATCAGCCACCCGACATCGACGCAGTACAGGATGCACAGCCTAGAGGTCCGTCCGGAAATCCCCTCAAGGCTGCAAATCGCGAATGAGGCAACGCCCACTCCGGGACTAGCGTCCCTGAGCGGGTCCCTATCTATGTTTCCGTAAATCGTTGAAGTAGAACGACTGCGCCTGCGGCCTTCCGGAAGCACATCTCGCACCTCCTTACAATCTTCGCTTCGCGAGGGGTTTTCGGCCGGGCCTCTAGAGCAATCTGATCGCCTGAGGAATCGGAAAACGATGAACAAGGTCAGAAACAAGAATAAGTCAGTGTCCCTTTTGACTTTTTATCGACGCAGTATTAGAACTGCTCCGAGAGCGAGCAGGATCGAGAATACGAGCACTGCCAAACCCGCTAGCGTCGGGATGGCGGGCCCAGCCTGAAGTGCAAACTCAATACCGTTTGCCGCAATACCAGGGTTGCCTTGCGTACGCCACTCCACGGTATGAAAACTACCGATGATGGTCATTCCCAAGGTTTGGCTTCCCGAACCGATGTCTCCTGGTGTGATCTGATCCTGGGCAATGACATTGTCAAAGCTATCTAGTCCCACCAACTGTGCGGACTCTCCAGGGTTGTAATATGCATTAAGCGTGAATCCCGACGCGTTGGTTGACACAGATGTATTCGGTTCAACGAAGCTGAAAACTGCGCTTACCCCGTACTGATCAGGGTTGAAGAACAGGTAACACTCTCCCCAATCTCTCATTATAGGATCTACGGTTGGGGGATCCGCATCGAAGAGAATTCCTATCGGACGCCACTGATCGTCGAGTACCGTCCATTCGGCGACCGGTAAGCCAGTCCCCGGAAACGTACAGAGATCCACCGTTATCCATTGAGCATGAACTGACGACACAGCGAACCACGAGATAGTGAGACAAAGAATGATAATACCGCTTCTGGCTCTTTGCATTTTCGTTCCTCCTTGGCCTCGGGCCGGTCAATATCGTGTTGCAAACTATGTCCAGACACTGAAATCCAGACGGCTCTATGCGCCGTAATTGAGCATACCAGTTTGCGGAAGATCTCGTCCCGACTATTTCCCGCCATCTTGCCGATGGGCGCCGCGTGCCCGCGAACGGTTCCAGGCACGCTCATCACGCGGATCCGGAGATCCGGAGGTTACTCGTTCAAGCCGCTCACGCGATGATGAACAGCAAGAAGGACTGTCATATCAAACAATGGGCTACCAAAGTGACGAATCGTCGTGGCAAGGGCAAAGCTACGGTCGCTCTGGCAAAAAAATTGCTGCTTTGATGCATCATCTATGGATCACCGGGGAGGTATTCCGACCTTTCCCTTCAAATGTTAAAAAGGCCGCCTGATGAATCTCACTGATCACGGAGTCTGAGATGCGCGTGGCCCTCATTTACGGTGGCGACATTGGCCGAACGATGTCAAAGATACCCTTCGGCGGCTTCTAAGGCCCGGTTCCCCAATAGTAGGTGCTTCCAGTTTCAAAGCCGTCGCGAAAAATCGTTTTCCAGGCCACATCGGCCCAGATTCTGATGCGCACGCCGTTGTTCGCAACAGAGTCGTCGCGGTTCCGAGATACGTCGATCCTGTGCTCGGTCAGCCGCCGCCAATGGACTCCTGAGTCAACGGACCCGTCATCAAGGACCCGGTCGCCGCCGTAGTACATGTGGTTTCGCCCGAGGGTGGGTTCAGTGCATTCGTGCTGCAGATCGATGATCAGGTCGCTTGCATCGATTCCGAGCTTGTGTTCGAAGCTGGTGTAACCGAGGATCTCGGTCAGAGGCAGGGTCCAGGCAGCTTGTGTGTTCTTCCAGATACGAACGCGCGCCTCCCCGCCGAAGCTGTCGTCGTCGGCTCGTATGACAGTGATGGACGTTGCGGTGAGCCCACTCCATGTTGTCCCGCGGAAAAGGGTCATTTTGGCCGCGGTGGCGGGGTATGTGTCGAGTCCATAGGCACGTTGGTTGATTCCATATGTCGATGAGCCCTTCATCTGCATGTCGACCACAAAGTCGTCCGGTGAGCCCCCGAGGTTGTGCTCGAGGTCGAGCGACGTGCCTTGTTCGAGGGGGAACCAGCCGCTGTCGAAGTCGGCTTCAGGGGCGCGCCAGATGCGAAGGTGAACGTACTCAGCCACGGTGTCGTGTGAAGCTCTGGTGACTGAGATCGTTGTCGCGGTGAGGTCGAACCATGCCGCTCCCCTCCTGACGAACTGCTCGGCGTCAGGATCGTAAGCAGTGTCACCGCCGTAGGACTCGAGATTGAGCCCGGACGACATCTTGCCATCCGGGTTGCCCTGATGGAACTGGAGGTCGACGACGTAGCTGTCCGGGTCACCCGTGAGACCGTGGTCGAATACCTCCGGTGGGCCCGGAGCCACGAGGGCCCAGCCACTGTCGTAGTCCGGCTGAGGGCGTTCCCAGACCCGAATGCGCATCTCGGTGATGCTATCGTCCGTCTGGCCGCGGTAGCCATTGACACGGCTGCCCGTCAACGCCCACCAATCACCACCGGCCTCATATGCAGTCAGCGCGGGATCGCGGTATCCGTCGTCCCCGAAGCCGCGATGGTGAATGCCGAGCGCACCGCTGCCGTCGCGAAAAAGTACGTCCACGGCGAGGTCGTTCCATGGCCCTCCGAGGGCGTGGTCGAATGTCGTAATGGCGGAGGCCGCCAGAGGGATCCAGCCACTGTCGATGTGTGGCCTCGGCCGCGCCCAGATACGTAGCTGGTACTCATGGACCTGACTGTCGGTCATCCCCCGACGAACGGTGACCTGGCTGCTGGTCAGCTCTTGCCACCAAGCACCGGACTCCTTCTCCTCACCCATGTCGAGGAATCGGTCGCCCCCATAACCGTAGAGATGGCGGTTGCCGTCCCCGTCCCGAAAAACCAACCGCACGCCGTATCGCTCGGCATCACCGCCCAGATTGTGTTGCACCACATCCACTGCCCCGGGAGCAATCGAACGCCAGCCGGAGTCGAAGTCGGCGACCACACAGAACCAGATCCGCACTCGAAACTGTGGTGCGTACGTATCGGTCGGCAGTCGAAACAAGGTATAGGATGTTTCGTCGAAGGCTACGAGGGCGGCGCCAAGACTGGAGGTGAGCTGACCATCGGGGTTGGAGCGGTAGTCACAGCCGAACCCGACAACGTGCGTTGCCCAGCCGGTGTCGGGACGGCGGAACTGCAGGTCGACGAGGTAGTCGTCGGGATTACCTCCGAGATCGTGTGTGTAGAGGCTCGGCCCGACCGGGAACTCTGTCCAGCCGCTGTCGTAGGCCGGGACCATGGTGAACGGGTAGGGCTCACCGAACACGAGTCCTCCGCTTGTGATGATGAGTGCGATGGTGATGAGAGTGACGGTGAGTGTGGCCTGAACGCTGCGAGCTGCATCTGACCTTGGCTGGTATTGACGCATGAGATGGACCTCCATATTTCCTCTTGCGAGGGTTATGCGAGGTCAGTTTGCAGACTTCGTGCCAGCGGCGGCGAGCGGAAACGTGGGAAAATATCCACGGTCTCAACACTCCGGTGCTATCAATTACGCGGGAATATTTGCCTGGCGTTTGTCAGAGCTGCTTGTAAGTATCAACTAATAAATAATTTACGATGATTGTCGCTGAGACGCACAGATCGATTCTCCGGTGAGTTCGTGCGCGTTATCCACCCATCCTGGACTTCGCGGTTGTCGAGCAACGATCACCCTGTGCCACCGGCGAAACAATAGTCCCGAAGGCGGCACACCGCGCATGCCGGCTCTCACCCGCGACAAAAGGCTCACGGCACCATTGAGGTTGAGAGCACAGTCGGCAAGGGCTCGACCTTCATCGTCCGCTTGCCCGTCCCCGCACAAGACCAAACCTGAAGCCCTTTTTCCCCCGGTTTTCGCCCAGTACCGGGTCAAGCCCTTGTCGTCGGATTTCGACACCAAACATCCCTGGGACCGCCGAGCTCCAGCTCGGCATCGAGTTTCCAGCTACCTTCCCACACACCGAGTGTTAATCGAGAACTTGACACGGCGCAATACCACTTCTGTGACACGATGTGGTGGTTTAACGCATGGGTTGGTCGTTTGGCGTATGG
>JAIOSJ010000010.1 GCA_021107705.1 Thermoanaerobaculales bacterium | reverse complement strand
CTTCCGTAGCCGGTTGAGCCTCGATATTCCGGCGCAACAACGACGTAGCCCTGGGCAACCAGTTCGCGCACGATATGGGCGTAATAGGTGGTGAAGTCGGCATGGACACCACCGTGAGGAAGGATGAGGAGGGGTAGTTTCAAGTGCTGGTCAAAGCCCTTCGGGGTGAAGACATAGCAGTAGAATTTTAGCGGATTGCCGGCGCCGATGCCTTCCGGATGCTCCTCTTTCCAGCGTGGCGGTCCATAGATCCGGACCTTGTCGATGACGGCAACGTCCCCGACCCGGTGGTACCAAAGAAGGTCGTTGACGCCCTTGTTGAGTTGGTCGATATCGTGCCGGAGGGCCTCGTGGCGATCATCGAGAGCCTCCAAAACCTCTGAGTTGACTTCACCCGTGGCCGCCACAGAAGGGATCAGGATCGTCAAGAAGATGATGCCGAGAATTCCATTGCGCATTGATTTCCTCCCAAAGAGATCTATCTTTTCGGTCAAACCTCTGGATAATGATCCCATGTCTTCCGATATTCTTGTTCAGATCGAAGGGGTTCGGAGGGAATTCCGCCGTGGGGGAGAGGGGGCCGAGGTCCTCTGTGGAGTCGATCTGATGGCTAAGGCCGGAGAGATGATCTGCCTCACAGGGAAGTCCGGGGTTGGAAAGACGACTTTGTTGCATCTGATGGCCGGCCTCGATCGGCCGACGTCCGGGACCATCCGGGTCGCCGGGGAAGATCTCGGGCGCCTGAGTGATTCGGCTCTGGCCCGTCACCGCGCGCGATTTATCGGGGTGGTTTTTCAGGCTTTCAACCTGCTCGGTCATTTGACGGTTGGGGAAAATGTCATGCTGCCGGCGGTCTTTCGTCGCCGTGGCCGTTCCGATGCGCGCCGGCGGGCTCTTGAGGCTTTGGAGAGAGTTGGGCTTGGTGACCGGGCTGAGGATCTTCCCGGCAGCCTGTCAGGCGGGGAACTGCAGCGCGTCGCGCTTGCCAGAGCGTCCTTCGGCAAGCCGGCGGTGTTGATCTGTGACGAAGTCACCGGGAATCTCGACTCCCAGACCGGCGCCCATGTGGTGAACTTGATTTCTGATCTCTGTCGAAAAGACGGTCTTGCCGTTATCGCTGCAACCCACGACCCATGTCTTGAACAAGTCAGCGATCGGATCCTGAATCTGGTTGACGGTCACCTTGAAGAGACCGATGTGGGAGAAGGGGAGTGAAGCGTCCAGGTCGCCGCCGTCTCCTGCTGACCGACATGCGAAGGTCATGGGGAAGACTCACTCTCGCCGGCCTTGGGATTGCCGTCGCCGCCGCGGTCCTCACGTTCCTCGTCGGCCTTGGTGAGGGCGTGCGTGAAGGTGTGATTCGCCGGATGATTCCGGACGATCGCTTGGAGGTGGGACGTCAATCAAGTCATGTCGATCTCGGTCCCCTTCGCATGGCCTTGGGCAGGGACGTTCTCGACGAAGCCGACCTGCGGGAACTTGGAAGGATACCGGGAGTCAAGGGGGTCTTCCCGAAGGTCGGGCTCGCGGTGCCGGCAACCGCCAGTGGTGGATCGGCATTACTCGGTCAAACCATGGTCACCGAGGTCGTCATCGACGGAATCGACCCCCTGTTGGTGGCCGAGGATGTGGGCGCGGGTTACTCGTTCGCCGCAAGGGCGCCGGTCGGCGCCGATGCTCTTCCTTGTTGGACTGATGCCGACTGCCCTTCGGGCCTCTACTGCGTCGATGGTGGAGGTGGGCAGAGAGCTTGCAGAGAACCGGCGCCGGTCCTGGTGGCCTCAAACCTCGTGGAACTCTATAACGGTACCGTCAGGAGAGCCTATGGCCTGCCGCGACTCAATCCGGAGGCCGTCTTGGGGCTTACCGCCGAGGTTCGCTTTGGAGGCTCTTCATTTTCCGGTGTGTCGCGGTCCCGGGTCCTGCGGGATCGTCTCCGCTTGGTAGGTTTTTCCAATCGCGCGGCGCCGCTTGGTGTGACGCTTCCTCTTGAAGAGGTACGGCGTCTGAATGCGGCTCTTGGCGACGGTTCTCGGGACGGTGGCTTCGATTCGGCGGTACTCACGTTGCATTCCCCCGCTGATTTAGGCGCCGTGGCCGGCCGGGTGAGAGGAATGGGTCTTCAAGTGGTAAACGAAGGGGCCGAGAGGGCGGCCGCGGTCATGGGTGTGGCGATGGTGGCCTTCCTCCTGGTTGGTGGTGCGATTGTCGTCGTAGCGGCGCTTGGGGTCTTTCACACCTTTGCGCTGCTCGTCCAGGGGCGGGTTCGTGAAATCGCGGTACTCCGCGCGGTCGGGGCATCGGTTCAGGATGTTGTTCTGCTGCTGTTAAGTGAGGCCGCCATCGTTGGCGTCGCTGCCGGGGCAGTCGGTGTTGCGGTAGGTATCGCCGTTGCCGAGATCACCGACGTAGCCGCAATGCAGGCCCTGGAACAGTTGCCGTTCATCCCTGAGAGCCTCTTCCTATTTGAACCGGCCCTGCTGCTGGGCATTCTGGCGATCACCGTCTTCGGAGCGGTGGCCGGGGCACTGGCGCCCATCTGGAGCGTCGTCCGGCGGCCCCTTGCGGAGCTGTTGTAAAAATAATGGCGGGGGACTCTCCCCCGCCAAAAAGTAATAATTAGGACGTCTTACTGACTCATTGCCTCGGTCGGTGGGCCGCCCATGCCGCCACCCATCAGGCCGCCGAAAAGGCCCTGGAGCATTTGGTCGAGTTCTTCTGAGGTCTGCGCTTGAGCGATCTGATCGACGAATGCCTCTGCCATGCCGACGAACATCATAATCTGCATCTTCGCCTGGGCCATCTTCTCGGGAGTCATCTCGGCCAGTTTGGTGTGGGCCTCTGCGACATTCTTGTCCCAGTCCTTGGCCATGTCAGTTGGAACCCACCGGCCTTCCACCTGGGTCATTTCAAGATCTTCCGGATCCTCATCCGGGGCGGTGATTCTCAGGGTGGCGGTCGTGGCGTCCTTTTCGATGACCTCAACCTTAAGACCCTTGGCCTTGGCCAGAAATTCATTTTGGTAGGCATCTTCCTCGGTATCGGCGGAGGCAGCCTCTGCGATCTTCATCAGTTGTGCACCGGTTGTCGAGATGTACTTTTCCCAGTCCACAGTCTTCAAAGATTCAAGATCTCCGATCTCACTGGCCGCAAAAGTACTGAGTACTGCGGTCACGGTGTTCCAGTTTGCGGCGACTTCGTCCTTGTTGTCCTGTGCCATTTCCAACATCTGAGAACCGAGGAAGAGATCCTTCTTGTCCTGCAGGACCAGGGTGGCCTTGCGTACGACAGCGAAAGATTTGTCCCAGGCATCCTTGTCCATGGTGGCGGCAAATTCGTGAGTCAACTCGGTGATGTCTGTCCGGTAACCGGCGGGGAGGGCCTGCCACATCACTTCCGGATGACCTTCGGCCATCCTGTTTGCAACGTGGGTAATGGTGTCTTCAGGTGAAGATGGGAAGCCCTGGCCTGCAGAACCCTGGCCGCACGCGACAAAGGCGATGACGGCGATGATACCGATGACGGGGATGACGGCGGAAAATCGATTTATGGATCTCATAATTTCTCCTCTTTCGTTTAGGGGCTGGAGTGTAACAAAATCATTTCGTTCGCGCACATTCTCTTTGGAAAACGCAAATTCCTGCGTCCGGAAAGAGCGGCTTTCTCCGCTCGGGAGAGACGGAGATCCTCCAGGGTCGCGGCCAGAATCTCGTCGATCTTCCTCGTATCCATTAGGAGCGCATGCCGTATCGGCCCTTGAAAGCCCCACACGGGCCAAAGGACTGGAGTTGGGCCAATACGGCCTCCGCTCCTAATCTGAAGTTCCCCGGGCGATCAAGGGCTAAATAACTGTAACGGAATAGGTTGCGGTGTATTTGCGTTACAAATTGTAGGCATGTAACTGTACTTGCAAAATCATCAGAAAGGCTTGACATGCGTGGT
>JAIOSJ010000298.1 GCA_021107705.1 Thermoanaerobaculales bacterium | reverse complement strand
GTGTTTACCCTGCGGTGGTCGCCTGAGCAGCCGATTTGGGATATGCTGAGAGCAGACCTTCGAAAGCTCTTGGCGGAATGTGGATGTACTTCTTTCGATGGTGGGCCGCTGCAGCAGCTTGCGTGTTTGCAATCAGCAGCCCTGGGAGATCCAAGATGAAACCGATTCAGTGCAACGCCGCCGTGTTGTCCATTTCGTTCCTGATCGGACTCGCTGTTTGCGGCGCGGTGTGTGGGGCTGCAAACGACCCGCTTGTCACGGCGGTGAGCGGCAAGCTCAAAGCGTCCGATCCCGGGGTCGGGGACAGTTTTACGGCTGCGGTCGCTATTGATGGCGACACAATCGTGGTTGGCGCCCCGGAGGACGACGATGCGGGGAGCAACGCAGGCGCGGCCTATGTGTACCACCGCAATGAAGGAGGATTGGACGCGTGGGCCGAGGTAGCTAAGCTGAGTGGGACAGACACTGATCAGGATGATCTGTTCGGGAGCTCCGTGGCGATCAGCGGAGATACCATCGTTGTCGGCGCTCCCGGCGCCGGCTCACCGACGGGCGCGGCCTACGTGTTCCAGAAAAACCAGGGCGGCGAAGACGCCTGGGGGCAGGTCGCCAGGATCGTTGGAGCGGACACTGACGCCGGCGACGAGTTCGGTGCCGCGGTCTCAATCGACAAAGGCCTTGTGGCGGTCGGCGCGCCGCAAGATTCCGACATGTACTCTTCGGCCGGTTCCGCGTATGTCTTCGCGCGCAATCAGGGCGGCGCTGAGTCCTGGGGTGAGGTCACCAAGCTTGTCGCCTCCGGCGCCAGCGTTAACGACCTGTTCGGCGGTTCGGTGGCGATCAGCGGTGCAACGGTCGTGGCCGGTGCCGCGGCGGACGACGGTGGGGCCGTGTCAGGGGGTGCTGCCTACGTGTTCGCCCGAAACCTGGGTGGAGTGGATGCGTGGTCGGAGGCGGCGGTACTGACGCCGTCGGATCCCACCGACGGCAAGGGGTTTGCCGACAGCGTGGCGATCTGGGTCGATACCGTGATCGTCGGTGCGCCGAACGACGACGACGTGCAACCTGGAGGAGGAGCGGTCTACTTCTTCGAGCGCAACCACGGCGCAGGCCCCGACACTTGGGCCCAGGTCGTCAAGGTGAGCGCGTCCGGTATCACCGCCGGCGCCGGGCTGGGCACGTCGGTGGCCATCAGCGGCGAGTACGCAGTAGCCGGAGCGCCCGACTTCGATTCGGGCGCAAACACAGCTCAAGGCCAGATGCTGATTCTACGCCGGAACTTCAGCGGCGCCGACTCGTGGGGCATCGCCGACGCGGTCGATTCCCCTGATGCGGGTGTTGATCTCTTTTTCGGCGGCTCTGTCGCTATCAGTTGTGGCACCGTAGTAGCGGGTGCAGCCGGGGACGACGACGGGGCGACAGACTCGGGCGCCGCCCATGTGCTCGAGCATGCCGGCGACCAGTGGGAAGTACGGGTACGGGTTCAGTCAGACGACATCGAAAACTACGATGTTTTTGGTGCGGCCGTTGCGATGAGCGGCGATACGATGGTCGTCGGGCGGCCTCTGGACGACGATCTGGGCACTGACTCCGGCTCAGCGTACATCTTCACGCGGAATGAAGGAGGCTCAGACCAGTGGCAGCAGATCGCAAAGCTCCTGCCGTCGGACCCCGGCCAATACGCGTTCTTCGGCTACGCCCTGGATATCGATGGGGACACAGTGGTGGTCAGCAGTTACAGCAACAACAACGGAATGGGGGACGCCTACGTCTTCGAGCGAAACCAGGGTGGAACCGACAACTGGGGTGAGGTCCAACGTATCGAAGCCTCGGATGGTTATGCATTGGAACAATTTGGCAAGTCGGTTAGCATGAGCGGCGACACCATCATCATCGGTGCCCCTAGGGTACATGATATCTACACCGGTGAAGGAGCCGCCTACGTCTTTGAACGAAACCTTGGGGGCGCCGACAACTGGGGTGAGCGGATCAAGATCTCCAACCCGGAGCCATACCTGTACGACTACTTCGGCAACGCGGTCGATCTAGATGAAGATACGGCCATTGTCGGAAAATCGGCCGACGGGCTCGACAACCGAGGTTCTGCCTATATTTTCGCGAGAAACCGTGACGGGGCCGATGCGTGGGGTCTGGTTGCCAAGCTCTCGAACACCGCCTCATCGCCGGCCGATGACCGATGCGGGATCAGCGTCGCCATTGAGGGTGATACGGCGGTCTCGGGGTGTACTGGCACCAGTCCCGACGGCGCAGTGCATGTCTTCGAGCGCAATTCGGGTGGGATTGACAGCTGGGGCCGGGTTGCATTGCTCACCGCGTTGGATTCGCAATCCGATCAGTGGTTCGGTAACGCCGTGGAGATCGCGTGTGGCACCTTGGTGGTTGGCGACTATGGGGACAGCCATGCAGGGGATCAGTCGGGATCCGCCTATGTGTATCGACGTAATCTGGGAGGCGCCGACGCCTGGGGGGGACTGGCGAAGCTGATCGACACAGCGCCCGCAGCCGGGGACTTGTTCGGCAAAGACGTCGCCGTGACCTGCGAACACATCGCCGTCGGGGTGAAAAATTATGGGCAGGATGCCGGTTCGGTAGTGGTGCACGATCTGCACGCATCACAGGTAGACCTCGGCATCAGCATCGACAATCACAGCTCGATGTCCGTTCCTGGAACCACGACAACCTACGAGGTCGTCGTGAGCAATACAGGGCCGGACACGGCATACGGTGCGTTGGTCATGGACGTGCTCGATCCGGCGCTTTTCGATGTCTCGGCTTCCTCCTGGGCATGTACTGCGGGATCCGGGTTGTGGACCGCATGTCCGGCGGGCGGCACCGGTGAAGAGATTGCGGCAGGAGTTTCGGTCAGTGTCGAGCCGGGTGACTCTGTCACTTTCAGCATCGATGCCGCCATCACACGTCAGGCAACAGGCTCGCTCGCCAATACCGTTACCGTGAGGCCTCCGTGGGCTGCGGTGGACACCCTGACCGGAGATAATTCCGCAACCGACACTGATGGGCTGTTGCAGCTTGATCTGGGAGACGCGCCGGATCCTTCGTACCCGACGCTGCATGCCAGTAATGGTGCAGCTCACGGCATCGTCGCAGCCATTCACCTCGGCGCGAGTGTCGACGCAGAACTCGACGGACAGCCGAGTACCGGCGCTGATGGCGACGACGGCGACGGGAGCGACGACGAGGATGGTGTGTCATACCCGGCGCCTCTGCTCGTTGGGCAGCAGGCCACGATCGTTGTCGAAGCTTCGGTGAGTGGAGTGCTGGATGCGTGGCTCGATATCAACGCCGACGGCGACTGGGACGACGCGAGCGAGCAGGTGTTCACCAGCCGTTCGATAGGGGCAGGCTCAAACGTCCTGTTCTTCAGCATCGACGCCACTGCGGCCCCCGGCTCGACCATGATGCGGTTCAGGTTTTCGTCGACCGGAGGCTTGTTGCCATTGGGTGTCGCGTCTAACGGCGAGGTGGAAGACTACGAGGCGTTTCTCCTCGAGGCGCCCATCGATTCACTCCAGGCATTTTCCGCGACCGCCGGCGACGGTCAGAATACCCTGTACTGGCGCACTCCCACTGTGGACTACCACTCCACGATCGTGGTCGGCCGCGCTTCGATACCCCCGACCGGTCCGACCGACCCGGATGCGACCGTGGTGTTTGATGGTGTGCAGTCACCCAACCAGAACTACTCGGTGGCGCACTCGGGTTTGACCAACGGCACGACCTGGTACTACGCCGGTTACGCAAAAACCAGTGGCGGCGCCGCGTCCGGCCCGCGCCGGGTTTCTGCACGGCCACAAAGTGCGAGTGGGCCGGTTGCGTGGTCGTACAGCACTTCGGCCGCTTCCCTCGCTCCGCCGGCAATTCTGCCTGGCACAACCTACTTCGCGGTATCCAACGATCGGCAGGTCCATGCCATGACGTGGGACAGCGGCGGGTCTCCGACGACCTGGGCCACACCGACCATGAACGGACCTGCTCAGGGACGGCTGCCGGTGCTAGACCTGCCCACGACGACTATAGGAGGGGCTTCCACGGTCATGTTCGCCGGCTCCCAAGACGGCACGGTTTATGCGTTTGACGCCGTGACCGGAGCCCAACTGTGGAGGACAGGGCTCCTGGGCGGTGTTGATACGATGGTCCAGGCGGCGCCGTCGGTCATGTTCGTAGATTTTGGTGCGCCGTTCAATCTCGCGGTCGCTGCGACGTGGGACGTTGGCGGAAGTGCGGTTCACGGGATCGATGTGCAGTCGGGTGATGTCGAGTGGACCTTTGACGACGGCGGAGCCGGCATCGGCGTAATTTCGACCCAGCCATTGCTCGATACTGCGTCGAACCCTCCCCGCGCCTACATCGCAAGCCGAGCCAGGGCCTCGGGAAGTTCGACAATATGGTGCCTGGAAATTGCTGCGGACTCGGCCAGCGAGTTGTGGTCCGTTAGCCTCGGAGACATCGATGCTGCGCCGGCATTGTGGAACGGCAGGCTATATGTCGGCACTTTGAGCGGAAAGATCTACGCTCTGGATCCGGATACCGGCGCTGCGCTGTGGTCGTCGCCGTGGTCCACCAACGACGGTGCGATCAAGGACTACGTGTGGCCCGACTTCGTGAGTGGGAGACTGTTCTTCAGCACCGCCAACGGCGTTCAGGCCATCGACGACGCCGTGACAAGCGCGCAGGGTTTCTGGGCGCCGGGCTCCTGGGTCGAGCGTCCCAAGCTCCTGGCTGACGACGGAGTGGCCTCGGATTACTTTGGCGGCACCAATCACTCGGGGGTAGCCATTGATGGGGATACGGCCATCATCGGCGCCTACAACAACGACGATCAAGGGAGCGCCTCGGGTTCGGCGTACATCTTTGAGAGGTCGAACGATGGCAGCGGGCAGTGGAGCCAGGAGAAAAAGATCCTGCAATCCAGTGGGGCCTCAACTGACCGCTTCGGATTGTCCGTGTCGGTCAGCGGCGACACTGCGGTCGTCGGTGCTTACGGTCACGACGCGGCCGCAAGCGGCGCCGGCGCAGCCTACGTGTTTCAGAAGGACCATGGGGCGCCGGATGAGTGGGGAGAAGTAAAGAAACTCCTGGCGGGCGACGCACAGGCCAGCGACTTCTTCGGTTACTCGGTCGCAGTTGACGGCGATATCGCAGTGGTCGGCGCCTATGGGGAGGATGGCCCGGGATTCTCGTCGGGCGCTGCGTACATCTTCTCCCGCAATGAGGGGGATCCTGACAATTGGGGAGAGGTTGCCAAGATCGTCGCTGACGATGGCGCGGGTTCCGATTATTTCGGTTGGGCTGTCGCGGTCAGTGGGACTACGGCCGTTGTTGGAGCGAAAGGCCATGACACGCAGGGTCTGTCCAGTGCAGGTGCGGCCTATGTCTTCGAGCGCGACGGAAGCGGGGATTGGCTGCAGGTGAAAAAGCTGACCGCTTCGGATCCGTCAGCTGATGATGCGTTCGGTGAGGCCGTGGCGATCGACAATGACATCATCGTCATCGGCGCGTCTGGGTGGGACTCGCCGTTTGTCGGCAGCATCGTCAACATCGGCCAAGTGTATGTTTTTGAGCGCAACTCCGGCGGCCCAGATAACTGGGCGCAGACAGCTTCGTTTGCCAACGGATGGGCCGCGGGGAACGACCGATTCGGGTACGCGCTCGGTCTAAGTGGGTCGCAGCTCGTTGTAGGGGCCTACGGTCACGACTGGCCGGCATCGGGCTCCGGTGCCGTATTCGTTTTCCGACGCAGCGCGATCTCGGGCACGTGGACCACGCTCGCTCGGGTTTCCCCGTCAGGCGCCGAAAGCAACGACGCCGTGGGCCGTTCCTGCGCGATCTCGGGCAGTACGGTTCTCGCTGGAGCGTATGGCGATGACGACATGGGTTTGTCGGCAGGGGCCGCCTACATTTTTGATCAAACCGGTCCGAGCGGCATCTCGTCACCGTCGGCACCAATCGTGATCGGCACAAATGTGTTTTTCGGTTCGGACGACGGACGTTTGTACCAATTTGACCGGACTCAGGAGACAGGGCTGCTTAAGTGGGTCGATCTCGGAGATCCGGAGGTGCCAAAAACGATCGGGTCACCTGGCTACGATGTGACGCAAAGCCGCGTTCTTGTCGGCAGCGATCAAGGTCGCATCTACTCGGTCGAGGTGCCGCTACCATGAGCGTCCAAGAGAGCTTTTCTTACACCAGCCGAAAGGGGATTCCCATGAAATGGATCGTGGTTTCCGCGGTAGTCTCTATCCTGTGCGGAGTGTGCTCCGCCGAGCCGCCACAGTCACTGTGTGCCGCAGTCACGGTGACCGCGGATCAGAGGCCGTCGTACAGCACACCGCCGGCGTTCAATGCCGTGAGAACCCTTCAGCTCGAATATCACATCGAGCTGAGCTCCCCGGTGACGGGTCAGCACGTCATCGAGGTGGATGTTGCGACGCCCAACGGTCACCGCTATCAGGTGCTGACCGCACCGGTTTCGGATGATCCTTCCCACGAGGGGGTACCGACTAGAGTGACGGGATACCCTTATCCAGTTCCGATACGTGCCCTGCACCTGTCGACCAGCCGCGGTCAGGAGGTCCAGGGCACCACCCTACGGCTTCCCGTGGCCGGTACCCCGATTCTGAGCAACTCGTTGCTCGGGACGTGGAGCCTTCGCGTGCGGCTCGATGGCGCGGATGTGTCCTGCAACGGTCCGGAACTCTTCCAGCTCCTGCCGATGGGCGAAGGTATTTTCGCCGACGATTTCGAATCCGGAAGCACCTCGAGCTGGGCAGGCCCATAACGCTGATTTGTTGACGGTTTGTGTACTGCTGTACTGCCCCAATGGGAATTGTAGCGGCAAATAGCGACGGATTTTTCCATAAACAGGGCGCACGATCATTGTGTGTGGCAGGAAGAGCGAGGGTCGGCGATCAGGCTATGCAGCGAGATCTGTGGGGATCAGCACCGGTAAGCGGCGCTGGGCGTCGAGAAAGACAACGGTTAGCGGTAACACACCGACGCCGGGTGGCTGACGCTCTCCGGCTCGTGGGGGAGGGATCGCGCTCGCGGTTGCCGGTTTTTTACCGTCGAGCACTTCCCAAGGTGTCGCACCGTCAAGGCCCTGATGCGGTCGCAAGGCGCTGTAGTAGGTCAATGTGATTTCGAGCTTCGCTTCCAGTTGGGCTTTGTTGAGCGGCGGAAAAAGCTGGAGCCCAAGCAAACCCTTCAATGTGCGCCAGAATCGCCCGATGGTCGCTATCGAACCATCCTGACCGATCGCTCCGAATCTTTGCCCAATGCCAAGAACAGCCAGCGTGTCTCGAAACAGCTGTGCCGAAAACTGCGAGCCTTGATCGCTGATGAAGTGCCGCGGTCGACCGTGTTTACGCATTGCCTTGTCGAATACTTCGAGCATCTCCTCGCAAGAGGGCTCTTTGCAGAAGACGCCGAAGGAGAGAGGAAAGCGTGAAAAGAGATCGAGTACCACAACGACTTTGAACCTGATCAATCCAAGAAAACCTCGGATCTCGGTGAGATCGGTGAGCCAAATGTGGTTTGCGTACTTTTCCTGTAATACCGGCCTATCGGTTTTCTGCTGTGGCGCTGGTTTCGGCGCTTGGGCCTCAGAGAAATCACCTGCGGGCTCGTGCCAGCAGTGTCGACCGTCGCAAAGGCTTTGCTCGAGTAGACCGGGCGGCGAGCGACAAAGGCCTCACCCTCTCTCGAAAGGGCAACAACATCGGCCAGAGCGCCGACGCCGAGCTTGGCGGCAACCCTGGGCGCCAGATCCCGCCCCATCGCCGTGCCCGAAAAGAAGATCGCCGAAGGCCCGAAGGCTTCGGTTGCTTTGACCACTGCTTCGGCGTAGCCTTCCGCGGAGTAGAGTTTCAGATTGGCGTCGTCCGCAACGAAGACTTTGGCGGCGCCGTTGGCCCCCAGGCTGACGGCTTGGCCCGAGATACCTTCGCCGATCAACACTGCGGCGACCGGAAGATCACCACCGGCCAATCGTTTTGCTTCGGAAAGGGCCTGCAGGGAGGCCTTGCGGATTTCACCGTTTCGCTGTTCGATACAAACTAAGATTCCAGCCATCATCATCTCCCTTCAGATCGCCTTGGCTTCGGCGCGGAGAAGTTGAACAATTTCCTTGGCGGCGCCGGCGGGGTCATCCTCACCCTGGAGGATCTTTCCCGCACCCTTTTCGGGAGGCAGTTCCAGCGAACGGATGCTGTAGGCGCCGCCCGCACCTTCATCGATACCCAGAGTACCCACCTCGATCTTTTCGACAGGCTTCCTCTTTGCCGCCCTCGACCTCACGGCCGGCGGTCAGATTGCCATCGTCAATCTCAAGGGACGTGATCCCCGAGACATGAGGCAGGTTGAGCAGTTCAGCCAACATCTGACCGACCTGGGCTTTGTCGTTTCCTACGCCCTGGACGCCAACGAGAACCAGATCGTATTCCTGGTCTTTCAGCGGGGCCGCAAGTACCTTGGCAATGGTGAAGGAGTCACCGAGGGTGGTCTCGCCGCCCAAGACATGAATGGCCTTGTGGGCGCGCTGGCTAG
>JAIOSJ010000345.1 GCA_021107705.1 Thermoanaerobaculales bacterium | reverse complement strand
GGTCTGAGACACGTGCTCAAGAACGTGCTTGGTGACAGAGAGTGCGGAGCGGTCAAAAGACGTGGTCAGACACGCAGGAGATACTCGGAATCAAAATCCCCAAGTTCGTCATGGCGGTCGCTCCAGGCCGCGATTTTGCACTGATGGTCGAGACTGCAGTCCGGAAGTGTGTACTGGCTCAGCAGGATATCGATGACGAGGGTGTGTTCCTGCAGAACATTGACCGCATCGCCAACGGGTGTGGGAACGGGGGTCTCGATGAGTGATTCAGGGTCGCTTTTCCGGGGGCCATTTATCATCACCGGCCTTTCCGGGGCCGGGAAAACGGTCTTGAGCCGGAGTCTTGAGGATCTGGGATATGACTGTGTTGACAATATTCCACTCGAACTCCTCGAAGATCTCTTTCTCCAGGCCTATGACAGCGAACGTCTCGTTGTCGTACTGGATGTCCGGGCTCGCGGCCTGATCGAGCAGTTTCCAGAGATTTATGGTCGCCTCGCAAAGAAATACCCGCAACTGCAACTGATCTTTGTCGAAGCCTCAGGCGCCGTCCTCGAACGGAGGTTTTCGGTTGCGAGACGTCCTCATCCTTTCCGGGATAGGGCGCTCGATCTGGCGATTTCCGATGAACGGGAAACTCTTGAGCCGGTCAGGGGGATTGCTGATCTCGTCGTTGATACGACCGAACTATCTCCACATGATCTCCGACGACAGATTCTGGAACTGGCCGGAGTGTGCCGCCCCGAGCAACTCATGGAGGTGGAAATCATGAGTTTCTCCTATCTCCGCGGAGTTCCGGCGACAGCAAGTCTGGTTTTCGACGTGAGATTTCTACCCAATCCCTATTTCGAAAAGGAACTCCGGCAACTCTCAGGAACCGATCAGCCGGTGGCCGATTGGCTTGAAGCGATCGATGAAGTTACCACGGCGGTAAAGCGAATCAACGACCTGGTGAAATATCTGGTGCCGAAATATGCCAGAGAACTTAAATCTCACCTGATTGTCGCGATTGGCTGTACGGGAGGCCGACACCGGTCAGTCTATGTTGCCGAACGCTTGGGTTGCCTTCTTGAAGAAGAGGGGAGTATGGTGAATGTTCACCATCGCGACCGAGAGGCATGGAGGTACTGATGATCCCAGTACTGGTACTTACGCACGGCGATCTCGCCACCGAACTCTTGGCGGCTGCGCGGGAGATCGACGCGGATCTGGAGCAGTCGACCCGAGCTTTGGCACTGCCGTGGGATATTGATTCCGACGAAGCCAGTCGCCAGTTAAAAAAAGCCCTACGGGAATTAGATGAGGGTCAAGGCGTTATAGTCCTGACGGATATGTTTGGGGGAACCGCCACAAATCTAGCGCTTCCTCAGATGAAAGCGGGTCGCGTAGAGATCGTGACGGGAGTCAATCTCCCGATGCTCGTGAAACTGACTTCTCTCCGGCGCCAAGGATTGGAGCCCAGGGATTTTGCTCTTCGATTGCGTGACGCCGGTCAGAAGAGCATTCGAGTGGCGAGCGAGTTCTTGCGTCGATAGAGTAAGCGTCTGTTTGATGTTGAAGGTCGATCTGCGAGCCATTTAGAAACTGTTCAGGAGTCCCAGAAAATGAAATCTCAGAAACTGGAAATCATCAACAGGCTCGGCCTTCACGCGAGAGCCGCAGCGAAAGTAGTTCACGCTGCGAGTGATTTTGAGTCGGAGGTTTTTGTCGGAATCGATGGGGAAGAAGTCAATGCAAAATCGATTCTCGGCCTGTTGACGCTTGCGGCAACCAAGGGCACT
Source organism: Thermoanaerobaculales bacterium (assembly GCA_021107705.1). Taxonomy (GTDB): domain Bacteria; phylum Acidobacteriota; class Thermoanaerobaculia; order Thermoanaerobaculales; family Sulfomarinibacteraceae; genus JAIOSJ01. The sequence goes on along the minus strand of JAIOSJ010000345.1, from coordinate 3,249 downwards.
CCGATAACGATTAGGGCAGAAGGACCTGATGAAGGCGCCGCCGTCGAGGCGATTGTGGCCCTTTTCGCAGATCGTTTTGGAGAGAAGGAATGAGCCCAAAGCGGCTTAAGGGTTTGGGCGCCAGTCCTGGAATCGCCATTGGGGAACCAGTGGTCCAGGAGACACGGCCGATTGCCGTTCTAAGAATCACGCTTCCGGATTCGCGAATCGATCAGGAGATCGAGAGATTCGATTCGGCCGTAGAAACCACGGCCGCCAATATTCTCAAAAACCGTGATCGGGCCGCCAGCCAGATGGGGGAGGAGTACGCAGCGATTTTCGAGGCGCACCACCTCATGGTTAAGGACCCTTCGTTGTCAAAACCCGTCCGGGAGATTATCCGAGAGGAACGAGTAAACGCTGAATGGGCTTTAGACCAAGTCGTCGGGAAATTGGTAGAAAGATTTGAATCTCTTCCTGACGACTATCTCGCCGAGCGGAAGCTGGATGTTCTCGATATCGCAACGCAAATCCTGAGATCCTTGCACGGCACGGACATAACCCACCTTGAGGACCTCGACCGCAAAGTGGTTTTGGTCGCAGACGATCTTCCTCCCTCTGTCGTGGTCAAATTGCCACTCGACAAGATTCTTGGCTTTGTTCTTGAAACGGGGGGACCTACTTCCCACACGACGATTATCGCGAGGTCGCTTGGTATTCCGGCGATCGTCGGCATCAGTGGGGCATGTGAAAGCGGTCTGCGATCCCGCCGGGTCATCGTTGATGCTTTTGAAGGAAAAATTCTCTTTGACCCTGATCCAGCGGATGTTGAGGAATACCGTTCACGCCAGAACGAGTACCTCGAACAGCAGGCGCACCTTCAACGGGTCAGGGCTCTGCCTACGATCACTCGTGACGGACACAGAGTCGAACTTCTTGCGAATATTGATCTCTTGGCTGAGGTCGATGCCGCGGTTTCTTGGAATGTTCAGGGAATTGGTCTTTATCGCTCGGAATTCCTCTATATGGAGCGAAGTCCACTCCTGCCGGATGAAGAAGACCATGTGGGAGTCTATCGGAATCTCCTCAATGCGATGGGTGATGCCCCGGTGACCATTCGTACCTTCGACCTCGGGGGGAAGAAGCTCGCGCGGGAGGTGATGGGCTCAGAGGAGGCCAACCCGGTTCTGGGTCTTCGGGGAATCCGCCTGTGCTTTTCCAAACCCGGATTTTTTCAGACCCAGTTACGAGCGCTGTTGCGCGTGGCCGGTGAATTTCCACTCGGTCAACTGCGGATTATGTTTCCTCTCATCGCCTGTCTCGAAGAATTTCGTGTAGCGCGGTTTCTTGTCAACCGTTTGACTGAAGACCTCCGTTCGGAGGGGTACCCGATTCATGAGTCGGTCCCGCTCGGCGCCATGGTCGAGGTTCCATCTGCTGCGGTCATGGTGAGGGAGCTTGCCAAAGAGGCGGATTTTCTCTCTATCGGCACAAATGATCTTATCCAATATTCCCTGGCGGTAGACCGTGCGAATGAACTGGTTGCTCATCTTTATCGACCGACGAGTCCGGCGGTCTTGAGACTGATCTCACAGATCATCAAGGCCGGTAATGAATTCGGGACCGATGTTGGAATGTGTGGGGAAATGGCCTCGGATCCATTGATGGTTCCGTTACTCGTAGGATTGGGTTTACGGAGATTCAGCATGAATCCTCAGAGTCTTCCGCTGGTGAGAAATCTTGTGCGGCAGTTGTCGGCTCGAGAAGCGAGTGCGATGGCGCGGCAGGCTATTCGAATGTCTACGGCCCGGGAGATTGAAGAGTACCTCCTCGAGAGACTCGCTATTACTCTGGCCAAGATCAAGGTCCGTGTCTGACACGGTGGGGAGTTGGAATGGGAAAACGACCGTCACGTTTCATACACAAACCCTGGGGCCATGAAGAGATTTTCGCAGAAACTAATACTTATTTGGGAAAACTCCTTATAATCAAGGCGGGTGAAAGTCTCAGTCTTCAGTATCACGAGCAGAAGGAGGAGACACTCAGGGTTCTCGAGGGAAAGGTGCTGTTTCAAACGGGATCGAAAACCGATCTCCTCGAAGACTGCGAATTGGGTCCGGGAGACGTCTTCCACATCCCCCCCGGCCTTCTTCATCGCATGGTGGCGATTACCGACAGCGTGCTCTTGGAGGTCTCAACCGCTCATATTGATGACGTCGTTCGCCTGTCGGACCGATATGGCAGAGAAGGTACCATTGAGCCCTGACCTAGAGGTCCGGCCGGAAACCCCTCTTCTAACGAGAATTGGGAGGAGGTGCGAGATGTGCTTCCGAAGGACTGCAGTCGTAGTCCCTCTATTTCAAGGACTTACGAAAATACAGATTGCGCCTCATTCGCAATTTGCAGTCAAGATGGCGTTTCCAGCCGAGCCTCCAGGTATTTCACCGAGCTGATTCAGGGGTAATGGAGCTTTGTCGATTCATCGTCCACCTGCAGTTTTCACTTTTCTCATATTCCTGTTCGCAACAGGACTGGGTATCGGATCCGGCGCCGAAAACGAAAAGCCCAAACCGACTCCAACCGTCGTCCCGGGATCATTAGCGGAATACGCCGCAAAAATCCGCCTTCGAAAAGTCCAACGAAAGACAGGAGAGCAGATCCACATAACAGACGAGAATATTGCGCAAATCGCGACCCAGGGCCTTCTCACTTCGGTCTCAGAGAAAAACACCTCCCAGCGCAACGACTTACTCGTCCAACCGGATTCGCCGCCATCTGAGAGTCAACAGATCGAAGACCCAGCTGAATTGGCGGAAACAGAGAAAATGGGGACAAGGGCGTATTGGCGCTCTAAATTTCTGGAACTGAAAGACCGGATTAACATTCTCGTTTCGGTGTCGGAAGAACTGGAGCAAAAAATTCTTCGGCAGATGGAAGAGTTTTACCGCATGGATGATCCGATCGAGAGGGAACAAATGATCAGACCCCAACTCCAGAATTCAATGCGACGGCGAGACGAACTTGCCGAGGAACTGGCAGAAGCTCAAACCAAGCTGACAGAATTTCTTGAGAACGCTGGGCAGGAGGGGGCACTCCCCGAGTGGTTCCAACCCTGAGAGGCCGGGCCTCTAGGAGGTGTAGGGCATTGACGACGGATGGATTTCGGAGGGTCGCAAAGTGCCGTTTGAGGCGCATTCGAGACGCAGTACTCACTGTACGGGCCGAGGATTCAACGAAAATGGGCCTTCACGACACCCGAAAGGCGCCGTT
>JAIOSJ010000410.1 GCA_021107705.1 Thermoanaerobaculales bacterium | reverse complement strand
TCCTCGATCTTCGGGTAGTCACAGCGAATGACCGCCTGCAGGACCTGCACAGGCGTCGAGCCCGTGAACGCACGCCGGCCGCACAGCACCTCATAGAGAACAACGCCGAGGGAGAAGAGATCTCCGGTTTCGCTGACACCGCGTCCAAGGGCCTGTTCCGGCGCCATGTAGGGGCAGGAGCCGAGGACCATTCCGGGCGCTGTGAGCGTGGCCTCCGGGACATGTCCCGCCGCCCTGATCAGCCGTGCCAGACCGAAGTCGAGCACCTTCGCGTGGTCATCATCGGCGATCATGATGTTCGAAGGCTTCAGATCGCGATGGACGACTCCGGCTGCATGCGCCGCGGCAAGGGCACATGCCACCTGCACCATGATTTCCGCCGCCTGACGCGGCTGCATCGGACCGTCGGCGATGATCTGATCGAGAGCTCGACCGCCCACGAATTCCATCACGAGGTAGGGAATTTCTTCCCCGGTTCCCGGATCGGCGGTGCCGATATCGAACAAGCTGATGACATTGGGGTGTTGCAGTCGCCCCATCGCCCGAGCCTCACGTTCAAAACGCCGGCCGGCCGCTTCGTCGGTCACCAAGAGGTGAGGCAAAAGTTTGATCGCCACCTCTCGACCCAGGCGCTCATCACGGGCCAGCCAGACGGCGCCCATCCCCCCCGTGGCCAGTTGCCGCTCCAGCCGATAGCGCCCGAAGGTCATGCCGGATTGAATTTCTTTCACCATTGCAGACAATTCTACCGCGGTATGAGCCCGAATCCTCTATGTGCCTCTTTGCGACCGGCTCGGTTCCATCCGGATGTTCCGGATGGGAACAAAGTCACCGTCCCTCCGCCCCACTGCGATCCAACCCCAGTTCCTTCAGTTGCGCGTCGTCCACGTCAGAGGGCGCCTCGGTGAGCAGACATGAGGCCGAGGTGGTTTTGGGAAAGGCGATCACGTCGCGAATCGACTCCCGGGCGGCCATCAGCATGATCATACGATCCAGTCCCAGGGCAACCCCGCCGTGGGGCGGCACACCGTAGCGAAAGGCCTCGAGCAAAAAACCGAATCGAGCGGCGGCTTCATCCCCGTCGATGCCGAGCAAGGCGAAGACCCGGCGCTGCAAATCGGCGTCATGGATCCTGATCGAACCACCACCCAACTCGACGCCATCCATGATGACGTCGTAGGCGCGTGCCCGGACCACTCCCGGATCCTGGTCGAAGGCAGCCGTGTCCCCTTCGCGCGGCGAGGTGAAGGGGTGGTGGGTTGCAAAGAACCTTCCATCCTCTTCGGACCACTCCAGGAGGGGAAAGTCCGTCACCCAGAGAAAATCGTGGCGGCCTGCCGGCACCAGGTCATGCTCCCTTGCGAGGTGCACTCTGAGGGCGCCGAGGGCTGCGAAAACGACTTTCTCCGGAGCGCCGACCACCAACAGAAGATCACCCTCTTCGGCTCCGGCAACGTCAAGGAATCTAACGCAGCCCTCTTCGCCCAAGGCCTTCTTCGCGGGTGAGGCCACACCGTCCGCCGTCCTCTTGAACCACAGAACCCCGGCCGCCCCGAAGGGCTTGACGAACTCGGTCAGGCCGTCCAACTGCTTACGTGAGAGAGAAGCTCCTGCGGGTAGAACGAGACCTTTCACCCGGCCTTCGGCCGCAGCCCTTTCGAGGACGTGGAAACCACAACCATCGCACTGCTCTCCCAGCTCCACCAACTCCAAGTCGAAGCGGGTATCCGGTCGATCCGACCCAAACCTCTCCATGGCCTCGTCGTAGGTCAGGCGCGGGAAGGCTCTTGGCGGTGTGATGCCAACCAATGGAAAGATCCGCCCAAAAAGTCCCTCAATCAAGGTATAGATGTCCTCCTCGTCAACGAACGAGGCTTCGATATCTACCTGTGTGAACTCCGGCTGACGGTCGGCTCGCAAATCCTCGTCCCTGAAACACCGGGCGATCTGCATATAGCGCCCAATACCTGCAACCTGAAGGAGCTGCTTGAAGAGCTGTGGGCTCTGCGGCAGGGCATAGAAGGCGCCCTTGTGGACACGCGAGGGCACGAGAAAGTCTCGGGCGCCTTCCGGTGTGGAGCGGGTCAGAATCGGTGTTTCGACTTCGATGAACTCCATCTCGTCGAAAAATCGGCGGATCTCGGCAACAACCTTATGGCGCAGCACCAGATTTGCCGCCATCGCCGGACGTCGCAGGTCAAGGGCGCGGTGCCGAAGACGCAGTTCCTCTGAGGCGTTGGTTGTATCTTCGATAACGAAGGGTGGAGTTTCGGCCCGCGAGAGTATTTCGCACGTGGCTACGCGGATCTCGATTTCACCCGACGGTAAACCGAGATTCGCCTGCCCCTCGGCGCGCGCACGAACTCTGCCTCTGACGAGGACGACATCCTCGGGCGACAGGTCCTCCCCGAGGGACAAGGTTTCGGTCTCGAACACCAACTGGACAATGCCGGATCGATCCCTGAGATCCGCAAACACCAGCCCACCGAGATCTCGCCGACGACGGATCCAACCAACCACCTCGACCTCTTGTTCAATGTGGTCGCGGTTCAGGCTCGCACACCACGGTCTGTCCCAAGCATTCTTTGCCATGTCTCTCTCCAAGTCGCCTCAATCGATTCCCAGCAGTCCCCGAACTCGTTCTACGACGAGGTCCCGGGAGACCGGTTCCTGCTCTCCTCGTTTCAGATCCCGCACGAGCACCATGCCGTCGGCCAGTTCTGATTCACCGAGGATGAGCGCCGCTGCCGCTCCGATCTTGTTCGCCCACTTCAGGCCCGCTTTCAACGATCGCCCGGTCACTTCGGTCGGCGCATTCAGCCCTCCCGCGATCAGGTCTCTGGCCAGCTCAAGAGCCGAGATTGCCGCTTCATCTCCGACGGGGAGAACCGCCACCAACGGTCGTTCCAGAACTTTCTCCCGGAATGTCGCCGGCAATACGTCGACGAGCCGATCTTCTCCTATCGCGAAGCCGATTCCCGGCACCGCCGATCCTCCAAGGTCTGAGATCAGGCGGTCGTAACGTCCGCCTCCACAGATGACCGTATCCTCACCCAGGGCGGGAGAGACGACTTCGAAGACGGTCCGCAAATAGTAATCCAGCCCCCGTACCAACCGAGGCGCCAAACGCACGGGAACATCAAGGGCCTCAAGTCCTGCTTCAACGGCCGCAACGTGGGCCTTGGCCTCCGGGCTCACGACTTCAGCCACGGGCGTGGTCTCGGCTACCAGTTCCCGACACCGCGGAACCTTGCAATCAAGGATTCTCAGGGGGTTCTCGGTCCACCGTCTGCGGCAATCGCCGCACAGTTCTTGCTGATGTGAGTGCAATTCGGCCTTGAATCCGGCGATGAATCTCTCCCGATCCTCAGGATCCCCGAGGTTGTTCAGCACGATCACGAGGTCGTCGAACCCAAGAGCCGAGAGAAAGGTATAGAGCGCCAACAGCACCTCGACATCAGCCTGAGGAGACGCCGCCCCCAGGAGTTCAATCCCGATCTGCGCAAACTGCCGATAGCGGCCGCGTTGCATCTTTTCGTAGCGAAACATCGGGCCCATGTACCAGAGGCGCACCGGCTGGGGCCTCTGACCAAGACCGTTTTCGATGAAGGCCCGTGCCACACCGGCCGTTCCTTCCGGACGAAGAGTCAGGGAACGACCCTTCCGATCGTTGAAGGTGTACATCTCTTTGGAAACGATGTCGGTTCCCTCACCCACCGTCCGGACAAACAGCTCCGTCGACTCCATGACCGGAATACGAATTTCGTCATAACCAAAGCCCGAAAAAACTCTCCGGGCCTCGTCCTCAATCGCGGCCCACAATTTCGAGTCTGGGGGCAAAATGTCTCGGGTTCCCTTCACCTTTTGGATCATCGGTCCTCCTGCAAAGCCGCAAATTGGGTGGCGGCATCAGACTCCCCGCCGTCAGCGAGGTAACGATTCTTGTAGTTCACGTAATTCTTCGCCGTCCCGCGAGCCCGCACATACTCTTCGTCGCTCAACGACCGTTTGACCATGGCCGGTACCCCAATCACCAGGCTTCGCGGCGGCGCCTTGAAGCCCTCCGTAACAACCGCGCCGGCTGCGACCAACGAGCCCTCGCCGATAACCGCATCATTGAGTATCTTGGCGCCCATGCCCACCAGAGACCCGGACCCGATGGTGCAGCCGTGCAGAATCGCTCCATGACCGATGCTCACTTCCTCTTCAAGCCGGGTCGGAAAAAGCTGGTTCTCGACATGGACGATCACTCCATCCTGAAGATTACTGCGGGCGCCGACCCGAATCCAGTGGATGTCACCCCGCAGAACCACGTTGTACCAAACAGACACATCGTCACCCAGGAAGACCTCTCCAAGAACTAGGGCATTCGGCGCCACAAAGACGCGAGCACCTAACTGTGGAACCTTGTCTTCAAAAGTGCAAATCGGCATGAATTCCACCCATCTCCCGCAGCGCGGGGAAGGGGCGAACGCTACCACACGCTCTTGACCCCGGCAAGAGGGCCAAGTGTTGAAAAATGAGGGACCTGTGGATCATCCGCCCGGAGCAAAAGACTTAAGTCGTTGATCAACGAACACTTTAGCTGTAAATTATTGAAACCAAACGGTTTAAAACCG
>JAIOSJ010000296.1 GCA_021107705.1 Thermoanaerobaculales bacterium | reverse complement strand
CTCGCCCCTGGCAACACGTTTGTGAGCCTCTTCACGGCTACCTCCTGCTTGCCGAGAATCTGTGGGGACAGGGTCGGAATTTCGCCGAGTCCTGGAACTTCGGTCCTTCCGAGGAAAGCGAGGCGCCTGTTTCCCAGATCGCCGATTCCCTTGCTGCCGCCTGGGGAAATGGGGCCTCCTGGATTCGGGGAGACGGAGATCATCCCCACGAGGCGGGCAGATTGAAGCTCGATTCAAACAAGGCGCGGGTTCGACTGAATTGGCGGCCTCAACTGGACCTGCCGACGACCCTCGAATGGACTCTCGACTGGTACGGGACCGAGCGACAGAAATCAACGGACATGAGACGAAAAACCGACGAGCAGATCATCAATTACCTGGGGATTTGCGGCCCGGATTAATATGCGCTGTCGTCTCTGCAACACCGCTCTCAAGGATGTCTTCGCCGAAGTTGCAAGCAATGAACGAGCTACCTTCTCCAATTTCCAGAGGAGGCCGGAGTGCCGGTGACCTGGGTCGAGCCGGCAGAGAATGTCGCCACCGTAGCCCCTTGGAAAGGGAGTTTATCGTTGGTACCTAGGAGTGTTGATGATCTTCACGCCAACGCCACTATCAGGCGCATTCCTGATTAACTCAGAGCCTCGATTTGACGAGCGCGGTTTGTTCATAAGGGCTTTCTGTGCGAGAGAGTTCAAAGCCAACGGGCTCAAAAATTCTTTTGTTCAAGCAAACATAAGTACAAACAGCTTTGCCGGCACAGTCCGGGGCCTCCATTTTCAGCGGAATCCTCATGCTGAGGACAAACTCGTTCGTTGCATCAAGGGTTCAATCTTCGACGTTATTGTTGATTTGCGAGAAGAATCACCAACTTTCCTTCAATGGTTTGGTTCAGAGCTTTCGGAGGGAAACTGCCAAATGATGTATGTGCCCAAGGGCTTTGCACACGGCTATCAATCTCTGGACGAAGATGCGACAGTGAGCTACATGGTCACCGCATATTATCAGCCTAGCTTTGAAGGCGGTTGTCGTTTTGATGACCCAGTACTTGCAATTCGCTGGCCTCGAACTATAACCGGCATTTCGGAAAAGGACGCCAAATGGCCTCTGATGAGCCGCTGATCTTGGTTACCGGCGCGACCGGCTTTGTTGGGTGTCAAGTGCTGCGAGAACTCGGCGAGCGCGGTGTTTTGGTTCGCACCGTGGTCCGTGAAGGAACGCAATGCGAGTCAGCTACCCCGGGCTCCATAGAAACGGTGATCTCCACGCCGGATCTCTTTGCTGAGAACGCCGATTGGTGGGCTGATGTTTGCAAAGGCATCGACACCATCATCCATGTAGCTTGGTATGCAGAACCTGGTAAATACCTCCACTCTGCTAAGAATTTAGATTGTTTGACTGGGACGATTCAATTGGCAATAGGAGCGGAAAATGCCAAGGTACAACGCTTCGTCGGTATTGGTACATGCTTTGAGTACGATCTTTCCGGGGGCATGCTATCCGTTGAGACTCCCTTGCTGCCATTAACACCCTATGCAGGAGCGAAGACGGCTGCCTTCATGGCACTTTCGCCATGGCTTCCACAGCAAGGTGTCGAATTTGCCTGGTGTCGTTTGTTCTATCTTCATGGGGAAGGAGAAGATGCACGCCGGCTGGTACCGTATTTGCGCGCCAAGCTCGCGGCCAACGAGGTTGCCGAACTCACCAGTGGCCTGCAAATTCGGGATTATATTGATGTTCGCGAAGCCGGACGAATGATCGTGGACACCGCACTTGGTAGCGAGCAAGGACCGGTTAACATCTGCACAGGGATACCCATAACAGTACGACAGCTCGCTGAGCAAATCGCCGATGAGTTTGGTCGCCGCGATTTGCTCAAATTCGGCGTTCGCCCAGACAACCTTGTCGATCCGCCCTGTGTGGTCGGTGTCAGGCACGAGGTGTCAAATTGAATCAGGGAATCCAAACGAAACTACTCTATCAACAGAAACAGCTACCGATTTTTCAGAATCGTTTGTACGACACTGAGGCTGAAGCCAAGGCTTGCCCAAAAGGGGATATGCAATTGGTGGAAGACCAAAGGACTGGTCTCATATATAACGCAGCCTTTCATCCTCAGTTGATGGTCTACGATGCGCAATATCAAAATGAACAAGCTAAAAGCCCATTGTTTCAAGAGCACCTAGGATCTGTTTCACATATCATTGAGAGATTCATGGAACGAGATTCTATTGTTGAAGTTGGTTGCGGCAAGGGCTTCTTTTTGGAAATGTTATTGGCAAAGGGTTTCGATATAACCGGTTTTGATCCTACCTATGAAGGAGGCAATCCGAGAGTGTTGAAGCATTGCTTTGAACCGAGAGTTGGATTCAGGGCAAGGGGTCTAATTTTGCGTCATGTTCTTGAGCATATTCAGGATCCATTTGACTTTTTGCTTCAATTGCAAGAGGCCAATGGTGGGCACGGTAGGATTTACATTGAAGTGCCGTGCTTTGATTGGATATGCGAACGCCGAGCCTGGTTTGATGTTTATTACGAGCATGTAAATTACTTCAGGATTTCGGATTTTTATAGGATGTTCGGTGCTGTAATTCAAAGTGGGCGGTTGTTCGGGGGTCAATATCTTTTCGTTGTTGCGGAACTCGCATCTCTCATGAAACCTGAAAAGAATTTCGATGATTGCTTCATTTTTCCAAAGGGATTCACCGTTAATCTTGGTGAGACGAGACGAGCTGCTATTTGGGGTGGGGCTTCAAAGGGCGTAATTTTTGCCTTGCTCAAAACGCGGGCTGGTCAGCCTATCATTGCTGTCATCGACATCAACCCGGCAAAACAGGGCAAATATCTGCCATCAACAGGGTTGTTGGTTCAGTCACCCGCGGAGGCTTTGGCGATGTTGCCAAAAGGTTCAACCGTTTATGTCATGAATTCGAATTACCTTGAGGAGATCAAAGAGATGTCTGACAACGTATTCAATTACGTTGAGGTCGATCATGAGTGATTTTTGAGATGAAGAGGGAATATTCGCCATGAAGATCACGATTGACACGGAAGCACGCATCCTCATCGAGGAGTGTGGGAATGGCGAGCGACGCATCCCGCTCTACAGCAAGGAGGGATACGAACTCCTTTCGCGACAGTGGCTGCGGGTCGGCTGGAGCCTCAAGTATCCCTATACCTTTTCCTGGTTGGGACGACCCGTGATCCAGCTCCCAGAGGATATGATCCGGATTCAGGAGGTGATTTTCAGCATCCAACCGGATGTCATCATCGAGACCGGTGTCGCGCACGGCGGCTCGCTGGTCTTTTATGCCGGCCTGTGCAAGACAATGGGGAAGGGTCGGGTCATAGGAGTCGAGATCGAACTGCGTCCTCCGAACCGCAAGGCCCTCGAGGATCACTTTCTCTATCCCTTCATTTCCCTGGTTGACGGCAGCTCGACGGATCCCGGGGTCGTTGACCGGGTCCGGGCGATGGTCGCGGAGCATGAGACCATCCTCGTAATTCTCGACTCCAACCACACGAAAGCCCACGTTCTCGCCGAACTTGATGCCTTCCATAGCCTCGTGACTGAAGGCTCGTACATCGTCGCGACAGACGGGATCATGAGAGACCTCACAGACGTGCCCAGAGGCGGCCTCGACTGGAGCCGGAATAACCCGTCGGCCGCAGCCGCCGAGTTTCAGGAAGCACATCCCGAATTCGAAATCAAACAACCTCCGTGGCCGTTCAACGAAAGTGATTTGACGGAGAATGTGACCCACTGGCCCGGCGCCTGGCTCAGGAGGATTTCGTGAATCGATCGGCAAACCCATGACCGAAGTCTTCATCGGGATGCCCGTCTTCAACTGTGAACCCTTCCTCGAGGAGGCGCTCGACAGCCTGGTCGATCAAGACTTTCGAGGCTGGCGGCTGCTGATCTCCGATAACAACTCTGAGGACTCGACCGGCGACATCGCCCGCCGGTTTGCCGCTGCCGATCCGCGGATCCGCTATCACCGCCATCCGAGGAATCTCGGGGCTCCAGCCAATTTCAAATTTGTTCTCGATAGCGCCGACGCGGAGTTCTTTATGTGGGCCGCCGGAGACGACACCTGGGCGCCCTCCTTCATCTCTGCTGGTGTTCGCGCCATGAAGAAGGACCCCACGATCGGCTTTGCCTTCACGAATCTGGTGAATACCGATACCTTCGGACGAGAGATCCGCAATTATCCCGGGTTCACCCATTTCTCCGGCCCCTCGGCCTGGCGCAACGTCCTCCGCTTCATTCTTGCGCCCGAAATCATGGGCAAAGCCAATATGATGTACAGCGTCATGCGACGGAATCCGGCCTCCAAGGCATTTCATGCCTCACCTTTGACGGAGCATTGGGGCTCGGACATGATTTTCGTTCTCGCTCTGCTCGCGCGAACCCGATTTTTTTACCGACACGAGGTATTGTTCCGAAAACGGGTCGTGCGGAACGAGGACTCCCGGGACTCAGTGCAACCGATCATCGTCGACAGGCCAAGAGAACTGATCTTTCCGTGGAAGCACGCTCCTGAATATCTGACCGACCAGATCAAGGCGGTGATGCACACCCGCCATGTGGTGCCGGCCACGCTCGCGGTTGGAGCACGACCCTGCCTCGCCGTCGGTGAACGGAACCTGCAAAGAGTCGTCCGTCGGGTCTTGAGAACTTATTCGTCCATGAGGGAAAACCGGTAGGGAACATCGATGTGACCATGTTCGATTCCTCTGTTGGCCCATGACTTCCCGATCTGCTTGATGTTCAGGACGGAACACTGCTGGACATAGTCAAAACCAAGACCCCGATAACCCACCGAGGCGCTCACCAGATACCTTCCCCCAACCAAGGGAAGTGCGGAGATCACGCAGGCAACCGTGGTCGTCCCTTCTCTGGAAATGACTGGCGTATCGCCCCAGGTCGAGACCGCCGTGAAGATCCTGTCGCCCAACTCGTTGTCGATACCGAATCCGACCTCGACCTCCTTACCGTCGAAGTCTTCCTCAACCTCGAATGTCATTCTCAGGTGAATTTCCTCGCCTGGAGAAAAGGCTCTCGGGCGTTCTCTGGCTGCATTTTCAAGCCAGAGTTCCGAAATTCTGAAGCCGCCCTTGTTGACCCGTTTCGCGCAGGCTTCGATTGAACCCTCGGTTGAGGAACCGAGAGTCCGATAATGAGAGACCGCCTCGCCAACCCCACCGTCAAATACAACCAAGCCCCGGTCAAGGACAATGGCACGGTCGCACAGGGCCTCCACGGCGTGCATGTTGTGACTGACGAACAGCACCGTCCGCCCGGACCGACCTACTTCCCTCATCTTTCCGAGACACTTCTGCTGAAAATCGAGATCCCCAACCGCGAGAACTTCGTCTACCACCAGGATCTCGGGGTCAAGATGGGCCGCAACCGAGAAAGCCAGGCGGACATACATGCCGCTGGAATACCGTTTCACCGGGGTATCGAGAAAGCGCTCGACCTCTGCGAAGGCCACGATATCGTCAAAAACCCGGCGAATCTCGGCCCGCCCCATGCCGAGGATTGCGCCGTTAAGAAAAATGTTCTCTCGCCCGGTCAGTTCCGGATGAAAGCCGGTACCGACTTCAAGCAGACTGGCGATCCTACCGTTGATCGAAACCCGTCCCGTGGTCGGCTGGGTGATTCGGGAGAGGACCTTCAAGAGCGTTGTTTTCCCGGCCCCATTGCGGCCGATGATGCCAACCCGTTCTCCCTCGTCGATTTCGAATTCGACGCCGGAAAGTGCCCAGAAAGTCTCTTTCTCCATGGCGGCAGAACCCAGAGTGCCTCCTACCGGCTTCACGAGCCGCCGAAAAACACCACCGACCTTCGCCGCAATTTCATCTCTCAGGGTCGGAAACTGCTCACTCGGGCCGTGCCGGATTACGTATTTCTTGCCCAGCCCTTCGGCCCTAACCGCGACCACCATCAGATGACATCCGCGAAGGTTCGTTCGGTCTTGCGAAAATAGAGGATCCCGAAGACACACAGGACGCTCACCGACATCAGAGAAATCGCCAGTTCCGTCAAGTCGAACGCCGTACGACCCCCGCTGATGGCCCACCGGAATCCATCGATAACCGCCACCATGGGGCTCAAGAAATAGAACAGGCGGTATTTTTCGGGCACCAGCGTCGTACTGAAACCGACCGGCGAAACGTACAGCCCGGGTTGCACGACAAAGGGGATGATGTGGCGAATGTCCCGGTATCTGACATTGAGGGCCGTTACCAACAGGCCTGAACCGAAGGCAGCAAACATCGCCAAAATGAGAAAGGCCGGCAGCAGGAGAATTTGCCAACCCGGAACATATCCATACCAGGCCATGAGGGCCGCCAAGATGACAAAGGAAATCAGAAAATCCACGCCTGCGACGATGATCGAACTCGCCGGAATGATGAGCCGGGGGAAAAAGATCTTGGAAATCAGGTTTGCATTTCCAACCAGGCTGTTCCCCGCATCACTGAAGGCGGTGGAGAAAAATGTCCACGGCAACATCGCCGCAAAGACAAAGATGGGATAGGGAACTCCTTCGCTGGGCAGTTTTGCAATCTTCCCGAAGACCACAACGAATATGGCCATCGTCAATAGAGGACGCAACAAGGCCCACAGAACACCGATCACGGTTTGTTTGTACCGAACCGCGATATCTCGCCAGGCGAGAATGTAGAGCAATTCACGAAAACGCCACACATCAGCCCAATAATGCCTTTCGGGCTTATCGGCTTCGATAATCAAGGAAAAGTCATCGTTTGACATCTGAGTACCACAGCTTGCTTTTTTCAGGCCTGATCCCTCGGGAGGTTCTCCCCACCTTAAACCCCGCAGATCTCGCAGGGTCACGTCGATGATGAGCATATCACCGTCCCTTGCCGGGCTTTCCGGCGGAGACTTGCTATTCTGGCTTTCCTCAAGGCGATAAAGGGAATCGCTGGACGGGGCCCGTGAGCTGAACACGGTGGATTAGAGGAGGCCTTCGTGGGGGGCGACAAGTCAATGGCCGACAGATCGACAGAATCGCCGGTTGTTTCGGTTGTCTTGCCGCTATATAACGCGGAAGAAACCATCGAGCGGGCGATTGAAAGCATCAGAAAGCAGACCTTCACAGCATGGGAACTGCTGGTTCTCGACGACGGATCGACCGATCGTTCTCCTCAGATCGCTCAAGTCGTCGCAGGCCGTGACCCTCGGGTGACTGTCACCCGACTCGAACAATCCGGACTGATTGCCACCCTCAACCGCGGACTGAAAGACTCGAACGCAGAGTATGTCGCCCGAATGGACCAGGATGATGTGAGCCTGCCCCATCGCCTCGAAAAACAAGTAGCCTTTTTGGAGCAAAACCCTGGAGTCGCCGTTGTGGGCGGCGCCGCCCAGGTCGTGGACGCCCACGGCAGTCTGAATCAGGAGAGGCGGCCGCCCTGCTCCCCGACTGAGGTCGCTCGCGCGTTGGCAGAACGCTCAGCCATCATCCATCCGACCGTCTTGATGCGTCGCGGTGCCGTAGATCAGGTGGGCGGATACCGGACGCCGTTCCTCGCGGCTGAGGACTACGACCTCTGGCTGCGCCTTTCCGAAAGGTACAAGCTCGCCAACATTCCGGAGATCGTTCTGCGCTACAGCGCCGGCGGTTCACAACTTTCGGTGATTCAAGCTGAGCAGCAAATTCTTTCGACTGTCGGCGCTCAACTCTGTCACCAGAGGAGATTGCACTGCGAAAAAGACCCTTCGGCAAATTCGTCCGAGGTGGTTTCCAGAGACTGGCTGATCAGGAACGGCATGGATGAATGCACGATTGATGACATCGTGGTCTCCAAGCTTGCTGACCGGAGTTGGTGGCTTGCCGAGTCCGGTCTCCTGAATGAGGCAGAGGTTCTCGCTCATGGTATCCAGGAGGTTAAGGTCAGCCCGTCAAGAACCAAGAGTCGACGCTTTCTTAGCCTATGGTCCCTCGGCAGAGCCGCACGAAAAAGGCGCCAGATACGACGGGTAGCCGTCCTCCTCTTTCAGGCGGCACTCACGAGTCCACGAGGAGTGGCCGAACGGCTTTTCTTCGGAGGGCTCCGCAAATTTCGGTCTCGGTCATCCGGCGAATCCTGACTTCTTTGTTTTCACAAGGCTATCGACGTCTACGAAGAGGGAATTTCGGTTTGATCCAGTGACGAACAACTCCAATCACCCTTCTACCGCTATTTATTGCATGAGATCGATATTTATTGATTTGTTGAAATCGCAACAGCTTTTTCTGATCGAACTCGTCAGTCTCCAACATGGATATAAATCGCTCTTTGGCGATCCCATAAACTTCAAGATCTATGAAATTCAATTCCATGATCCGCCTTAGATGACGCTGCTCGAACTGAACCAACTTGCATTTGTCTTTTCTGTTTTGTGAGACATAAAACGGCATTTTCCATTTCAATCCTGAACTGAAAATGATCATGCTCTCATCAAAGTATTCCAGAAGCCCAAAATGGGAGACGCTGTTGAAAAGATTGTCGGTGGCGCTGGCTATTGCTTCCGATGGTGGCATGGTGTCAAGCAACCGGGGCGACGCACAGCTTCCGTGGTTAATCAGCATCTTAGTCTGAAGATTAGACAGTTCTTCGTTTCCACTTTCCAAAAGATCATCTAAACAGAAGATTCCAGAAGGAAAATCATCACTTATATATGGACTTTTCCCCTCAGAGACATGCTGGCAAAAGGATTTGACACGACTAATTGGATCTCGAAGTAGGGTGATCGTGGTAGCGTTATCCGCTCTTTTGATACCGGTTCTAATCGGAGCATGCCCGGTAAACAACATAACGTTTCCCCTGTCATTTTCAGATAGGGCATCAAATTTCTCTGTGTCCGAAACAATATCACCGTGGAATACAAATTCTATTTCTCCAGAAAACTGGCGTTGGAGAATATAGATCAAGGTCGAGCCGGCCGTTTTCGGTATGTGCAAGAATCTCAGGGGCTTCATAGGTTTCCCCTTCTTGTGGGATCAATCAAAAATCTATGCACAAAATCCACCATGGCGAACGCGCCCCCCCTGAAGATCAATCATACCTTCGACGGCCGGGCAAACAAGGGCACTTAATGTGGAAGAAGCCGCCTCTTCGCTTCAGGATCGTCCCAATAACCAGTCGTCGAAACAGCAGCGTGGCAATATTCATCTAAAAGTTGCGCTGTTGGCGGATGGCCGTCAGGTCGCCTTTTGTTGGCGTAGTTCATCGTTGAACCCGAAAAATGAGTTCTCAAAGGCATTTCTCAGCCCAATTGGCGGCTTTTTGCTGATGCGCAGTCCGCTACTGCAGCCCATCTCCAGAGGAAGTAGGAGACCTGCTTCGCTTGGCAAGAGACTCCATTTCACTCTGGTGTTTGAGAGCAAAGCTCCGGCCCATTTTGGAATTGGTGTATGTTTGATCCTTAGGACGTCTCGTCGGTCCAGTTGTTTTTGAGGCGACGAAGGAGTGGTTTTTGGTTCTAAAGAAATTTCTCGGTCTCGTTGAACTCCACAATTCATGGAGGTCCGGGGAACTAATACGCGGTTTCAGTGTGACGCTCGAATTGGCGTTTCGCTGTAATTTGCGGTGCGTTTTTTGTTCGCGTTGGAATGACCCAGAGGATCTGAGTCTAGAGGTCATTGAGCAGGTTGCTGCGGACATGTCTCAGCTCGACGCAGGATACGTGTCTTTGACAGGTGGTGAGCCATTTGTTCGGAAGGACATAAAGGAAATCATTGAGGTGTTCGAAGATGCAGGCATCCCCATCCACATCAACACCAATGGCGTTCTTCTGGGTCGATTCGCAGACTACTTACGCTCAAAAGCTGACTCCTTCATTGGCATTACCGTTTCGTTGGACTCCAGTGAAGCTGAGCTTCATGATGAGATCCGCGGGGTTGAAGGCGCCTTTCGCAAGGCGATCGCCGGAATAGAAGCCGTTCGTGAATCAATCCCAGTGTCAATCGCATGCACTCTCAATCATAGGAACTTGGGTGAAATCGAGACATTTGCCGAGTTTGCCCGATCGCATGGATACAGTTTTCGTTTTCAACCCCTTCATAACGACGGAGACAACCAGCTCTCTCCAAATGAGGAAGGGGTCGACGTGGAAGCATCTTCCCTGAATGGGCTGACGGCCCGGCTTGAATCCACCCTGACGCCAGCAGACGATTATTCTCTTCGCCAGTATTATCGCCTTTTCGAACCGTTCTTCCGGGACCGTGCCGGCATGAAATCGCTCCGATGTACGGCCGCCGCCAGAACAATCTTTTTTGTTGATCCTATAGGCGATGTCTACCCGTGTGATACACGACGCGACGTTAATCTTGGAAACGTCTATCAACGGCGATTTCTTGAGATTGCACGAGGGCGTTTGGCCAAGGATTGGCGGACTACTTGTCAGGACGGGGAGAACGGATGTTGGTGCATGTACGCATGCGTTGCTCCCATGAATGTTCGAAATCAGTTCCTTCCCCTCGTACCAATTTTTGCGCGCGGATTTCCAGTGGGTCACCGTTGGAAATCGATTGAAGATCGGCTCCGACACCAGGCCTGCGACAACCAAGGCGGTGACATCCATGATTGATGGCGATGATTGACGTTACGCAAAGAACACCAAACCTCCCGAAAGTGAGCGTCGTCATCGCATCGCTGAACGGAGGCCGACTACTGATCGAAGGTCTCGAGTCGGTCTTTGCCCTCGACTATTCTCCCCGGCTACGAGAGGTCGTGGTTGTCGACGACGGAAGTGACGACGGCTCGGTGGACGCCGCGAAGAACCAGTTTGCTGATCGTCTTCTATCATCCGAGCTTCGAGTGATCCGAAATGAGATACCGACCGGGGTGCCGGCCGCATACAACCGGGGAATCCGAGAGACCAACCCCGATTCGAAGTACGTTCTCAAGCTCGACAATGACGTCGTTCTCCCACCAGATTCGCTGAATGCTTTAGTAAGGTGCGCCGAGAACAATCCCGGGGCAGGAATCTTCGGGGGCACGGTCTATTTCCGTTCGCATCCTGATCGCGTTCAATTTGTCGGTGGCAATCTCACCTCTCCAATTCGAGGACCGGCGAAGCTCTCGTCTCCACCCCGAGTCCTGGTACCGGAAGACATAAACGCTCCGATTGGCGTTGATGCCGTGAATAGCTGCATGGCCCTGATTCGACGGCGCGTTTTTGAGGTTTCTGGACTTTTTCCTGAAGAGTACGGCCTGTATGAGTACGAGGACTACGATTTTGCTTTCCACGCACGGAAATATGGCTTCTTGAGCATGTACTGTCCACACGCTGTGGCCTACCACGAGGTTTCTGCTACGTCCAAAGACAACGCTCTTTCGGTGGTTCGGGCTCGCTTGAGGGTCCGTAACGGTCTCGTTTTCATGTGGCGTTTCGCGCCGAAGTCCTGGCGGTTCCCATATGTCGCCTATAACCTAGCAAAGCTCCCAGTTGACGTCCTGAGGCGTCGCTTACCCCTGTCGGCCGCTGTTGTCGGTTGGCTGGATGGCTTTCGTGCAGTAGGCAGATCCACGCCGTCACGTGAGCGGCTTCCTTCGCGGTCGCCGACAACGAACCAGCCTAACGCGCCAGGCAGCGGAGACAAATCGGTTCCCCTGTCATAATCAATTCATGTGCGGCATCACAGGCATTCTAAGCGGGGGAGACCCGGCAGAGCGGAGTCGGCGAATCACGACCATGACGCGGGCTCTGAGGCACCGTGGGCCCGACGATGAGGGGTTCTTCAAGGATCCATAGATATCTCTGGGCTTTCGACGCCTGGCGGTTATTGACCTTGTGACCGGACAGCAGCCTATCGTTCTCGGTGACGCCCAACTGGCTATCGTCCTCAACGTTGAGATCTACAACTTCCGTGAGCTGCGAGCTGAGTTGCAAGGACGAGGTCATGTCTTCACCAGCCAAGGCGATGTGGAGGTGGTTCTGCGGTTGTGGGCCGAGCACGGGGAGTCCTGCCTGGAACGGCTCAACGGTATGTTCGCCTTTGCGATCTGGGACGGAAGGAAACAGACCCTGTTCCTCGCTCGCGACCGTTTCGGCATCAAACCACTCTACCTTTGCCACGACAACGGTAATTTGGCTTTTGCGTCGGAATTGCGCGCTTTGCGGGCGGGCCGCTTTCCGGCGCGAGCCGAACTCGACCCGGCCGAGCTTCGTCACTATCTGGCCTTAGGTTATTCGTCTCCCTGTGGATCCTTGCTGAAAGGAGTCGTTCAGCTTCCGCCGGCCACGCTGCTTGCCATCGGTCCCGATGGGCGTCAGAGATCCCATTGCTACTGGAAGCCACCGAATTCCAAGGGTCCGGCGCCCTCTCCTTCCGCTGCGGCGGAAGAACTCCTTGACCGTCTCAATGACGTCGTGACGCGCCAATTGGTGGCCGACGTCCCGATCGGGATATTTCTTTCCGGTGGTCTCGACTCGTCAACCCTCACTGCGCTGGCACAACGTGGGACGACCCACCCGATTCGCACTTTCTCCGTTGGATTCGAAGGCCCAGGCGCGGTTTCGGAACTTCCGGCCGCTCGCGAGGTAGCCGGCTTTCTCGGAACCGAACACACCGAGCTGATGATGGATCCGGAGGTGATAGCCCGAGATCTGGATGAGATTCTCGCTGATCTCGACTCCCCGCTCGGAGACCCGACGGCACTTCCCACCTGGTACATGTCGCGCCTCGCTCGAGAACGGGTCACGGTTGCACTCTCGGGCGAGGGCGCCGATGAGGTTTTCGGCGGTTATGCCCACCAACGATACGACGTCACGTTGGACCGACTCGGACGACTCGGACGCTCCCTTCTTCCTTCCGCCCTTCGCCTGGTAGGAAGGAGGGCTTCACCACGGTTGGCTCGTCGCCTACAGATGGGCCCCGGCCTCGACCGCCAACTGGACTGGGGCAGGCTCTTCTCTGCCGACGAAATCGACCTCTTGGTGGAGCAACCTCAGACCTCAGAGGACATGCTCCTGGGCCCCTATTCCGATCTGGCGGAGCAGTGGGAAGATCAGGCATCGAGCGACCCGGTCAACGCTCGTCTGTTGGCCGACCAGGGCGCCTTCCTTCCGGGGAATCTCCTCCCAAAAGTGGATCGCATGAGCATGGCGCACTCCCTTGAGGTCCGAGTCCCGTTCCTCGACAATGCGATCGTTGATTACGTGCTTCCGCTGGTCGGGAAATTCAAACAGACGCTGCTGAAAGACAAGATCCTGCTGCGCCGAGCAGCTACCGACCTGCTCCCACCAAAGGCATCAAGACGCCCCAAACGGGGCTTCGAGGTTCCGATTTCCGCCTGGCTCCGGGGGCCACTTCGACCGGCTATGTGCGAATACCTGAAGCCGGCCGCTCTCAGCACTCAGGGTCTCCTTCGGGAAGAGGAAGTCGGGCGTCTGGTCACCGAGCACCTCGAGGGTAGACGGGACAACGGGCGCATGCTCTGGACCCTCCTGGTCCTCTCTCACTGGCTCGAACACGGGGCGCAAACATGAAGATCGCAATGGTGTCCCATCTGGCCAGGAAAACTGTTCCGACCGGCGCCGAGCGCAGCCTCTCTCTCCTGGCTGGAGGACTCCAACAGCGGGGACATAAGGTCAGGGTTGCGGCGCCGGGCCCGTGGGTTCTTGGACCGGATCTCGAAAACAGTGGCGTGTCGGTGGCATCGATTCCAATCCGCAACTGTTGGTTGACTCAGTTCGGGTCGCAACCGCTGTGGCGGCAGATCGGGCGCGGCATTCGTTTTGTTTTCCCGGACTCGGGCCCGAGAATTCTCAGAGAATGGCTCCGGCGACACCGCCCGGATGCGGTCCACATCAACTGTTTGCCCAACCTCCGGGGCGCCCAGGCCGGCCACGCCTGCGGACTGCCGGTAATTTGGCACATTCGCGAGATCCTTCCACCGGGGCCTCGCCGCACTTTCTTCGCCGGTCGATTAAGGCGGGACGCAACTCACATCGTGGCCGTCAGCGAAGCGGTGGCAGCCTGGTTGCGCGAGGAGAGGCTCGGCGACCTGGTCGACGTAGTTCACAACGGCGTCAGGCCGCCGGACACCCTCCCGGAAGCCGAGTCGGCACGAAGACGCCTCGGACTTCCTCCAGGCGGAGTCGTAGTCGGTCTCTTTGGTCAACTGATCCCTCATAAAGGGGCGCTTGATTTCGTTCACGCTGCCCACCTCGCTGCACGTGAGGAGCCTTCTCTGAGATTCTTGATTGCGGGGGACGGCCCACCCGCATTCGTGAACCAGGTTCACCAGCTGGCCGAGGACGGCGCCGCAGCTGAGAATATCCACCTCCTACCTCCCCAGGGCGATATTTGGACTCTGATGGCCGCCAGTGACATCGTGGCCCAGACCACTCTGTGGCCCGATCCTCTTCCGCGAGTGGTCATGGAGGCCATGGCCGCCGAAAGACCAGTCGTCGCCTATTCGAATGGAGGTGTTCCTGAAATGGTAGTGGACGGAGCGACCGGCTTCTTGCTCGGACCAGGGGACAGGAACGAACTCGCGGCAGCCATTGTTCGCCTTGCCCGCAACCCGGAGCAACGGCGATTGATGGGCGAAACCGCCGCTGATCGGGCTCGCCGACTCTTCAGCACCGAGAACCACCTCGACAGGATGGAGAGACTCTTCGTGCAGGCAGCTCAAAAGAAGAGAAATGCGGGTTAGGGTTATTCTTGAAGCTCTCTTTCGAGGGTGATGATTTGCCATTCTGGAGCCACCAGGAGATCGATGTCGTACGCCGACTTCGCGAACCCCGTCCCTCGCGCGACCTCCGTTCGAACTCGTTCGAAGGCCCTCCGGGCGGCTTCGAGATCTCCCCGATCCAACTCCAATCGTGCCATCAGCAGCCAACCCCGGACGAACGAAGGCTCGCTTTCGACGGCGCGCAACGTCAGGATCCGAGCTCCCTGGAGATTTCCGACACGACGTTCCATCAGGGCCCATCGGTAGGGATACCAGGGCAAATGGGGTTCCAGATCCTGCGCTCGGCGATAGGCATCGCGGCCTTCGATCAGAGTTGATTTCGAAACACCGAACTCCTCCACCAACCGAGCGAAAACTGAAGCCCGAAGATTCCAAGCCGAAGCGGCGCCTGGTGTGACCTGGACAAGACGATGACTCAAATCGAGGGCCTCTCCGACATCCTCCCAATTCCACTCCGGGCTCTGCAACAACCCTTCGAGCCTCCAAACCAAGGCTTCGTCAGACCATGGCTCCACTCGAACAACCCGCCGAATCAGGTGCGGCGTCGCTGGACCCGACCACCTCCCGATGACCTCTGCCAAAACGGGCTGAACGAGGGCCCACGCCGACAGCCCCCCGATCGCGAGCGCAACCGAGAGACGTATCCAGTTCGAGGAACGAGGAAAATCGGCCGGTCTCCGGTGAAAACGAGGCGTCACGAAACCAAATACCACCGCCCACCACCACAGCACGGCAGGTTCCGCCAGGAAATCATGAAAAACACCCATGGTGCAGATCGCGCCGATCGCTGCAACAACAGACCTGGAGAAGTAGCGAAACCGACCCAACCATAGGGCCGACCACGCAAGTACGAGCAGGAGACCAGGTAGGCCTACCCTTGCGGCCAAGCCGAGAATCATGCTTTCGGCCGCCCCGATTACGTGACCCCACACCCCAATTCCACCGAGGTGAGCCAACCGGTACGGACCGGCAGCCTCTCCAAAGTCGCCGGCCCCAATGCCCCAAAGGGGGTTGTCGCGGATCAAGTCCAAAACGGCGCCCCAGATGTACCAACGATGCCATGCGAGGGGTTCGGGGTTTGCGATGAATCGCCACATCAGGGCCGATGCCACCAGAAGGCCGCCGAATGACAGCACGACCTTTCGCCACCGACCTGGGGGGCAGAGGATTACGGCCACCAACGCCACCGCGATGGCGCCGGCCCGAGAACCGGTCAGGAAAACGGATGTCGACAGCAAAAGGGCCACTGCTGCGACCCAGGATCGACGACCAAGGACCACGAATGCCAACGGCGCCACCGGTGCAATCAAGGCCACCGTCAGATTCGGGTTTTCGGCCAGACCACCTACCCTGGGGATCAAAGACCCGGAGTACTCCGCCAGGAGACCTGAGGCCGCCAATCCCCCGCCTCCCAACAGGAGGAAGCCCACGACCCTTTTGCCTTGGAGCCCAGCTCGAGAAACGACGATCCAGATCAGGTACGCCGCCCCCCATGAAGCCATGGTTGTCTTGCTCGCGAAGAGGTTTCCCGAAGAGGCCGCAACGGCAATGAGGCCCCATATCAAGAACACCAGCCCGGTTTTCTCGTCCGGCGCCAGAAGACCTACTTCGGCATGGGCCCACCACATGGCGGTTGCCGTCAATACCAGTCCTGCCACCAAATAAACTTCGGGATACGCCACTTCCCCCAGAACGGCAATCAAGAGTGCCGTGCCGGCCACCAACACGGCTCGGATATCAGCGGCTGTCATGGCCGGCCATCTCCACGATCGAATCGAACTCTCGGCGGCGCCTGGCATCGTAGGGTTGCAGTTCCGCCGCCCTCCACATCTGTCCGATACCACCGGCAACGTCTCCGTCCATGATAGAGAGCCGGCCACACAGCAACGCCCTGCTCGCCGAACGCGGTCTCTGCCACTGCCGACTCTTAACCAACGACAGCGCGCTCCGGACACTCTCGCGATCCCCCAGTTCCAGAGCGATAGCCGCTACGGTTTCGACCGGTTCCGTTCGCCACGGCGCAATTTCCGCCGCCCTTAGAGCCCACGCCATGCGCATCGGCGCCGGATCCTCGGTACGAGCCGCCGCGGAAAACAGAGAACTAGCCAGAGAAAGCAACGCCAATGCCAAGGCGAGAGCCGATCCGATCACGGGTACCAATCTTAGTTTTTCGGAAATTGGCGCTTGTGCCTCTTCGTTCGATCTCAGAGTGGCCAAGCCCCAGCCAAGCAACACCGCCCAGGGAAGAGCTACCGCCGATGTATAGAGCGAGAAATCGACCAAGTTGTGCGCCGGAATCACCAGCAGTGCGACCGCCAAACCTCGTCGCTGCCTCCACAGCGTCACGGAAAACTTCACCAGCCACCAGGTCAGAAAAAGCCACGCAGCCAGACCGAAAATACCCGCCTCCGCCAACATTTGGAAAGGCATCGAATGGGCGTGAAGGGGGTGGTTTCCAACCGCCCACGGT
>JAIOSJ010000182.1 GCA_021107705.1 Thermoanaerobaculales bacterium | reverse complement strand
GATTTGGCATAATCATGTTCACTTCCACCATAAGTTTTTTGCCACTCAATATTGCCTGAGCTATCAAGCTTCAATACCCAGTAGTCGGGAGAACCGGCTCCATACGCGTCAATGAAGCCAGCCACGATATAACCTCCGTCGCTTGTTTGCTGGATGGATCTTGCATAGTCGGAATCACTTCTACCGTAAGCCTTTTGCCACTCAATATTGCCTGAGCTATCAAGCTTTAGTACCCAGTAGTCAGCATTACCGGCTCCATAAGAACTCGTGAAACCGCACACAATATATCCTCCATCAGTTGTCTGCTGGATGCAATTGACCCGGTCCTGCTCGCTCCCCCCATAAACCTTCTGCCACTCAACAGTACCGCTACTGTCTAGTTTAAGTACCCAGCAATCAAAATATGACCAGTTCTCCCCAGCCACTACATATCCCCCATCATTCGTCTGTTGGATGAAGCCGGCATAATCCGCACTGCTTTCCCCGTAAGTTTTTTGCCACTCAACAACCCCATTGGTGTCAAGCTTCAATATCCAATAGTCAGAAGATCCGGCCCCGAAAGTATATGTGTGGCCTGCTACTATAAATCCTGTATCATTTGTCTTTTGAATGGAGTAAGCAAAATCCGATTCGCTTCCACCATAGGTTTTGGCCCAAAATAGTTCACCATAAGCTGAAGTCACACCAATTGACAGAATCGAAAATATCACAAACATTATAATCTTTTTCATTTTCCGTACCCATTTATTACTCCCTGATGGGTGCTACGTTTCGCATTGCGACATAAGGGGACCATCAGTACCAGATGGGCCATCTTCCCCGCTCTTCCAGGCCGTCCTACGGTTGGGCCGGCGAGGCGACATTGAAAATTATAAAGCCTGGCTGAATATCCATGGTTTTCGATCGCTTGAATCCCTCCTTGGGTAGCCTGGCGACTCCCTTCGAAGTACAAACGTACCGAACTCGGCATTGCACGACCCTCCCGCCCTCACGATACCATAAGGCCCGGAAAGTCGGACCTGGCACCGATAGCGAAGCCGCCGCTCTGGGATTCGAGAGCGTTGCCTTGCCGGCCCGTGACGCCGATAGGCATTTCGATCTCCCGGTGAAAGCCGTACGGGACGTGGCGGGATTGTTGGCGTTTCTTGGATCGACCTCGAAAATGTAACCTCGGTCCTCCCGGCGCAGAAGTAGGCTGCGGCTTCGCTTCACACGCAAGCGGCGGCCTCCCGGGCAATCCGTCGAACTGATTGCAGAGACAGTAAAAGGGACAGTGTTGTTATCCGCTCCGCAGAAACGCGAATGGCGCTTCCATCGGGAGTGCAGTTCAGTCATTGTGCCGGATAAGCGGCCGCCATGAATCTTCACCCCTCCCCCACCAACAGAAGATATCCGTCCTCCAGAGTGGGTTCGGCCCTCTCAGCCAGTGGATGAGGTTGTTCAGTCGCGAGCAGACGCAGACGGGCGCTTCCGTCGGCCTCCGGAACGCGGTCTATGACCCTGGCTTCAACTGATTCCTCTTCGCTCACAGGCAGACGCACCAGCCAAACGCGGTCCTGTGCCTCATCGGCCAGCCGGGCAGGTTCACCGTCGAACACAACCCTTCCCTTTTTCATCACGAGCACCCTCTCGCAGGCCACTGCAACGTCCTCGACCACATGGGTCGAAAACAAGACGACCCGCCCTCGACTGAGACGAGCGAGGAGGTTCCTGAACCGAATGCGCTCGCGAGGATCGAGACCGACTGTCGGCTCATCCACGATGATGACCGGCGGCAACCGAAGCAGGGTCCGGGCCACCGCAACACGCTGCCGCATTCCCCCGGAATAGGCGCCGATCTTCTCATCTGCACGATCGCCCAGGCCCACTTCCTCAAGCAGGTCCTCTACCCTCCGGCACCTCTTCCCCTCTTTTCCGACGCCGTACAGCAAGGCGTAATACTCCAAGTATTCACGCGCCGTCAGGTCCTCAGGCAAGCCGAACTCCTGGGGTAGATAGCCCACCCAACGGGCGAGGTGGCGGCGAATTTTGTGCAGGGGTACACCCCCGAGATTCATGACCCCGAGGGACGGCTCGAGGATTCCCGCCAACAGGCGCAGGACGGTGGTCTTTCCGGCGCCGTTCGGACCGAGCAGCCCGACCATCCCACGCTCCACCCGAAAATCGATGGTTGCCACCGCTTCCACCTCATCCCGCGGCAGATCGAGACCGAAGACGGTCCGAGAGAAGCTCCGCCACAGGGTTCGAGGCCGCATCAGAAGGCCGGGCGACGGCCGCGGGCCGATCCGTCCCTCAGCCAAGCTCCGGGCGGTGTGTCGGCCCAGCTGAACAAGCGCTACGATCAAGGCGACGATGACAAGTGCAATTGGAGCGAGGCGACCTTTTTCCTCGGACAACCATGGAACTAGGGTGAACCACCATCCAAGAACAGCGAGAGCTGTCCACGGACAGGCCGCAGCGAGCCGGCTTTCCAACCCACCGCTTAGGACTCGGCCCTGAGCGTCATGCATTCCCCGGAAACACCGGAAATCGCGCAGGATCCGCCCGCCGATGACTGCGGCAATCAGGGATGCGACCAGGGTCCACCACATTGAATTCACGGCTACCGCCAGGTAGAGCACTCCGACGAGAACGACTGCCCCAGTGATGGCCTGTTGTCCCGCCTCTCCGCGATCAACTGGATCACCGCCGCGAGCCAGGACCCGTTCGGCAAAATCCTGGCCCGAACGCAGGGCCCGCCCGATGGGCCCCGGACGACCGTACACTTTGCGTAGGAATCGAACTTCAAGGACCGGCGGCAACCCCTCCTCTGCTTCGGGTTCGGGTCTCCGGTCGCGCCTCAGGATGAGGACGGCCGCCCCAAGAAAAAGCCCAGCCACGAGCACAATCGTCAGGGCTTGCCAGGTGAAGGAGGTGACCCGATCCGTCATGATCAGGGGTGTCACGACCACCGCCGTCGCGCTGAGCCAAGCCAGTACGACCCAGGGCCCGAGCCGACCGAAGATCCGGTCCAGCCTTTCGAGGAGGACAAAGCCCATCGGAATCACCAGCAGGGTCAACAAGGTTGATGTCACCAGGCCACCCATGACCACGGTGGCGAAGGGCGGCCAGATTTCCATTTCACGACCGGTCGTCAACGCCAGCGGCCAAAGGCCCGCAACGGTTGTGCACGAGGTCATGAGAACCGGTCGCGCCCTTTCGCGCACGGCGGCAAGGGCTGCGGCGCCGGCTGTCCACCCTCCATCCAAGACCCTCCGCTGCATTCTGTCGACCAGGAGGATGGCCGGATTGACCGTGAGACCGAGCAGAGCGACCGCACCCACGAGGGCCATGAGATCCGCCGGCGTGCCGGAAAGAACCAAGGCCCAGGTGGCGCCGAGAAGGGTCAGAGGCACCGCAACGAGAATCAACACCGGCATGGTGAGACTCTCGAAGGTAATGGCCAAGACGGCGAAGAGCAGAAACAGAACCGGGCCCAAAACCCTCCGAAACCAGCTCAGGGACTCATCTTCCTGCTCGGTTTCAACCGAATAGCCTTCGGGACGGTACACCTCTCGGACGGAAGCACGGATTCGATCTTCAAGTGAGTGACGGCTCGGCCCGGTGCGCGGCGCCTCGGCGCCCAGCCGGTAGTAAACACCGGCCTCCCGGCGACCATTGTGATGCTCGATAGTCGGCGGTGGGGGCATGATGCGCACCGATGCCAGGGCGCCCAGGGGCTGAACACCCGCCGCGGTTGCCAACCTGAGCTGAGAGATCTCATGCACCGCATTCGACACCTTCTCTTCATCACTGCGCACCACAACCGGAATCTCGCGACCATCCGCAAGGGTGAAACCCACCTGAATCTCAACGCCTTCGCGTCTGACAACCGCCAGTGCCGGTAAGACCTGATCCGGAGTGAGGCCGACACCGGCCAGGGTGGTTTCATCGGGACGAACCTGCAGTTCATCTCGGCCGGGCCTCGATGAGGTCCAGGCTGAAGCGACTTCAGGAATGGATTCGAGGCGCTCTTGAATCGATTCCGCCAGACGCCCAAGCCGACCCGCATCCGGCCCCGAGATGATGACCTCGGCCGGCCCTTCGCCGAACAGATCAGCCGTACCGCCACCACGCCTCCCACCCTGTTGCATTCCGCTTCCGTCGAGACGACGCAACTCGGCGCCGTCAATATCCTCGACCGCTTTGTCCAGAATTCGTCTTACTCGAGCAGCGCTCACATCGAGGGGCCGTTGATCGGCATCAACCAGCCGCACCGTCAAGGTGCCTCCCTCCTCCTGATAAACACTCTCGACGGTCTCCACTCCCGGCATGTCCATGGCTGATGTCTCGAGGCGAGTGAAAATCTCTCCGGTCGCCTCGAGAGAACCCGAAGCACTGACATCCACGGAGAGCCTGACCTCGTCCGCTTCCGCCGCCTCCTGCGCCGCGGTTGTGACGACAACCCAGGGAAGGGCGACGACCACCGTCACCACAACCGCGCCGCCCACGGCCGCCAACCAGCCAGCGGGACGCCGCAGCCCGGTCGCCAACACACCCGAGAACAGGTCTCTCCACCGATCGGGTCGAACCAGCCCTGCCCAGCGTTCCCGACGGCGCCGTTCGCGCTCCATACGATCCGCGGCGGCCGGGGCCGCCAACCATCGGGCCAGCAGAGGAACAAGACCCACGGCGACCAGGATCGAAGCGGCCAGAGGCAGCAGAATAGCTACGGCCAGTAACTGGAGCATGCCTCGCACCATCGGCTCTTCGGTCGCAAAGGCCACCGGAAGAAACACCACGGCGTTGGTTGCCGAAGCCGCCAGGATCGCACGCACGGTACGACGAACCCCCTCGATCGCTGCCGGACCGGGATCCGCGCCACGGGCCAACTGATGTTCGATGGCCTCGTAAACTACGATGCTGTTGTCCACCAGCATGCCGACCCCAACAGCCAGCCCAAAGAGCGTGATCAAGTTGAGGCTCAATCCTCCGAGATAGAGCAAGGCGACGGCGCCGAGCAGACTCACCGGAACCGAGACCGCAACGACCGCAACCGCCCGCAAACGCCGCAGGAAGAGGAAGAGCACAACCAGAGCCACCGCAAACCCCGTCAGGGCGAGGCGTTTGAGGCGACCGAGTTGCTCTTCGACGGTTTCAGCGGCGTCAAAGCCCACCACCACATCAAGACCATAGGCATTGAGTTCGCTTTCGACTTCCGTGAGGCGCTGGCGCAGGGACCGTCCGAGGCGAACCAGATTCGCACCCTCCTCCTGGAAGATGACCACTCCGACCGCCGGTTTCCCGTTGACCCGGAAGGCGGTCTCCTCTCGTCCGGGCCCCTGAGAGATCTCGGCCACGTGACGCAGGAGGACCGACCGAAGAGGATCGATCCGCGTCTCCCCCAGGCTCACAATCCCGGCCGGCCGGCCGTCGAGCATCACCGAGGTTCGGCCCCCGTGACCTTCTGCGCCGCCGAGGAAACGCAGACGCCGAACCGCCCGTGCAACGGCCGAGGCCGCCTGATTCGGAGTCACGCCCTCTGCGGCACAAAGATCCGGATCCAGCCGAACGGTGATTTCCCGTGAAGCTCCACCCGATGCCAAGACTCGGCTCACGCCGGACACGGCGGCCAATTTCGGCAGAACCCTCTCGTCGATCAAATCACGGAGCGTGTTCTGGTCCTCACCGCCTGCGATCTGCACAACCATGACGAAACGACTCATGGCCGCCAGGTCCTGGGAGGAGACATTCAGAAATGTCCCCAAAGGCTGGCTGCGCGCCAATTCCGTCGCCAGCTGTTGCAGCTCCAACTCCCGAATTCCCAGGTCCGTTCCGGGTTCAAACTCCACCTGCAGAGTTCCACCGGACCCCGTGATCTCACCCCAGCTCTCGGCCACACTCTCGAGTTCGGACACCCTCGCCTCGAGCGGCAACAACAGCTCTCGTTCAACGACCTCGGGTTCCGAACCCGGCCGGTAGAACTGCACGTAGAGCGCATCGCCACCGAGCGCCGGAACCAGCTCGACCGGGAGGCGCAGCCAACCGATGACTCCGAGAATCACCAGGCCCAGGAAGACCATCGAGGTGGCGACGGGGCGGCGGATCGGGAGGGAGAGCATGAGTGCTTGGCTTTCAGCTGTCAGGGTAGCCGTTTGCAATATTCAGCGAACGAGAATGCGGGCCGCGCAATCGCGCTCCAGCTCGGTATCCAGGGGTCTTGACCTCTTTGACTCTTTGACCTTTTGACCTTTTTGACCCTTTCTTTGTGCATTTTTGTGGCTACTC
>JAIOSJ010000175.1 GCA_021107705.1 Thermoanaerobaculales bacterium | reverse complement strand
TGATCGGTGACCCCGGAGAACCTCCCGATATTCCCGGAATCTTCACCAAAGGCCAGACTGATCTTTGAGGGAAAGGTGGTTGCCTCGACCAACATGAAAACCAACGTAAGGATCACCAGAAAGGTGTTCTGCAAGGCCGCCAAGACTCCCTTGAGACTGGTCCCGAGGAAGCTCATGACCTGTCCCGGTTTGATGATCTCGAGGGGCTTCCCATAATCACCAACGGGCGAGGAAAAGGGCAGGAGTTCGAAGGGCAGCTGTTCGACCCATCCCTGCGCCGAGACCCATAATTGATCAACCCTCTCCTCGTATTTTGGAGCTGCCGCAGTGAACTGGTTGACCGACCCGCCGACAATGGCGCCAAAGCCCGACAGGAGGGCGCCGAGAATTAAGACGACAACGAGAACCGCGATTACTTTGGGCACCCGATGTCTGGCCAACCAGTCAACCGCCGGCAGACACAGAATCGAGAGGAATGCCGCAAGAAGGAAAGGGACTATCAAGCTCCCCGCGATCTTCAACCCACCGATGACGATAATCGCCGAAGCCGACATCAACAGGAAGCGGGCCCCAGGATGGGAGTTGTTCTCTGGATTCTGCATAGTGCGAGCTTAGTACAACCGGTCCAAACTGTCAGCTGTCAGCTTGGCCGCATGCAAAATGCACCAGAGAACACAAAGAGCACAGAGGAACACGGAGAGCTGGTCCGGTGGCGCCGCTGGCGTCCGCCCACCCCCACGCCATGAGCGTCACGATCTGCCCACTGAACTCCCGTTCCAGTTCCCTGAGCCGAACTGAGCCGAAGCCCGGTGTTGTCAATCCTGGGCTGTGAACCGCACCTGCCCGCCCACAACAGTTGAAATGACCCGAACCTTCGCCAGGCTTTCCAAAGGAACCTCAAGCAGATTTCCCGACAGAATGGTCACGTCGGCGAATTTTCCAACCTCCAGGCTTCCCTTCTCATCCTCCTCAAAGGCCGCCCAAGCCGCATCCAAAGTCATCGCGCGCAACGCCTCCTCGCGGGTGAGACATTGACCAGGATAAAAGGCGAGACCATCATCTTTCAAACGAGTGACCGCCGCCCTGAAGGTCGCCAATGGGTCGATGTCCTCCACCGGGGCATCAGTCCCCGCCGCCAGGTGCGCCCCGGAATCGAGCAATGAGCGCCAGACATAAGCCCCCTCGCGGGAACGATCCTCACCGAGGCGCTGAGGCACCCACGGCCCGTCTGAAGTACAATGCACCGGCTGAATCGAAGCGATAACGCCCAACTCGCCGAAGCGCGGGATATCGTCGATATGCAGATGTTGTGCGTGCTCGATGCGCCAGCGCATTTCTCTGAGCTTCGACCGGTCGGCAAAAGTCGCCTCAAAGACATTCAGGGTCTCGCGATTGGCCCGATCTCCAATCGCATGAACACAGAACTGAAAACCGTGGGCGTCGGCGAGGCGAGCGCTTTCCTTCATGGCCTCGAGATTCTCAGTGTTCAGACCGGTAGTCGTCGGAAGATCTGCGTAGGGTTCGAGGAGCCAGGCGCCGTGCGAACCCAGAGCCCCGTCGATAAACCTTTTGATTCCGCGGATCGTCAAAAACCCATCTCCTGCCCCCACGACCCGGACGCGATCAAGTTCCGGCCCAATGATTTCATTCGGCTCCGAGAGCATGAGCCATAGCCGTAACTCCAATTTCCCGGCCTCTGCCATCGCACGCAGTCGTCGAGCCTCAATGAGGGTAGAAGCCGCGTCTTGGAACGAGGTTATCCCCTTGGAAAGACACTCACGAGTCGCGTACTCGACCCTGCGCCGGAAGAACTTCTCCGAATCTTCGTTCGGCATGACGTTTGTGACGAGTTCCTCGGCCCTTTCCCTGAGAACCCCAATGGCCGAGCCCTCCGCATCCCGCACGATCTCACCCCCCGGTGGATCGGGCGTATACCGATCGATCCAAGCGAGTTCCATCGCCTTTGCGTTGACCATCGCGGCGTGGCCGCTGGCATGGGTCAGAAAGACCGGGGTGGCCTGCGATACGGCGCTCAGGGCATTATGAACCGGGAGCCCTCCGAGACTCGGCTCGGGCGTTGCAAGCCATTTCTCCTGATGCCAGCCGCGCCCCCTGATCCACGTTCCGGGTTCCACGGTATCAACGGCCTCAGCCACCAGATCTACGATGTCCGCCCAACTTTCCGCTTCGCGCAGATTGAGCTCCATCGTCGCTTTTCCTACCGCGAGAAAATGGGCGTGCGCGTCAATGAAACCGGGATAGGCCACCGCGCCATCCAGGTTCAGCACCTCGGTTTCAGGACCTACAAACGCACGGATTTCATCCTCCGAACCCACCGCGAGGATGCGCTGCCCCCGTGCCGCGAGGCCCTCGGCATAGGGTTGCGCTGAATTCATCGTGATTACCGTACCGCCGAGGATCACAAAGTCGGCTGGATCAATCGGGGGAGAACACGCAAAGAGCGGCAGAAGGGCGATCGCGATAAAAAGCGTGATTTTTCTCATGGTCACAGCGTAACAGGCGCCCGCCTTCAGAGGGATCGACGCCCTCGAGCTTTCTGGCCGAGGTCTCACACACCCATTTGTAACACCGGCCCGCCCCTCGCGGTACACCAACGTCACATTGTCTGCGGAGCCGGGGGTTCAGACAAATCCACTCTCGACGCGCCTATCAATGAACCTGCGTGCTCCCTCGCGATCGCGCTGCTCATGCGAGCAGCGACTTACTCGTCGGCCTTTTCTCGGGAGTTCCGACCGTCGGGCTGGGTCGGTGGCGACAGTTCAGAGGGATGGGGGGCAGATGCCTCCACCATGAAGCCACACTTCTCGGTCACGCCAGCGGCAGCGAGAAACTGAATGTCGAGCCCTTTCCTTTCTCGCTCTCAACCCAAATCGCGCCACCGTGAAGTTCCACGAGCTTCTTCACGATTGCCAGCCCAAGACCGGTACTCGGCTCCTTGGCGGTGGGCCTGGCGCTGAGCTGGCCGAAGCTCTTGAACGCGATCTTGAGATCCTCCTCGGTCAGCCCCTGTCCGGTGTCCTGGACGTGGGTGACGAGTTTGTCTGGCGTCACCTCGCAAATGACACGCACCCGGCCTCCAGGATGGGTGAACTTGATCGCGTTACTGATCAGGTTGTCCATTACCTCGAGAACGCGATCATGATCTACAAGCACCGGCGGCAGTTGCTCGGCACACTCGTTGACCAGCTCGATATCCTTGTCGGCGGCGATCGGAGCGTGGAGTTGCTCACACTCGGCAACGATCGCCCGCAGGTCCTCGCCGTGCAAATCCAGGTTGATCTTCCCGGCCTCGATGGCTGATATGTCGAGCAGCTCGGTGACCAGGCGATTCATCTGCTCAGACGCCCTGACCACGCGCCCGAGATCACGCATTCCACGCTCCTTCGTAAAACGACCGGTCTCGATGTTGCGCATCATCACCGTGGACCAGGCCGAAATGAGACCCAACGGGTTCCGCAGGTCGTGGGCCGCCATGCCCAGGAACTCGTTCTTCTTCTCGTTGAGGGTCTGAAGTTCCGCCACCATTTTCGTCTTGATAAATGCGGAGAGGATATGCTCCTTCAGATTCTTGAGCAGGAGCACGTCCTGTCGATCGAAGGCATTCACGTCGCTCATGCTGTCAAAGATCAGGTAGCCCTGGACATCGCCCTCGACCTTGATTCTCATGATCAACATCGACCGCCATCGCTCGAGATCGCCGAACTTCTCCTCCCCAACTCTTGGGCTCACGTTCTTGGCGACGAAGATATCCTCGAAGATCTCTTCACGGGTCTCCACATAGCGAGCCTGGGCCTCCTCCGGTGACATTTCGACGTCCGCCAGCTGATCCGGGGACCAGCCCGAAACCGCCTTGAACTTGAAGGCGTCTGCCCCCCGATCCCAGATCAGTGCGGCAGCCTTGTCTATTCCCCCAATGATGTGCATCTCGTCCAGGATCGAGCCGAGAAGGTCGAGAAAGATGTGCTCCGAGTTGATCGAGGTGACGATGGAGTCGATCCTCTCGAGCTGGTCCTGTCTCTGTTTCAGCTGAAAGGTCCTCTTGGTGACGAGTTCCTCAAGCCGCCGCCTCTCCGCTTCGATCCGCCGAATCCTCATGCGGTACCAGCCAAAAACCGAGACCAGCACAAGACCACCCACCAGCAGTCTGAACCACCAAGTCCCCCAGAACGGTGGGGTGATGGTGATGGTCACATCGGCCCCCAACTCGTTCCACACTCCGTCGCTGTTGCATCCCTTGACCCGGAACACGTACGAGCCTGGATTGACGTTGGTATAGGTCGCGAAGCTCCGCGTACCGGCCTCCACCCACCCCCTGTCGAAGCCATCCAGGATGTACGCATAGCGGTTCCTGGCCGAATCGGTGTAGTCCAGCGCGGCAAAGTCGATCGAGAAGAAGTTGTCCCTATGAGAGAGCGTGATCCTGTCGATCTCCTCGAGGGGGCGGTCAAGGCTGACCGGCTCGTCAAAGCGACGGAAGGAGCGCAAGACCACCGGCGGAGGGTGCGGGTTGTCCTTGACGCGGTCCGGATGGAAAACGTTGTAGCCGTTGACCCCGCCGAAGTACATGCTCCCGTCGGAGGTTCTGAGAGCTGCGCCCGGGCTGAAGAGTCCGCCCTGCAGACCATCGCTCGTAGTGTAGCTGCGGAAGCTCCCCGAGGTCGGGTCGAAACGCGACAGACCACGGTTGGTGCTGAGCCACAGGTGGC
This sequence comes from Thermoanaerobaculales bacterium, assembly GCA_021107705.1. GTDB lineage: Bacteria > Acidobacteriota > Thermoanaerobaculia > Thermoanaerobaculales > Sulfomarinibacteraceae > JAIOSJ01. The sequence goes on along the minus strand of JAIOSJ010000175.1, from coordinate 4,559 downwards.
CCACGTCGTCGCCGAGAATACCGTTGACGTGGGCGCTGGGTAGGCCCTTCTGGCGCAGGTAACGGGTAAAGCGTCCGGTATCCGGGTCAAAGGAATTGAGTCCATTGGCAGTGCCGATCCACAACAGCCCGGAGGACGCCTCGTAAATCGCCTGAACGCGGTTGCTGCTGATGGAGGTTGGGTCACTCGGAACCGACCGGAGATGGGAGAACGTCCGGTCGGCACGGTCGAACAGCTCGAGACCGCCGGCATCCGTACCGATCCACAGCCGGCCGCGGCGGTCCTCGTGAATCACCCACACGAAGTCGTCGCCGATACTCATGGGATCGTTCGGGTCTTTGACGAACCGGGTGAAGGTCCCCCGTTCCCGATCCAGCAGATGGAGTCCGCCGACGGTGCCGACCCACAGGTTTCCCAGGCTATCCTCGTGGACGGCCATGACCTTGTCGCTGGCCAAGGCCGACGGATTCTCCAGATCGGACCTGTAGGTGACGAAAGCCCCTGTATGCAGCTCCATCCGGCCCAGGCCGCCCTTCCACGTCCCCACCCATATCGTTCCCTGGTGGTCCTCGTAGACCTGCTGGATGCGGCCTGCAGGAAGCGTCCGCGGATCATTAGGGTCATGTCGATAGTGGACGAAGTCCCCTGTCTCAGGGTCGAAGCGGTCGAGCCCTTCCATGGTCCCAATCCATAGGGCGCCTGTTCGATCCTCCAAGATCGAACACACCGTGCCACTGCTGAGGCTGCTCGGGTCAAAGGGGTCGAAAACGACACGCCGGAACTTCGCCGGCTTGAGGTCGAGGGTGTCGATGCCCCCGCCACGCGTCCCAATCCACAACACCCCGGACCTGTCCTCGTACAGAGCCCGGACGTCGTCGTGGCTCAGGCTCGAGGGGTCCGTGGGATCATTGACGAGATTGGTGACCAGCCCACTGTCCAGATCGACCGCGTACAGGCCGGTGCCGTAAGTCCCGATCCAGAGCCTCCCGTTCTTGTCACTGAGCATGGTGTTGGCTGTGGCAGAGCTGAGGGCTGTCGCCATCGGAGCGTCACCACCAAATATTTCGAAACTCCCCAAGTCCCGGTCGAAAACACGGACGCCCGCCTCTGTCCCCACCCACAGCGTCCCTTCGCGATCAACGGCAACAGCCCTGACGATGTCGTGGGACAGGCTGCGCGGATCCTCCGGGTCATGACGGAAGTTTTCGAAGGCGCCGCTGCGCCGGGCCAAATGGCTCAAACCCCGATCGGTTCCCACCCACAGGTCTCCGTCCAGGTCATCGCAGATCGACCACACCCTGTTGTCACCGATGCTCAACGGGTCGTCCGGGTCATGTAGGTAGGTGATAAAGCGCTCGGTTGCCGCATCGAAGCGACTGAGCCCACCCGAGTAGGTTCCGATCCACAGAAAGCCGTCCCGGTCCTCGAAGATCGTCTGAATCCGGTTGTCACGGAGACCCGCCGGATCGCCCGGGTCAACCATGAAGTGAGTGAACGACGCCGTCGCCGGATCGAAGCGGTTGAGGCCGCCGCCCCAGGTACCGATCCAGACGATGCCCGACGAGTCTACGTGGACGAAACCGACATCCGCGTTAGACAGAGAGCTTTGATTCAGGGGATCGTGACCAAACCAGCGGAAGCGGTACCCGTCATACTTGCTGAGCCCCTCCCCGGTGCCGATCCAGATAAAGCCCTTGTTATCTTGGGCGACCGCGTAGACAGCGTCGTGGGAGAGGCCGTCTTCGGTGGTGAGATGGCCGAGTCTAGCGCCCTCGTCCGCCGAACTGAGAGAGGCCCACGAGATCGCCGCCGGAGTTGTCGCAGCGAGCAACACAAAGAACCCGGCGGCAACCCTACACTGAAGGAAATACATATTCAAATTGTAACAGTCCGGTGATTCCAACACCTACAACGTGAAAATCTAATCTTAACAAACGGCGCCAAATTGGTGGCGGGCTTCAAATATCACTTGTTTCAAGAGGTATCCTCACCAACCTTCGTCTCGCCTAAGCCGTGGAGATGTGCTGTACTTGCCCAATGAACACCGTACTACTGATTCTCTGTGCCGTTGCCGGGCTTGGAGTGGGTCTCGTCCTGGGTCTGATCTGGCGAGGGCGCGAGCAGGCGGCCAGGATGGCGGCAGAGCAGAGGGCAGCTGTCGCTGAAGGCGAAAACCTGCGCTTGTGTGAACGTGAGATTCCTCAACTCGAAAAGGGCCTCGAGGAAAGTGCAGCGCAAGTCGAGGCCATGCGGGATGAGATCCGAAGCCTCGAGAGCGCCCACACCGAACTGCGGACCGCCATCGAGAAGGAGAGAGAGGCCGCTGAGGATAAACAGAGGCTCTTGCTCCAGGCACAAAAACAGTTGTCCGACACCTTCAAGGCCCTCTCATCCGATGCACTCAAGCGCAACAATGAGAGCTTCCTCGAACTCGCCAAAGAGACAATGGGAACGTTTCAAGCGGAGGCCAAGGGGGATCTCGAGAAACGCCAACAGGCCATCCTCGAGATGGTCAAGCCCGTGAATGAGAGCCTCGGCCGCTTTGACGAGAAGATCCAGACAATCGAGAAGAACCGAACGGAGAGCTATGGACGGCTCACCGAGCAGGTCCAGTCACTCATGACCACGGAAAAGGCGTTGCGGACCGAGACCGCCAATCTCGTAACGGCCCTTCGAGCCCCTCAGGTCCGTGGCCGCTGGGGCGAGATGCAACTCCGCAGGGTTGTCGAGTTGGCCGGAATGGTGAACTATTGTGATTTTTACGAGCAGCAAAGCGTGACGACCGAAGATGGGCGGTTGCGGCCGGACATGATCGTTCGCCTGCCCAACGGGAGGAACATCGTCGTTGATGCCAAGGCGCCGCTGGATGGATATCTGAAAGCCCTCGAGACGGATGATCCTGATCAGACCGCCGCCCATCTTGACACGCATGCCCGACAAATTCGCGACCACATCGCCGCGCTGTCACGCAAGGCCTACCACGAACAGTTCGATCCCACCCCTGAGTTTGTCGTCCTCTTCCTCCCTGGGGAGAGCTTCTTCAGCGCTGCTCTGCAGAGAGATCCGACACTGATAGAGCACGGAGTGCAAGATCGAATTATCCTTGCCACACCGACCACCCTCATCAGTCTTCTCAAAGCCGTTTCATACGGCTGGCGGCAGGAAAGCCTGGCCGAGAATGCCCGAGAAATCAGCGCCTTGGGGAAGGACCTCTACGAGCGGATCCGGGTCATGGCCGGGCACATGACCGAAGTCGGTCAGCGCCTCGGCAGGGCGGTCGAGAGTTATAACAAAGCAATCGGCTCACTCGAGACCAGGGTCCTGGTCAGTGCTCGACGGTTCAAGGAACTTCAGGCCGCCGATCAAACCAAAGAGATCACACCACTTCAGCCGGTCGAGACCATGACCCGCCAACTCCAGTCCCAGGAATGCTCAGACGAAGCCGAATCAGAGTCCGGGGATGTCGACCCGACCATGGTATAGCCATCAGCGTGCAGGCATCAGCCATCAGCTTAGTCTCATGCAAAAAGCCACAAAGAGAACAGCCACAAAAAAGCACAAAAATAGAATGCGCCTTTTTGTGGCCATATTCCCGTCTTCGCGGCGTTGCTCTCGAATTTCTTAAGCGCCTTAGCTGACAGTCACTTACCCTTGGATTTTCTTTCGCCTTTCGAAGGAGCCTATGGGAAAGTTCTTAATCCAAACCCCGCTTGGCGAGTAGAGCATCGATCGTCGGCGCCGCGCCGCGAAAACGTTCATAGAGCACCATCGGCGCATCCGACGCGCCGGCTGCGAGGATATTCTTCCGGTATGAGGCGGCGAGTTCCTGATTGAAGATTCCGGCCTCCTTGAAAGCTTCGAAACCGTCAGCGTCCAAGACCTCCGCCCAGACGTAGCTGAAATATCCCGACGAATATTCACCGGAAAAGATGTGGCCGAAGTAGGTCGTTCGATAGCGGAAGACGATTTCTGGGATGAGACCGATGCGTTGTTGGACCTTTTGTTCAAAATCGAGCGCGTCTGCTTCCGCCGTCTCGGTCCGAGTGTGCCAATCCATGTCGAGGAGACTGGCCGCGAGGTACTCAGTTGTTGCGAAACCCTGATTGAACTGTTTGGCTCTCTGCAGCTTCTCAATCAGTTTGGCCGGAATCGGTTCTCCGGTCTCGTAGTGACGCGCATAGGTCGGTAGGACCTCAGGAGCAAATGCCCAATTTTCCATCATCTGTGACGGCAGCTCGACGAAATCACGGGCCACGCTCGTGCCCGTAAGACTGCTGTAAGTCCCATCGGCCAGAAGCCCGTGCAGAGCATGTCCGAATTCGTGAAACAGGGTGGTGGCCTGGTCAAGGCTGAGCAGGGCAGGCCGTCCTTCGCTCGGTTTGGAAAAATTGCAGACGTTGGTGACGATCGGCCTCACTGATCGGCCCTTCTCTTTCCACTGGCGGCGAAGATCTTCCATCCAAGCACCGCCCCTTTTGCTCTCGCGGGCGAAGTAATCGACGAAGTAGAGACCGATGTGAGACCCGTCGGCCTCCTTGACCTCGTAGGCCCGCACATCC
>JAIOSJ010000183.1 GCA_021107705.1 Thermoanaerobaculales bacterium | reverse complement strand
CTACGAGCATGGCGTGCCCGAGGGCCAGAAAGCCTACTCCATGACCCGGCCGATCAAATTCGAGCATTTTAAGCCCTGCATTGAGTGGTGGGACAAGCGTGAAGAGAACGGCGTTGCGTGGAAGGTCGGGATCGACGAGATTCGGGGTAGGGGATACAACCTCGATTTCAAGAATCCTCATGTTGAGGAGGAGGATCATGGGGATCCGGAGGAGTTGCTCGCGAAGTTGGAGGCGAGTGAGACGAAGGCGGCGGAGTTGCGGGAGAAGCTGAAGGCGATTTTGGCGGAGGCGTTGTTGCGATGAATGCTGAGGGGTTGCTGCGGCATTTTGGGCGGATTAGTGAGGCTCCGGGGGCGGTTCCGCGGTTGCGGCGGTTTGTTTTGGATTTGGCGGTGAGAGGGCGGTTGGTGGGGCAGGTGGCGGGGGATGAGCCGGCTTCGGTTTTGTTGGGGCGGATTGAGGAGGAGAAGGCCCGGCTTGTAAAGATCGGTGAAATTCGGACACCGAGGCCGGTTGCGCCAGTCGAAGAATGTAACGAGAACGCAAATCTGCCGCCCGGCTGGGATTTTACTCAGCTGGGGACAGTGATTCACCTGATTTCCGGTCAACACCTCAAGCCAAACGAATACACCGACGACGAAGAGTGCGGTCTGCCGTACATCACCGGCCCTGCAGATTTTGGGTCTCAGGGTCTTGAAATTTCGCGCTATGCCCTCAAAAAGAAGGCGGTAGCGCAGAAAGGGCAGATCCTGCTGACTGTGAAGGGCTCTGGGGTGGGGAAGTCAACGGTTTGCGACCTCCCAGAGGTTGCGATCAGTCGCCAACTCATGGCGGCGACCGCTATTGGCTGGGACCAGCGGTTATTGAGGCTAATCGTTAATCAGCTAGCAGCTACGTTAAAGGAAAAGTCGAGAAGTCTCATCCCGGGTATCTCGCGAGAGGATGTGCGGGACTACGTATTTTCGATGCCGCCCCTCCCCGAACAACACCGAATCGTCGCCAAGGTAGACGAGCTGATGGCTCTGTGCGACGAGCTCGAGGCGGCGCAGACCACGCGCGAGAAGCGCCGTGACCGGATTGTTGCGGCGGTTCATCATCGCCTCGGTAATGGTGATGATGATGGTGAGTCCGGTGCCGGTTTCAAGGAGACTGCCCGGTTTTTCTTTAATCATCTTCCTCGGTTGACGGTAAGGGCTGAGGATGTCGAGCGGTTGCGGCGGACGATTTTGGATCTGGCGGTTCGAGGGCGGTTGGTTGGGCAGGATGCGGGGGATGAGGGGGCGGGGGCCACGCTCGACAGGATTCATCAACTTAAAACCGAGCTTATCAAACAGGGTGAGCTGAGGAAGCCGAGGGTAGCGATTGACTCAACAAGGGTGGTGCCAAGGTTTGAAATCCCGGAATCGTGGGTTTGGACCACTTTTCGAGATGTGGCGCTGGATTTTCGGTACGGCACGTCGAAGAAATGCTCGTACAGTGTCGAAGGGCACCCTGTACTCCGTATTCCAAATATTTCATCTGGGGAGATAGACACTGCGGATTTGAAATTCACTCAACTCGCGCCCAAAGAGGTTAAGGATCTTTCTCTGTCCGTTGGAGATGTTTTGATGATTCGGTCGAATGGCAGCCTGAATCTGGTGGGGCGTTCAGCTGTTGTTGAAAAGCACGCCGAGGGTTTTTTCTACGCGGGTTACCTGGTTCGGGCGCGTTTTGCCGTGGGTACGGTTGAGTCCAAATTCTTGATGGCTCTGTTGAACTCGAGATTGGTGCGAGACCAGATAGAGATCCCCATACGTTCCGCTGTAGGTCTCAAGAACGTCAACTCGACGGAACTTGGCAACCTCGCCCTACCTTTTCCCCCTGTTGCGGAGCAACGTCGAATCTCGGCGAAGGTGGACGAACTCATGGCCTTTTGCACTGAGATGGAATCCCAGCTCAAATCTGGCGCATCCACCTGGAACCGTTTTCTTGAGGCAACGCTGCAAATGGCGCTGGGTTGATCGACAATGGGTGACTTGGATCGACTCCGGAATCCCAACAACCTCAGCCGTGCGTGGCGGTGGTAATGCAACTCTTAAAGATCAGCCTTCGTGAGCTGGGATCGGATGAGGAGATCAATGTAGTGGGGTCATTCACCGATAAAGAGCTCAGAACTCTCGAGAGTTTCCTGACCTTGGCGGACAGAGCTCTTGAATCACGCTGGGTAAAAGACGGCTGCCCGGCGAAGTTCAGGCTCCACTGGGAACTCGGGCAGCCAGAACGTATCAAAGCGGATCTTCCGGATTGGGAGGACGTGCAGGCTTTCTTGCACAGGATTCGCCCCTTTATCCTCCAGAGAGAAAATACCTTCTTCCCAAAGGTCTGCAACTTGGTCGCTCGTCGATTCGAAGATCCGGTGGTTTATCAAGTGCTTGCCCCGATGCGCGATCATTTTGCCGGCAAGTCTCTTCAATCCACCATAATGGTTCGATCGAACGACGTTGTCTTGAATTCCCCGGAGACAGTTGATGCTTGGCTCAATGCCTACGAATTTCATCAGGATTCGGAAAAGCAGGAGTGGATTGAATCGCTCCACAGAATCCTTCCATTGGAAACGAGCAAGGTGTTTTTTCTGATGTTGCTGACGGATAGACTTGAGGCCGTGATGCACTTGGCGAAACTGATTCAAGTCATTCTTGGCCATCCAGATGAGATCGAGCTTCAGGCGAAGAGGGGAGTTAAATAGCAAGGTGAGATTTGTTTTGGGCCTCGGGTTGTCACGGTCCGTCAGACGGCGGACCCTTGCCCCAGAGGGCAAAAATGCAATACTCTATTTCCATGCTTACTGAGGTGGCCAAGAATGATAATCGGCGGTACGGCCCCGATCCGGGCAAGGCTGGTGACCTTGAGAAGCTGAGTGAGCGCGCGCTGCCCCAAGGGTTCGACGGGTACCACCCCCCCCGCGGCAGAAGGTTAAGGTCCTTCGTCTCAATGCCTCCTGCACTGGTTTCAATCGGGCGTAGAGAGAACAGGAATGTGGCACAACCATCGGCGTCGCTCGCAAGATCTCCGGAGAAGGCCCCCCCCGGAAGTCCCCAAGCTGCTGATGTAGTTTGACTTGGCGCTTCCGCGAACAGGAGAGGAATCATGAGTTTATCTGCTATTCATTTGGAGAGTTTCACCGCGTTCCACAAGCTGCGAGTCAATTTCTCACCAGGACTCAACGTGTTTGTGGGTGCTAATGGCACTGGCAAGACACATTTGATGAAAGTAGCCTATTCTGCTTGCGACATCACGAAGAGCGAGGTGGGTTTCGCGGAGAAGCTGATCCGGGTGTTTATGCCATCCGATCGGGCGCTGGGGCGACTCGTCAAACGCCAGCAAGGGAGCGCCCGTGGCGCCGCGGAAGTATACCGCGGCCAGCAGAAGCTCCGCGTTTCCTTCTCGAACCATACAACGGTACCGGAATCCGCGACAGCCACCGGTGCGAAGAATTGGCGCGCGAAACCGATCGAAAGCGTGTACATCCCGGTTAAGGAGATGCTCTCCAATGGCCCGGGTTTTCGGTCGCTCTACGCGCAGCGAGAAATCCACTTCGAAGAAGTGTACGCGGACATCTTGGACCGAGCATACCTTCCGTCCCGCCGGGGGCCAATCGACCAAGACCGCAAGAAGCTGCTTCGTATTCTTCAACGGCACATGGAAGGGAAGGTCACCGTCAAGAACGACGAGTTCTTCTTGCGCAACAAACAAGGGAACTTGGAGTTTCCACTTCTGGCCGAAGGGATTCGAAAACTCGGCCTACTCTGGCTCCTCATTCAGAACGGAACCCTGCTGGGTGGATCGGTCCTTTTCTGGGATGAACCCGAGACAAATCTCAACCCTAGACTGTTCGGTGCACTCATGGAGATCCTACTCGACCTCCACAGAGGAGGTGTACAGGTCTTTCTCGCCACCCACGACTATGTTGTCCTCAAGGAGTTGGACCTGCAGCGCAATCAGGGAGACAAGATTAAATTCCATGCTCTTTACCGAGATGAGAAAACAAAGGAACTGGCATGCCATTCTGTGGACACGTACGACAAGATCCATCCGAATGCCATTGCGCAAACGTTTAGCAACCTTTATGACCGCGAGGTCAAACGCTCACTAGAAGGCACGCACCGATGACCGCGCTACGCGAAAAAGGTATCGAAATCAGCCTGCCCTCTGGAGTGCGTGGCCGGAAGTTCGACGACGCGAGCCACGGCCTCTCTCATTGCATGAAGGCCGTGGACTTCATCATTGAGCTAAACGACCGAATCCTGTTTGTCGAGATCAAGGATCCCGAGCATTCTGGAGTAGCTAAAGAGAGCCGGGAAGATTTCGTTCGCCGGTTCCAGGTCGGCGAGATAGACCGCGACCTCGCTCGCAAGTACCGTGACACTTTTCTGTACGAATGGGCCGCGGAGCGGCTGGGGAAGCCGGTGCACTACCTAGTGCTCGTGGCGATTAGCGCCTTGGATGCCGCGATGCTTCTCGCCCGCACCGATGCTCTGAAGCGGGAACTTCCGTTCGACGGTCCCTCGAGTGGGACATGGACGCGGAGATTCGCAGACGGCTGCATGGTGTTCAACCTGGCCGCATGGAACGAATACATGACCGAATTCAGGGTCCGTCGCTCCTAAAAAAACATCGAGTCACGCTTTACCGGTGCCAGGTGGAACGAAGTGAACTAAGTTAATTGCCCCCCATCCGAGGAAGGTACCTGCAATAGTAGCTGCATCGCACCCGTGCCGTGTCCGCAGTTCCGTAGTCGTAACTGAATTCCTCGTCGGTCATGCGGATGCCATCACGGGCCTTCGTCTTGGCCAATCGTTCGCGGTCTCAGTCGGCACGGTCGGTGCACTGGCACAGGGGATCGTAGGAAATCGGGCCGGGTTGAAATCCTACCGGTGCCAGGTGAAACAACTTTAACAAAGTTTTGGTAAACTCCGTTCAGGAGGTTTTGGCAAATGGTGCGCGGGCGGAGAGTCATGGTAG
>JAIOSJ010000084.1 GCA_021107705.1 Thermoanaerobaculales bacterium | reverse complement strand
GGCGGTGAGTCTTGATACCCACGTGCATCCAGTCGAACCTGCAGCAAGCCGAAGATCTTGAACCATCCGAGGGACGGCCCCAGAAGGTCCAGCTCATCCTCTGGATGCTGGGGACGGGTCCACTGGCCCGGCACCCGGACCGTGCCTCGGTTGGCCCCCAGGGAGAAGTCCGCCTGGATCCAGAACTCTTCGCCCGTCTCGAGCTTGAGCGTGACCTTGGGAATCGGCACGCCCGCCAGGGGCTCGGCGCCCCAGTCGGGCGCGTAGTAGCGCAGCCACAGCACGCCGGGAACGATTCCGCCGTCTCCGTACGGTCCGGAGGACGCGAAGGGGCCGCCAACGCGACGGTTGCCCATCTCACGCTGCAGGTCTCTGAAGTGGGGGTTTCCCATGACCGGCCGGTTCAGCTCTACAGCGTTGCCGGCCTCGAGGTCGAAAGCGACGTGGTAGTGCCGGTTGGTCGTATTGCGATCAGCGCCGACCCGAAAAGGGTTCACATGGCCGTCGTCGGGGTCGATGTCCACATCGACGATAGGTACTTCCATGACCCCCAGGTTTGCGGCGACGGGGAAGCGGGGGTCAAAGGGCTCGACGATCTGATAGGACATGAATCTGGCGTGAGGGAAATCGCCCTCCACCAGTAGCTGGGCGCCGAGAGGAGCGATGTAGAGGGCCTTGAGGTAGGTGACGTTGGTGGCGGCGTTGTTCTGGATGAGGCCGGAGAACCCGTCCAACGCCGGCTCGCTGCGCGCCGGGTAGATGTACCACTGCTCCTGAGGATCCACGTCTTCGGGCCGTTTGAGGGTCCAGTCCTTGGATTTCGCAGATGCCACGGTGGGAGGCAGGAGGTCGATCGGGATCCGTGCATCCGCTTCGCCGTGGTACCAGTCGAGGATGTACTGCTCAAGCGCATCGGAGAACTCCTGGGCCTCGATCAACCTCTCCGCGTAGTACTGCTCCCACTCGGCATCGTTCATTGAGCAGTATGCGAACCGCGTGGCGTCGGTCACGCCCGACAGGTCCACGTGCGACCCGTAGGTCAGAGGAAGATCGTCTCGGCTTGTGGGCAGGGTCGCACTCAGGGAAGCCGTCTGCGAGAATTCTCCGTAGCTGAGCCGGACTTCTCCATCGCAGGCGTTGTGCTCGGAGCACCAGAGAACGGTCTCTCCTTCCGGAGCGCTCGTCAATACGCCGCAGCCGTAGACGGTCCAGATCGGCGACGAGGCGGTGTCGCGATCGCAATGCGGGTCCTCGGCGCCGTCGCTCCAGACTGCCGAACACTGAAACTCGACGATCTCGTGCAGGCCGTACCCGCTCCAGGACTCGGGGGAGATCCTCAGCTCGACGATCCATGGTTCGGCGGCGCCGGCCGGCCAGGTCATGGCCGTGAGCGCGAGAACGACTGCACCAAGAGCGAGACGCGTGGTGTTCATGTGGGCCTCCAAGATGCTTTTTTGACGTTTGACCACTCTCGTTGGTCCCTCACGCACCGTTATACGACCGTGAGGAGGTGAGGGTTGACGGCACTCTATTTGATTCGATACGCGATGTTGCCGAAGGGCGGGATCCGCAGCTTGAAATGGCCATCAAGTTGGTTCTGGAGGAACTCGAGACGGCGCCGCCGACGACACCCGAACGCTCGCCCTATCCCATTCGCGTGCGGCGGTGAAGGTGATCCTTATCGCTCGCAGCTGAGAAAGTCGGGTTAAGTCTTTGAATGTCCGAAAGGCGTCCTTGCGCCGCACCCTGACTTTCAGTTCCCGTTACCAGGTGTTAGCCTCTAGCCCGCATTTCTCACCGTATTCGTCGCGAGACCGGGAAGGCGCCGTGAGATGTGATGTTCGCGAGCTGAGAAGCAGTTGAGGCGCGACAGCGAAAGAGGTGGATATGAAATTGGAGAACGTCAGGATTTTGAGCATCGCCCACGAGGATGCCCCGACGACCTTGACCTCGGAGCAGATCGAGACCCGTCTCGAACCCACCATGAGCCGTCTCGGGATCACCGCCGGCATCATCCGGAAACTCACCGGGGTTGAAGCGCGCAAGGTATGGCGCGAGGATTTTCCTCCGAGTGAAGGGGCTACGGCGGCAGCCGAAAAGGCCCTCGACGCTGCCGGTATCGATCGTTCCAAGGTCGGTGTGATCGTCAATACATCGGTGTGTCGTGACCCTGTCGAACCGGCGACCGCAACCGTCGTTCACGGCAATCTCGGGCTTTCGCGAACGTGCCTGAACTTCGATGTCTCGAACGCCTGTCTGGCTTTCATCAACGGAATGCAGACCGTGAGCAATATGATCGAGTCCGGTTTCGTGGACTACGGCATCGTCGTCAACTCCGAGAACACCCGGCACGCGTTGGAGAAGACCATTGAACGGCTGCTGTCACCGTTGACGACCTGGCAGGTATTCCGCGACAACTTCGCCACTCTGACCCTCGGGTGCGGTGCGGCGGCGATGGTTCTCGGCAGGTCGAATGGGGAACCCGGTGAGCACCGTTTCCTCGGGGGCGTGACCATGGCGGCAACCCAGTACAGCCGACTCTGTCTCGGCACTGCCGAAAGTATGGTCACCAACACAAAGAAACTCTTTCATCACGGTCTTGAAGTGGCCGTGGGTACTTGGGAGAAAGCCAAGGACGCACTCGGCTGGACCTCAAGTGATCTCGACCATTTCATTCTTCACCAGGTGGGCAAGGCCCACACCGAGACCTTCGCGCGACTTCTTGGTCTGGATCTGGCCAAGATCTTCAGGCTCTATCCGCAGCACGGCAATATCGGCCCTGCCAGCGTGCCGATCGTGTTGTCCAAACTCTACGAGGCCGGCAAACTGAAGCCCGGAGACCGAATCGCCCTCATGGGCATCGGCAGCGGAATCAACTGTTCGATGGCGGAGATCGTCTGGTAGGGACCTCGAGCCTAGGAGCGTGTAGGGCATTGACGGCGGTTGGATTTCGGAGGATCGAAAAGTGCCATTTGAGGCGCATTTGTGACGCTGTACTCACCGTACGGGCCGAGGATGCAACGAAAAAGGGTCTTTACGACACCCGAAAGGCTGCGCTGATTCAATGCCCTACACCCTCCTAGCCTGAAGTTCCCCGGGCGGTCAAGGGCTAAATAACTGTAACGGAATAGGTTGCGGTGTATTTGCGTTACAAATTGTAGGCATGTAACTGTACTTGCGAAATCATCAGAAAGGCTTGACATGCGTGGATAACCGTGTATTATGAGTAGGCATGTACATAACAGAGATTCCAAACCGCAATTCACCACCAGCCGTCCTCGTCCGCGAGAGCTATCGCGAGGG
>JAIOSJ010000184.1 GCA_021107705.1 Thermoanaerobaculales bacterium | reverse complement strand
TCTCCAGTTCGGCCTCGGCCCGCTTGCGATCGGTGATGTCATGGCCCAGGCCAAACGCCATACCATCGGGAAGACGGAAGTTTGCCCACATCGTGATGAGCGTCCTGCCATCTTTTGTCAACGGGCGCCATTCCCTGAATGTCCCATCCGATTCACTGGAGATTGTCCGCATCACCTCATCACGCTGGACAGGATCAGGATAAAGCAGCGTCAACGCATCGGGCTGCGCTTTGATCTCGTCGAGAGTCCAGCCGAAGGTCTCTTGACATTCTTTGTTCCACAGCACACAACCCCCATTCTCATCGAACGCGTTGATCAACACCGGCGCGTTTTCGTAGATCGTCTTGAAGCGCTCCTCACTTTCTCGACGTGCATCCCTCGAAATCAGGAGTCGTTTTTTGCTCCGTGTGGCATGCAGTCCAAAAGCTGCACTGACGAGGAGAAACGCCAGAGCGGTGAGCAGGGCAATCCAGTACTGGCCGAGCACCTGTCTCCATGTGGCCTTGCCGTAGTCCTCGTACGGTCCGACCTTCAGTTCCTTGAGACAATCGTGAACAGGTTGATAGTTGGGTGGGACCGTCCAGCCCACGCAACGGGCCGCCTTGGCTGCCGGACTCTCCTCCTGCATGGTCAACAGGGCGACGGCGATCTTTTCGGCCAACTCGTCGGAGGTGTGATCCAGCTTGGCCATCGGCCATTCCGGGTACATGTCGGTCGTGTGCATGAAAGGAAACTGACAGTCCTCTTCGCCAATGCGATCGTGCCTCAAGACGCGAAAATCCTCCAACCGGATCAGACCCTCGGCCGCCATTCGTTCGAGCGTGTCGGTGCGGACAGACCCCACATCGGCCTTGCCGTCACGAACCGCGTAGACAACCACGTCCTGCGTTCCGGCGAAGGTGAGATTGCGGAGATCGCGGTAAGGATCTATTCCCACCTCCTTCATTTCCTGCCGGGCCGCCAGCCATCCACCCAACGAAAACTCATTGACCCCCATGAAGGACTTGTCTTTCAGGTCACCAAGATCCTGGATGTCTTCGCGGTCGGCCCGAAAAAAGATCACCCCGCCGAAGACGGTCACCGGACCGGTCGTGCTCCGGTTCTTCAGGGTTACCAGGCGGTTGATGCCGTACTTCATCTCCAACTCGATATAGGAGGAGGGGTTCGCAAGAATGAAATCGACCTCATGTCGCTCAACCGCCGGATCGATTTCTTCAAAACCCAGCGTCACGATCGTGAAGGAAAACCCGGGGATTTCCTTCGTCAGGTATTCGGCGGTCAGCCCCCACTTTTCCAGGCAGCGGTCCACCCCGCGCTTGGCCAACACACCAATCAAAACCGGTTCGGGCACATCTTCGGCCGAAGGGACCGGCGCCTGTGCAAACGCCGAACCGACGGCCGACAGTATGAGCGCCGCGAGGACGGTGGCGCAGAGCTGCTGAAGTGAGAAGTGTGAAGTTAGAAGGGGGAAGGGGTGTTTCATTGGGTGTTTGCCTTTGTGTTTTTGATGATGGTTGTCAGGATCGCTATCAACTCGTCGGATTCCTGAATCAGCGAAGCGAGATTGTCCTCCGTCACGATCCCCGTCGCGACGAGGAGACGGAGCCGGTAATGCGTTTCCCGTGCCTCCTTACAAGCAACACTGTACTTGGAAATGAAATCCGCCCGACTCTGCCCTCCCTGAGCCTCCTCCACATTCGCGCCTATCGAAGTCCCCGAGCGCAACAATTGTCGACTCAACGTCCGCCCAACTCCCGACAACTCGTCCAATCTCCGGCATAACCCCACAATCCTCACCGAAAATCCAAACGTCCGCTCACAAATATTCCTCTTCACCCTTCTACCTTCCCTCTTCCCACTTCTCTCTTCTAACTTCACCCTTCACTCTTCCCTCTTCTACCTTCAATCAGCGGATCATCCGCCACCGGCGTCATCCCCTCATCTTCCAGCTGGGCGCGTAGTTTTCTGATCGTCTCCTTCAGCTCCGCCATACGGTTCTCACGACCGGCCATGACATTGACCATGGTGCGCAGCTCCTCGCTGCGCTTCTCCATCTTGTCCTCCACCCGTTTGCGCTCGGTGATGTCGATGGCGAAGACAGTCACACCGATCACCTCCCCCGCCGCATCGCAGTGAGGAATCTTGTCGGTGATGAACCACCCCGTTTCACCGGTTGAACTCTGCAGCGGCTCGAGGATGCCAAGCTTGGCTTTGCCGGTACGGATGACCTCCAGGTCGTCCTCGTAATACCGTTCGGCTTCTTTTGGGAAGAGGTCGAAGAGCGACCGGCCTTCGATCAAACGATTCATGTTGACGCCCGCGACCTGGATGTGGTCGAAGTAACGTCGGCTTTCTTCGTTCAAACTTTCCCGGTGCCTTCGAGAGATGATCTCCGAAAACCCGGTAATGGCCCGCAACGGGGCCTTGAGATCGTGTGACACGGAATAGGCAAAATCTTCAAGGTCTTTGTTGGCGACCTGCAATGCGGCAGTGCGTTCTTCGACCAATTCTTCGAGATGTTCACGGTGGTTCTCCAACTCCGCCTCGGCCCTTTTCCGCTCTGTCAGATCGTCGTAGATTGTGACAACCTCCCCGGAAGGAAGCCGATAGATGTAGTTCTCGCGCCAACCCTCGATTCGATCATCCTCATACCAGGAGATGGGGAAATGCTCGGGCTTACCTGTACGCCAAACCCTGTGCAGGACTTCTAGAAGCCCAAATTCAATGACACCCGGGAAGATCGCCGTCTGGAGAGAGGTCTCCACTTCGTCAGCCTGGGCGAGAAAATCCTCGAAAACGGCATCGAAGCGCTGGTCGATCTCCGACCCAATTTCCGACTGTTCCGAAGTCATCCACCTCTCCTCGGCGATCACCCGGAAATCCGAGATTTTAGTCAGTACATCCTCGATCTCGCGGCGAAGGAGCGGATCCTCCAGCGGCGAAAACACACCTTCGGAATTCTCATCTCCATCCAGCATGGCTCGGGCATACCAGTCGCATTGGTCCAGGTGATTCCAAACCGTGGGAACATCCTCATTTCTGTCACCACTGATGATCTCCTCGAACCACAGGTGGAAGAGGGCAGCTTCGAATTTGATCTCCATCGCAGCATCAGCAAGTAGGCCGTGAACCGCTACTGTTCGAGTGTCCGTGACAAGTGAATAGGTCATGACCATCATCATCATCCCTGCCAGGATGATGACCCACAGAACCGGGCCGCGCATTGAAGCCGGAGATCGCATCGTGGATCCCTGCGGGTCTGTCATGTGAGACGACTCCGCTGCATCCTTCCTCCTTCCCTCTTCTACCTTCTAACTTCCTCCTTCACCCTTCCTCCTCCATCAGACGCATTGTTCGAATTGATCACGAAACGGCTTCCCGCGGGATTCGAAAATCGGAACGTATTTATGTGCAGCCCCTGAGGCAAAAGGAAGGGGCTATGGACAGGACCGAGTGTCACTGGAGATGTTCCAACCCCCCGGTAAAGAAAGCAAGAATGCTTCATGAATCCTTCATCAATCATGGTAACACCCCCCGCCGGAGCGGAAGTTAGAAGGGTGAAGTTAGAAGAGTG
>JAIOSJ010000438.1 GCA_021107705.1 Thermoanaerobaculales bacterium | reverse complement strand
CTGAGGGATTCCTCGTCAAGGGAAACCGACTCCCCCTCGCCGTGCCGTGCCCATGATGTCGGCCGAAAAGAGCCTTTTCGACGACCCGAGCATGGTCAGCATCATGTCGCCGGAAACAGACCGAGCCACCAAAGAACCTGAGTCCGAACAGCTCGGGCCACACTTCCGTTTTCTCTCAATCGGGCGAACCGAATCCTCGGCACATCTGGGCGCGGATTCCACGGACTTTTTGTTTCGCAGACCCTTAACCCGCCCCCAACCCCCGTTTGAGGCAGTGCTTCGTATAGGTCTCCTTGATCAACGTACTTTTCGCCGGCTGCCCGGATTCCATGACATCGTCAAGCCGGAACTTCTCTTTGATCAACTTGCCAATGTAGGCGTTGAGGCGCTTGCCGTCCCGGACACGAACAAGGTCGAGGTACTCCTGCATAAGACTGTGGTCGTTCTGAATCATCAGAAAGACCTTGTCCGTAATATCGCTCATGAAATGGTTGAGGCTTTTCTCCACGAACCCCTCGGCAGTTAACGTCGTGCTCTCCGCCATGTTCCCCTCCCTGGTCCGTCTTCCCCCTGCAATGGCCCCCTTGGCGCCGGCGATGACCGTCAAAACAACAGAGGCCATGCAGACAGCATATCGACCGTCGCAATCCTAAGCATAACATGGTAGAGACTGTAGTTTATAATACGCTTGCACATTACTAACCAGCCTCTTGACAATGTAGAGCTTGAGTAGTATATAATCCTAGAGAGTTGAATTTCAACAATCAACCGCCGCGAAAGCCTACGAACTGAGAGGTGAACGATGGTGCATAGCTATTCACTGAACGGTCTCCCCCTTCAAACGGGCGACTTAATCTGTACAACATGAACTTCTTCGATTCGAGAACAGAGCACGGCTTCTACTGCAGTCAGCTGGCCTACCTGGCGTACCTGAAGCACGGAATTGATCTCAATACGAACATTGGCGTCCCCGATCTTCCCTTTTCTGAGTACATCGTCTTTCCTCAGGAAATTTGGAACGGATGTCGGCATCGGAGAGTTCCAGCCAATACCGCAACGAAACGACCTTGATTGGAGTTGTCATGCAAACGATCATCCACCTCAGTGACTTACATGTCGGTCGCGATAAAGGCGTTTTTGGGAGAGTCAAACTCATCTTCGAGGAGATCGCCGCAGCCTATCCGGACGTGCCTGTCCTGATAACTGGAGACCTCACCGATTCGGCGTCGAAGCCCCAGTTTCGGACGACCAGAGAACTGCTGGACGGCCTCGCTCAGACGAACCCAATCCTGGCGGTGCCCGGAAACCATGACTATGCGTGGAAGGGTATCGTGGCAAAGTTCCGGCCCGATGCCTGGAAGAACTGGATCAAGTACCTCGGATCCCCTTTGGGATGGGGGCGATCTGAGGTCCCGTGGCTCGAGAAGGGTCACACACCGGCCGGGTTCGATGGCCTCGGCATCTGGGAACACGAGAACACCGTGTTCTTCGGGGTTGATTCTGGAGACCCAAAAGACAAAGCCAAAACCTCGTGCGGTTTCATCAGCGACACCCTGGCCTCAGCCCTCTCCCGAGAGTTGGTCAAACGGTCGGACAAGACCCGAATCGTCTTTCTCCACCATCACCCCTTCGTACACAGTACAAACCTCAAGCTCTACGGGGGCGAAATATTCAAGAAAGCAGTTTCGGGCAACTGTGAACTCTTGCTCTTCGGCCACAAGCATGACTACGGCCTCTGGAGGAACCGGAATGCGATTCCGCTGACCATCGCGTCCCATCGAACTACCAAACTCATCTCCGGAGATTGCGTCGCCTTTACCGTCATCCGGTACGACGATACAGTCGGCTCAATAATGCAACCAAAGCAGTGGCTGGAGGTCGTCCAGCTGGCGGGGGGTTGAATGCATCTTAGGTCGATTATGCGGTCCTGCTCAGGCTGCCATCCGATCCCAGACTTCCGGAGATTGTTGATCCGGACCGCGACCGTTTTCAGGGAAACCGTTCCATTGGGCCTGCAATCGGGAGGAAAAACCCGCGGGTGGCTCTATCGGTACTACACCAACAACGAACTCGAATTCCCTGCTTGGTGAGATCAGGTCAAATGAATGAGCGGGTTCAGGACCACCTAGCTGTTCCGCAAAGCGTGTTTGAACGGAACCTCTTCAACAACATTATGACCGAAAAATGGAGAAAAGATGTTCGCACCAATTCGTCCGTTCTCAATCATTCTGGGCGCCTCTTTGGCCACTGCTTTCCAGTTACTTGCACCGGTTTCTCCAGCGATGACTATTAATGATGTTGCGCCCGAGGCCAAGGCGCCATTTGACAGCACAGTCTCAACCGAAACTCTGGTAAACGAGCTCGAGCGTCGCCCGGACCTCACTCTCGACGGAGAGGCCCTGGTCATCGGGTCTATAGGGGAAGGGTCTGTTTACGCTTTGTGGTTCAACAAAGTCACACTAAAAAATGGTGCCACGATCCTTACGAATGGCAACTTCGTCGAAATCAACGCTCTCGTTTTCGA
This sequence comes from Thermoanaerobaculales bacterium, assembly GCA_021107705.1. GTDB lineage: Bacteria > Acidobacteriota > Thermoanaerobaculia > Thermoanaerobaculales > Sulfomarinibacteraceae > JAIOSJ01. The sequence continues at coordinate 2,151 of JAIOSJ010000438.1, read as the reverse complement.
CGCGTTCAACGACCCCAAGGTACGGTCTTTCCCGACTAACGATACGACTCCTCCTGTTGCAGCCAACGGTCAACCAGGGCGCGATGGTGCATCTGGCGGTGAGTTCCGGCTGAACGTCATCCGCAAATTCAATGGTCTCCTGAAGATTGAGCTTGTCGGCCAAAACGGCGGCAGGGGGGGGATGGGCCCACAGGGCGCGCGCGGAGATTCGGGGAGGCGCGGCCGTAATGGTTCTGATGGGTTGTTCGACTGCCGCCGAGGTGGCGAAAACGGCGGACAAGGGGGGGATGGGAGAAAGGGTGGAACCGGGGGAAAGGGTGGAACCGCCGGAACCGGTGGCCGAGTGATTCTCCTCGGGAAAGCGGGGAGTGCCTTCCGAGCTGGCTCTATCGTGCCGATCGTACCTCCTGGCGATTTCGGTGTTGGGGGCATGGGCGGCGACGGTGGTCCAGGGGGACCTGGGGGAGCGGGTGGTAGTGGGTCGACCTGGTGTCGAGGGGGGCACCCAGGACCCGCGGGCAATCCCGGGCCCAAAGGGGACACCGGCCCGATCGGGGCTGAAGGACAACAGGGAGTGATCTCCTTCGGCCCCGAATTGACTGCCATCAGCATCGGTGTGGAACCGCAGCCCGACGGCAGGTGTAATTTCACAGCCACGGGTGAATTTGCCATCGAGCTGAAAGGGATAGGGAACTCTGCGACCCTGCGCGTTTTTGTGGAGGGAGAAGGGTACCCGACGGATCCAGTTCCCTATCACCTGGAGGGCTCGACCAGCCTTGAGCTACCCCGAGGAATCGCCCTCGTCAACGATTCAAAGCTGGTTGTGCGTATCCAGACACCCTTAGGCTCCGACAACCTGCAGCTTGCGGAGTTTCCCAGCTACTTGGTCGATACCAGTGAGTGCCCACGTTCGATCCTGCGGATTTCGGGTGGTTCTCTCAAGGTCGATGTCAAGACCGGAAATTAGCCAATGGCCAGCGCCATAATCAACTCAGAATTGAAAGAGGAATCCAGTGCTGTCCTGAGCGACTTGCGTGAGTCCATCAACGAGGCAGCAAAACATGCACGCAGCGTGTACTTGGTATTTCTGTCGCTGTGCGCATATATCGGGGTGATCGTTTGGTCCACGACAGATCTTCAGCTCCTCATGACAACGCCGGTTCTACTTCCTTTCTTCGGCCTGCCGTTACCAATCCACGAGTTTTACCTCTTTGCGCCGGCGGTTGTTGTGGTCTTTCACCTCGAACTCGTTCTGAAGGTGGCTGCCCTGATGGAGAGGGTCTCGAGACTTAGGAAGCTTGGTGCCCGCTCGCCTTGCCACAACGTGAACGAATTGCCGTATCTTGTGTGGCCGTTTGCTGTGCTGTTGACGATCGTAGAGTCGGAGGAACGACCGCGCTTGACTCGGGTTGCAGGCTTGGCATCGGTTTTCGCAACCCTGGTTGGATTTCCACTGCTTGTCTTGCTGTACGCTCAAGTCAAGTTCCTGCCGTTTCATTCTCTAGGCATGACATGGTGGCACAGGACGATTGTCATGGCAGATGTCGCGCTCTGCTGGTGGATATGGTCACTCGTGATCAACGGCCCGACCAGCCCACGAGCAGTCACCCATTGGCTCCGACGCAAGTTGACCCCCTGTTGGGCAGCGATCCGCCGAACATTTCCCGGCCGTTGGGGCCTCAGAAAACCGCAAGGCGTTGGAGAGCTTGCGGCCGCTGTCTTTCAATGTGCCGAAAAGCCTGCAGAGTTGCCTGCACCACCAGCAACCATATTCGCGGCGGCCTTCTTTGCGTGTGTTCTGGCTTTCTCACTTTGCGCGGCGGTGCAACCTGGAGTGATAACCGAGACAGCGTTCGGCTGGCCGGAGCGTACAGTTGTTCGGGTCGTGTCGTGGCTCACTGGCATCGAGCCTTCAGACTTCTGGTCTCGCAAACGAGTCGCGCCCTGTTATCCCTCTTTTGTAACATACCTTCTATTCGATGTTGAGGGTTCACCATTGCATAGAAGTCTCCGCTTACGTTCAACGGTGGTTGTCGGGACTCCGGCACTGTATGCGCCTGTGCTTGGAGGTGGCACGATTCGGGACCTACCCCTTCCAAAGGGAATTCTGGATAAGGTCTCCGAACTCGACCTGCAGGGCCGTGATCTCCG
>JAIOSJ010000030.1 GCA_021107705.1 Thermoanaerobaculales bacterium | reverse complement strand
ATCCGCTGATTTGAGGGGTGTGTGCTGTTGGACAGTCTGCCGTTGCCAACGCGCCCGGGTCCGGACTTCGAAGTTGAACGTTGGACGTTGAGCGTTGGACGTTAAATCTCATTCAGGGAAAAGCTCCACGCCTCGAGTTTCCTTCCGATGGGTCGAGCCGAGGGCGGCTCGTGGGAAGCTTCTCACCAGTCTTCGTTGCGAGAAGCCCGAGACGCCGTGCCATGCTGGGTTTTTCGTGACTTGGCCGACGTAGGCGTACTTGACAGTCCGTTGAGGAGGGCGAGTTGCGAAAGGCACGGCAGGGTAAGGTGTATCGGGTGTCGCAGTAGATCACTGGTGAGAAATGCGGGCTAGAGGCTCGGCTGATAGCTACCCGGCGGGAACGGTCAGGCTGTGGTTAGTTGAGACTTCGCCAGGATTGCCCACGTTTCATCGTGCTCCGGTATGCTGCATTCATGGCTTGGCGCATTCTGATTCGACTGGACGACCGGAACTTCCGCGTTGCCCTGGGCCTCGGCGAGCTGACGGTGGGATCCCGCTCCGACTGTGATATCTCGATACCTCACCCAACAGTTTCCCGCCAACATGCCGTACTCCGGGTCACCGAGAACAAGGTCGTCCTCGAAGATGCGGGGTCGAGGAACGGGGTCCGCATCGGGGGAAAGAAAATCGAGACCATCGACCTGCAGCCGGGCCGGACCGTCCTAATTGGCGGCGTCCCAATTCTCCTCGAGGAGATTCCCGAATCCGACCTCGAGCCCGCCCTAGTTTTCCCCGAACACCCGGGAAAGACGGGAGAGGATGGGGACCCCACCAACCACAGCACCTGTTCCGCGGGCCCTTCGGAGGCCTTTGCAACCAGATATCTCCCCGCACTGCTCGCTCAACTGACCCGGGGGACCGATGCCGGAGCCATGACCCGGGCGGTGGGCGCCGCCCTGTTCGACAGCCTCCCCTGCCTCGAACTGACCGTGCATCGGGGTGAAGGTGTCGAGTTCACCGCCAAGCATGAGGGGGCAACTGCTGCCCATTCGGAATCGTGCGTGAATACATCGACCGGCGAAGCCGATCTGTGCGCAACCTTCCCGACATCTCACCTGGCAACCGCCTTCACACCGATGATCGAAATCGGCACCCAGTTGATCTCACTTGCCGAGAGCCGAGACCAAGGTCCAACGCCGATCCCAACGACAGGCTACCCACCACTCCCGGCGCCGGCCACCATCGTGAGACGAGTCCAGAAGATCTATGCTGATGCCGGGCGAGTCGCTCGTGGAGATGTCGGTGTGCTGATTCTCGGGGAGTCCGGCACCGGCAAGGAGATTCTGGCCCATTACGTGCATCAGGCTTCACCCCGATCGCAAAAGCCCTTCTTGGGCCTGAATTGTGCCTCCCTCCCCGGGGACCTTCTCGAGTCCGAACTCTTCGGCATTGAGAAAGGCGTTGCGACCGGCGTCGATGCACGTCCGGGACGATTTGAGCTTGCTGACGAAGGAACCCTCTTCCTCGACGAGATCGGTGACATGACCCCTGATACCCAGGCGAAGATCCTTCGTGTTCTTCAGTCCGGTGAGGTCTACAGACTCGGAAGCGCCCAACCCCATCGCGTCAATGTGAGGATCATCGCCGCGACCAATCAGGACATTCGCTCAATGCTTAATGACGGCAGTTTTCGAACCGACCTCTACCACCGAGTCGCCACCTGGGTTGTGGAACTGCCGCCCCTGCGTCATCGACGCGGAGACATCCCGAACCTGGCCGCCCATTTTCTGGCTCACGCCGCAACGAAGAATGGGGTCAAAGTTGGTGGAATCTCAAGAGCTGCCCTCGACGCCCTGCTTGCCGTTCGCTGGTCGGGAAACATCCGCCAGCTCGAAAATGAGATGACTCGGGCAGCGCTGTTCCTCGAACAGGGGGAGCTTCTCGACACCAGCAGGCTCTCCGAAGAAATTCTCTCGGCCTCCAAAATCAACTCCGGCCAAAGCCTGGCCTCCGTTCTCGAACGTGTGGAACGAGATGAAATCTCCATCGCGCTCAATACCGCCGAGCAAAACGTGGATGCCGCCGCCGAACGCCTGGGCCTCAGTCGAGCCACCCTTTACCGGAGGATCAAGGCATTGGGGATCAGTACTGGGTGACGTGTCGTCGGACTCGTCTGGTCGGGTACCGATGGGCACCGAAGCAGGGCCTTCTCCGGCGAGAATTCCCTCGACGAAAGCGGCCGTAATTCCGGCAGCGACCCGACAGCCCGTTGAGTTGAGGTGCATGTCACCCCCAGGGAGATAGAACTCATTTGGTGCCGCGGCCTCCTGCATCGGAGCGAGAAGATCGAGGCACTCGATGCCGGCGACCGCGCAGCGCTCCACGATCCGCCTATTCGGCCGCGAAAGATCGAAGAGCTGATCGTCAAGAGACCAATGGTCGCACATGACCTCCCAGTCCCGCGATTGCAACTGGAAGCGTTGCGGAAAGATCACCAGGACGAGTTCGGCGCCGGCCTGCTCCGCCGTGCGCTGCAACCCTTCGAGCACGACGAAGAACTGCCGATACACACCCTCAACCACGGACGCGCCCGGAGGATAGTAGAGTCCGAGGTCCGACTGCCCGTCGATGAGCCGTTTTCTCCCGTCCTCGCGCTCGAAAGCCTCCGCATAGCTGAACATGGGCACCGGCCGCGGTTTGAACGTCATACACGATCCGAGCCACGAGGAAACCCCGAACCCGCCGAAATGCCTCACCCAGCCATCGCCGGTCCGGCGTGCTGCCGACAGAACCGACCTGCGGGACGTGGGCGTCGCGCTCGGATAGGCGAAATCGCGGAACCTGACGATCGGGCCCTGCCGCCGCCGGTCAAAGTCGGGGTTGGCGACGATGACGCCGTTTGCGTCCATTGTGAAGCGTGCCCGAGGACCGAAGAAGTGCTCCGTCTGAACGAGATCGTTGCCCGACAACCCGTAGAGCACGATCCGTGGCCGGTAACGCAGGCCGAACTCCTGCAGGTAGTACAGGCCGTGGGCGGGGTTCGACACCTCGGCGTTCAGGACGACGATGTTCCGCTGCGGCATCCGTTCTCGCAAACCCCTTTCGAAAAGCGAACCGAAGAAGAGGTCCTGGGGCATCGCATACCCGGTCGAGAAGGAGTCCCCCAGGCTCAGAACTCTCGTCTCATCACCCAGCGCGCAGCCGAACTCGCGACCATTACGAAACCCATCCCGATTGGTGATGACCGCGACGCCACGCGGAAACTCGGCGGACATCTGGTCGCAATCGATGCTCGGCCTGAGGCGTCCGCCGGGACCCATGAACGGTGGCTCCTTCGGATGGAGGTAGGCGAAGAGCCTGTCATCACCCCAGCGCGCCGGCGCCTTCCGCGCCAGCAGGGGAACCTCCACCATCAGGAGCACGGCGGCGACGATAACGATCGGCAGGACGCAGAGCACGAACTGCGGCCGGGCCGACGCCCGCGCAGCAAGCAATGCACCGAGAGCAGGCACGGCAACGGCCAGCGCCAGGGCGAGCCGGCTCTCGGGCACTTCAGAGGTCCACAGCAAGACCCCAATCAAGACCGGTATCGCGCTCCCGACCACCACCGGTGCTGCGATGCGACCTCCAATAGCCGGCACACATCGACACAGCGAGGGTCGCAGCAACAAACCGCAAATCACCACAAGCACGAACACCGCTGGAGCCAGGGCGGCAATGAGGTACCAACCCGAGAATGTCCCGATGAGCGGGCTGTAACTCTCGTAGCGAAGACCAAAGAGGATCCCGGTGAAAACAGTCACGAACAGCAATATCAGGAGCACGGTCTCCAAGAAGTCATGGGCCCCCGTCGAAATGCCAGGGGCACCCGTGCCAGGCCCGTCCTTCCCGCTCATGTGGGCCACTCCCCGGTCCTGCCGGCGAGAAGTCGGTCGAGTTCGGCCGCAAAACCGCGATCGTCCAGACGTCGTCGGATGTTTTCGCCAACCCACCAGCTCACCACATCAGGGTTCTTGTTCAAGACTTCGGCGAGGGCGATCGGTGATGCGTGGGGCTGCGGCATTGTTCTCCCTCCGACGATAACATTGACGGGTGGGGACGTTGATCGATCGATTGTTGGGGCGCCCGCAGCGTGGGGACCGGATATTTGAGCGACATTCCTTTGGCGGCCTGGATTGTGACACCAGCCTTCTGGTGCACCTCACGGCGCACCAGCGTCGCATCGTCTGCGGGCCCAGGAGGAGGACGTCGGCCAAACGACACACCGGCCCCGCAGACAATACCAGCGACGGCATTCGAGTCGCGCCGGCCTCATCGAAGTCAAATTCCGCAAAGCTCAGCTTTTTGAGTTCATCTCCGGCCAAGATCAAGTCAATTTCCCCGCGTTCCAACGCGCGCCGCAGAACTGCCTCGGTTTTCGAGCTTCGCTCCACCAGTCTGATCTGGTACAGGTGCGCGGGTTATCCCGCCGCCTCTTCTTGGGCCTGGAGCCGGATCATTTCCATGTCGTGGTCGTAGCAGTAGGTGCCGCAGTTGAGGCAGCGACACGCTTCGTAGATGGCGTCCTCCTCGTCGATGGTTCCTTCGACTTCCTTGAAGGTACCAAGGCGATCTTCCAACGACACGACTACCTGCTCATGGACCTTTGGCAGGGGCGCCACACCAACAATGGAGTCGAAGATCGAGTCGGGTACCAGATTCGTCTGCCGGTGCTCGATGGGGGGGATCTCGCCCTGGGTGATGTAGAAGTGAATGGAGCGAGCCGCGAATCTACCGGCGCCGATGGCCTCGACCATCAGACCAGGACCGGTGAAACAGTCGCCGCCCGTGAAGATGTAGGGCACGTCGGTTTGCAGGGTGTGCTCTTTGGCGTCGATGGTCGTCCAGCGAGTGGTCGGCAGGGTCGGCATGCCATCGTGTTGCAGAAAGTCGAGGTCAGGCATCTGACCCACCGCTTCGACGAGTTGTTCGCAGGGGATCACTTCCTCGGATCCCTCGACCGGCATCGGCCGGCGGCGGCCGCTGGGGTCGGGTTCGCCCAACTTCATGCCCAGAACCTCGAGGCCCACCAGCTTGTCGTCCTCGGTGATGAACCGGTTCGGCGCACAGAGAAAATGGAACTGCACACCCTCTTCCTCGGCGGCCACGATCTCGACCGGGTTGGCCGGCATCTCGTCGCGGGAACGGCGATAAACGATGGTCACCGATTCGGCGCCGGCCCGCAAGGATGTACGCGCCGCGTCGATGGCGGTGTTGCCGCCGCCGATGACGATCGCATGCCCTTTCACCCGTATCGACGGGTCCTCTTGAAAACGCTCCAAGAATTTGATGCCGCTGACCACGCCGGCAGGCTTGGTTTTGGCCAGGCCCAGCTCGCGATCACGCCAGGCGCCCACGGCCAAGAATATGGCATCGGCGCCTTCCACCCGCAGAAAGTCCAGGGTGAAGTCGCGACCGAGTTTGACGTCGGTGCGGGCCTTGATTCCCAAATCCAGGATGCCTTGGATCTCCCAGTCCAGGATAGCCTTGGGCAGCCGGTACTCGGGGATGCCGTAGCGCAGCATGCCGCCCAATGCCGGCATCTGCTCAAAGATGGTCACCGCGTGGCCAAGGCGTCGCAGGTAGTAGGCAGCACTCAGACCCGCCGGGCCACCGCCGATGACCACGACCTTCTTGCCCGTATCCGGCGCTACCGGGATATGCAGTCGGTGGCCGGAGTTCATCTCCCAGTCGGCGACAAAACGTTTCAGATAGTTGATGGCCACAGGCTCGTCCTCGGTCTGCCGACGACAAGCCAGGGCGCAGGGCTCCGGGCACACGCGACCGGTGCTCAGAGGCAGTGGATTCCTCTCCTTGACCGTCAACAGAGCCAGATCGTACTCGCCGTTCTTGATGTGTTCGATGTATTTGGGCACGTTGACCTGGGCCGGACATTTCTGCCGGCAGGGCGCCAGGCATTCGGAATAGAGGTTCCAGTGCAGAATCTTGGTCGTCTCGGAGATGATGCTGATGATGCCCTTGGGACAGGCACGAACGCAGGCGCCGCAACCGACACAGCGGTTGGGATCAAACACGGGCAAGCCTTTTTCACCCATGGTGATGGCGCCGAACTGACAAGCCCGCACACAGGTACCCAGACCGATACAACCGTGATCGCACTGCAGAGGCCCGTGGAAGAAGAGCATCGCCGCACGGCAGTCGTCGAAACCGCCGTACTCGTATTTGAGCGTGGCCCGCGCGCCGCCCTGGCAGTCGGGGCAGGCCACCTGGGGTCCAGATTCCACCAGTTCCATACCCATGAAGTCGGCCAGACTGCGGGCCACTTCGGTCTGGCCCACCACGCAGGCGTTGACCTCTGCCTTACCTTCGACAATGGCTGCGGCGCATGCGGAACAGCCGGCAAAACCGCAGCCACCACAATTGGCTCCGGGCAATAGGTCGGTCAGGCCTTTGATACGTGGATCCTCATCGACGTGGAACACGCGGGCGGCCACGCCCAGTCCCACTGCGGCTACCACAGCAATACCACCCAGAATCATCGCCGGTATCAACATGTCGTACTCCCTGTCCTAAGATGAGCGGTTCTGGCGGATGAGATGGGCCAAGATCTTGATGCTCTGGCGCCTCCGAAAAGCGAAGGAATACCTGGAGGTATGTCGAGCATTTTCGAAAATGTCCAGAGCGCAAGAGATTGGTGCAGATCGCCGGTGAGAATCACTCATCTTAGGTACCTGATCAGTTGGTCATGCCGGTGAAGCCCATGAAGGCCAACGACATGACGCCCGCGGTTACCAATGCAATAGCCGTACCCCGCATAGCGCTCGGTACCGGCGAGATGAACAGGCGCTCCCGCACGCATGCGAAGAGCAGGATGGCCAGGGCGAAACCCGCCGCGCTCGCTGCTGAGAAAACCACTGTTTGCACAAAGCCGAACCCGTGCTTGATGTTCAGCAGGGCGATACCCATGACCGCGCAGTTGGTTGTGATCAACGGCAGAAAGATGCCCAGCGAGTCGTACAAGACCTTGCTCTGCTTCTTGATGAAGATCTCCGCAAATTGCACCAGGGCGGCGATCACCAGGATAAAGACCAGGGTTTTGAGGTACTCCAGTCCCTGGGGTGCAAGCAGATAGTGGTATACGGCCCAGGTCAGCATCGAAGCCACGACGGCCACGAAAGTAACCGCCGCCCCCATGCCCAGAGCGGTGCTGAGTTTTTTGGACACGCCACAAAAGGGGCAGTTGCCCAGGTATTGCGCCAGCAGGATATTGTTGACGAAGATCGCTCCGATGGCCAACAGCAACATGTCCATGGTACACACCCCCTACGTTTGACCTAAAATGAGCGGTTCTGCCGGATGAGATGCGCCAAGTCCTTGAGGCTCTGGTGCTTCCGAAAAGCGGAGGAATACCCGGCGGTATGTCGAGCATTTTCGGAAGTGCCCAGAGGCCAAGGAATTGGTGCAAATCGCCGGTGAGAATCGCTCATCTTAGGTTTGAATAAAGATCTCGCCGCGGCGGCGGCTCCACGCGTTCATCAAGCCCAGCATCAATCCCAGACACAGGAAGGCGCCGGGGGCCTTGACCATGAAACTGAAAGCTTCGAAGCCCTCGGAAAAGACTGCCAGACCGAACCATGTGCCGGCGCCCAGGATCTCGCGGATCGATCCGACCAACGTCAGCGACATCGTAAAGCCCAGGCCCACGCTCAGACCGTCGGCCATGGACAGATGCACCGGATTGCGCGAGGCAAATGCCTCGGCCCGGCCCAGAATGATGCAGTTGACCACGATCAACGGAATGTAGATGCCCAACTGTTGCGAGAGCGGGAAGAAGTAGGCCTTCATCACCAGTTCGACCAGCACCACCAGGGTGGCGATTACGACGATGAAACTGGCGATACGCACCTTGTCGGGAATCACCCGTCGCAAAAGCGAAATGAACATGTTCGAGAAGATCAGCACGAAGGTCACGGCGAGCCCCATGCCCAGACCGTTTTCGGCCGCAGCCGTCACGGCCAGTGCTGGACACAGGCCCAGCACCAATCGAAACGGAGGCAGGTCGCGCCAGAAACCGTGGGTCAACGTTTGACGGAAATTCATCAGCTCTCACCCCCGGATGGGTCGGTTGATCGCTGCCCTATGAGTGTAAGGATCTCCTCACGGTGATTCCGTAGCAGGAGCACCACCTGATTGGTCCCATCGACCATGGCCTCAGACGAGTAGGTCGCGCCGGAGATGGCGTCGATCCGTCCGCCGTCGCCGGTCAGGGCCACCGGACAGTCGAGGGTCAGGCCTGTCCACTGCTGCCGAAAGCCCTGCAACTCCACCTTGGCCCCCAGGCCGGGCGTCTCGCTGTGGCTGACGATCTCCACGCCCAATACACTGTCATTACGCGGATCCAGACCAATCATAATAACGATGTTGCCGCCGTAGCCGCCCTTGCCGGCCGCTTCGACCGCCAGGCCCGTTACCTCGCCGGCCTCGAGCAGGTAGAACACCGGGTAGGCTTCTTCGCCCACCGGTACAGTCAACTTCTCGGCGAGCAACTCTTGAGCCGGCCGCTGGAACAGACGTTCCAGGGCGGGTCCGCGCACGTAGAAGTCTTCCTGCATCTCAATGCGATCGGCCAAGCTCGTGCGCACGTAGGCCAGGGACGCCGCGCTCAGGGAGCAAATGGTACCCAGGACGAGGACCAGGCGGGCGATCTCACGCAACATCCTGCACCTCCCGACCCACTACCGGTGGCGTTATGCGATCCAGTAGCGGACTGCAGAGGTTGGCCAACAACACAGCGAAAATCGCACCGTCGGAGTGATTTGAGAACGTGCGGATGAGCACCAGCAGAATGCCCATGAGCAACCCGTACAGGAACATGGGCCAAGGATTAACCGGCGAGGTTGTGTGTTCCGGCGCCAGGAAGAAGACCATCAGTACCGTGCTGCCGGCCAACAGGTGGAACACGGGAGTGGCGGTACCCTCGGGATTGATCAGACCGAGGAGCCAGGCGCAGGCCAAAACACCGAGGATGCCGCCGACCGGGATCTGCCATGGAATCTCGCGAATCAACAGCAAGAACAGGCCGCCGAGCAGCAGCCACAGCACTAGGGCGTTACCAACGCCGCCGACTTGCCGGCCGAGCACGAGATCGGTGAAACCGAAACTGGCCTCGGCGCTTGCTCCAAGGGTGCGGACCAGACGCATCGGTTCGACCATGGTCACGGACCAGGTCTGAGCCACCAGGGACGCGGTGTAGTCCAGGCGCGACGGCCATGAGACCACCAGTATGGCGTAACCCAGAGCCACCGGATGCACCGGGTAGGCACCCCAGCCACCGTAGAGCTTCTTGCCGATGATCACCGTCAGGAACGATCCGACCAGTACCAGCCACCACTCTGCGCCCACCGGTAACAGGAAGGCCAGCAGGACGCCCAGCGTGACGCTGCTGAAATTGGTGGCGTGGTCCCTGTTGGCCACGAGAGCGTTCCAGGTCACCTCGGCCACAACAGAAGCGGCTACCGCGAGAGCGACCACGCGCAAGGCGGCAAAACCGAAGTAGCAAGTACTGGCGATGATGGCCGGCAGCAGAGCCAAGAGCCAAGCCTGCTGGATGCCCGACAGGGAACTGCCGTCGTGCCAATGGGGGCTGTTTGCGACATTGAATTTGGTCGTGGGAGCTTCTGTGTACATTTTATCAACCCCCGTATTGACTGGCCATCGTTATCATTTGCACTAAGGGCCGGTGGGCTGGACACACGTAGGCACAAAGGCCGCAACCGATGCATGCCTCAGGATGGTAGTTCTGGGCGTCGGCGAGCTGGTCGAACTCGACGCAGCGTGCGATCAGATGCACTTGCAGATTCACCGAACATGTCTGGGTGCAGCGGCCGCAGTTGACGCAGTTCAGATTGACGTCGGCGACGATATCCCTTGCTCTGATCACGTGGATGCCCGACTGGAACTTGCTCAACGGCGTATCCAGAGTGAATTGGGTGAAACCGGTCATGGGACCACCCATGATCACGCGGTCTCCCTCCTCAACAACGAGATTCTGACTGGCCAGCAGCTCGCCGATGGGCGTACCGACGAACGCGCGCACAGTCACGGGCGTGAACTCGTTTCCGGCGGAAATGGTAACCGACTTGCGGATGAAGGGGCGGCCTTCAAGGGCATCGTACATATCCAGCAACCGTTCCGACGAGACGACCGCCACGCCACCCGTCCGGAAGGATGCAGTGTTGGGCACCTTGATGCCGGTCAAGCGGCGCACGACCTTTCGTTCAACACGACCGCGAAAGTCGTTCGGCAGCGGAGTGACCTCTGCCAGACCGGCAAAGGTCTCGCCGGCCCACTGCGCGTCGGTCTCAGACACAGTGAGCAGAATCCGCGCCTGGGGCACGATTTCGGCCAGACGCCGCAGCGCCTCTTGCATCTCCCCCGTGTGCGTGCGCAGTTGCAAGCTCAAGCTGCTGATCGTGGGCTCCTGGTTCACACCCTTGATCACGACCTGCGTGATCTCGGGGTAGCCCTCGACATCGACTTCGCTGTCGTTAGGTCCGGGTAAGGTCCAGGGTGAGATCACACCGCCGGCCCGTAACAGATCCATACGGGTAGCCGACTGCGGGTCGATGTCGCACTGCCGCAACAACTCGTCACCTTCCAACGGCGGTGCGTCGCCCTTTTCGATGACAACCACGGGTATATGGAAACCACGGGCCGACCACAAGGATTTCAGCTCAACCACTTTCCCGCTGATGGAAGCGTGGATGAAGTTGTCGCGCTCGGACCGACCGATCACCTGGTAACGCGCCACCTCGTCGCCCGCCTGTACCAGGGGTCTGAAAAGGATCTGCCCACGATACTCAAGCGAAATGAGAACCCGGTCGGGGATGGGCAAATCGACGATTCCCGGAACGTGGCCCAGGGGCGCCGGCACGCGCGCGGCGGGTGGTTTGAGGATATCCAAGACACTCATGGGTCTTTCCCTTCGCACGTCAGATCAGGTGGCATGCCTTGCACAGGGGTTGCCCCTGGTTGTTAATGAAACGCTCGGCAGCCTGGTCCCGATGACATGCGGTGCAATTCTCGTGATAGACCTCGCCGACAGGAACAGGCCGGTGACAACCGTCGCAGGCGTGATCCTCGATCTCGAGCAAATCGGCGTGTGAGAAATCCTCGGGCGTGTAGTCCGGATCGTCGTGGCACTGCTGGCAATTACCAGGCTCTCCTGTAACGGTTTGCTCGTCCGCCGCTGAGGGATGACAGGCACGGCAACTGCGCGCAGCTATGTCGGGCTGCAGCGGGTGACAGCCGTCGCAGGCGTGATCCTCGATCTCGAGCAAGTCGGCATGGGCAAAGACATGGTGCACGTACTCGGGGTCGTCGTGACATTCACTGCACGCGTAAGCTTCGCCCTGAATCAACGCGTGGTGGCAGGCCACACATGTGGAGGCGTGTTCCTGGTGAGCGGCGTGCGTGAAGACCACCGCACCGCCGGAGTTGTCGAGATAGAAACGCATACCTGCAACCGACGTGTCCGGTTGCAGGTATCCGTAGACGGCCGTGGCCGTCGCTACCAGGGTCAGCACGGTTAAGGGTAGGTTTCCAGATTTGAAGGGGTTTCCAACCGACATGGCCTACCACTCCATGCTGTCGTCAAGAATGATCTGGTGTTCGTCGTTGGGATCGATGAGATGCCAGTGGCAACCGGCGCGCATACAGAAGTAGAAGGGCACCCGCACCGTGGAGATCCCCACCAGGAAGCAGGCGACATGGGAGTCGCCGCGGTCACACTTACGCTCGCCGGCCCGCAGCGATGCATGGCAATGCCAGCAGCGCAGGTCCGCCACCTCTTCGCCTTCCTTGAGCTGGAGATTACTCTTGCGTTCGAAGGCGTTGAGGTAGGGACTGAGTTGCACCCAACCGGAATTGCCGTCGGCATTAATGGTCTCGAGATGCACCATTTCGTCCTTCATCAGACTGAGGGAGCAATGGGGGCAATAACAGCGCAGGAAGGAGCCGGACTTCAGGACTGTGCGCTCGTTGAATTTATGTTCATCCCAGACGATCTCTTCCCAGCTGCTCTTTTGGTGGGGTTTGTCGTTACTCATAAAACAGCTCCATTTCGCGCATATGCTCAATTCGCAAGACAATATACTCTCCTTTCGAAGGCAATTCCAACTAAGTCAATCCTCGACCTTCGTAAAAGTCGGTGGCCCACTCTCCTCAGCTGCAAAAAACATCTCTGCCAGATGCAGCGGAAAAGGCTTGCCGTTTGTCTTCTCAGGGCAATTTGCGTCGATGAAATCACTGACCCACTCAAAGTAGGAAATCTGATCGACCACGGGGATCATGTTCTCCCCGTCGCCGGTGATGTTGTCCACATTTGAGGCATAAGCGATGAATGCCTTCGTCTCACCAAAGCCGTACTTCCCATCGCAGCCCTCGTCACACAGGTCCACACACACCGTGGGCTCCTCGGAGTCTTCGCAGGGGTTGATATTGGGGTTCGTCAAACGAACCTCGAGCCGCCCCCCCGACGACGAAAATGTGGGAAAACCCAGGTTGCCCAGGCTCCACTGCTCCATCGAAAGGGCCGGAATCGTGCGAGTGGTGCGCGCGGCGACCGAGCCGTTCGCCCTGAACAGAGTGATCTCCATCTCGATCGGCGCGGTACTGACGTTGACCACGCCGAGATTGGTTCGAAAGCCCGGTTGAACGTTGCCCTCGTTGCGCACGCCGGTGAATACTGAGGGGAACTGAGAGGTGTTGACGCTGGTCCACATCGCCTCGACGATCTGACCGTACGTGGCGCCACCACCGGCCTTGTTGTAGACCCGGGTGGAGACGATCACTTTCGCCAAGTCCCGATCCTCGTCATTGCAATCGGCCTCCCCGGTGTCGGCGATGAACAACCACCCTTTCGTCCGGTTCCCCTCGTCCGGAAACCACGTGCCGACTACGTCAAGCACCTGTAGGGTACGGCCCGGCAGAATCTGCACATTGGGCTTGCTGAAAACGCCGTCAAAAGTATTGGCCTGGCCGCCCTTGAAAAAATGGGCCGACAGCTCCACCTGTTCGGTTCCCAGGTTGGTCAGGAAAATGTCGGCCGCCCAGCTCGTTCCGCCAAGCCCGGGAGACTTGACGACCACCGGCACGATCCAACCCGGAGATGCCAGCTGCGCCAATGCCGGTATGGCACCAACCACAGCTGCAATTGTCATGACCACGCGAAATACGAATGCTCTCATTGCAATCCCCCCAATTCGCCGAAATGTCGAATCGTCAATTCAAAATTTAGGCGCTGCCGTCGGCTGTGTCAAGCAATGAACTCGGCCCTCGTATGCGCGACCATCGCGAAGGCTGACGATGCGGTCGCTCCATGAAGCCACTGTCGGGTCGTGGGTCACCATCACCAGAGTACCGCCTCGACGCCCACTCCACTCGTCAAGGATCTCGAGGATTTTCTCGCCCGTGGCGGAGTCTACGCTCCCGGTAGGCTCGTCGGCGAGCACCAACTTCGGGTCGTTGACCAGGGCTCGCGCAACGGCGGTGATCTGACGTTCGCCTCCGGAAAGGTGGGCCGCCCTCGTCAACGTTCGGTGGCCCAGGCCGAGGCTGTCGAGTAGGTTCTGGGCCTTGCGGTGTATGTCACGCGTCCGGCCACCACTACCGATTAACGGCAGCATGACATTCTCTACCGCCGTCAGGTGAGCCAGGAGATGGTGGAACTGGAAGACAATCCCAAGATGGACCGCCCGCCACTCTTCGGGGCAGCGAATCCGAGAGACTGACTCACCATCGAGCTCGATCTCACCGGCATCCGGGCTGTCGAGCATCGCCAGCAGGGCGAGCAAGGTCGACTTGCCACTGCCGGTCGGACCCATGATGGCCAGCCGCTCACCGGGAGCAATCTCGAGGTCCACGTCCACGAGTGCCTGCACGAGACCGTCGTCAAAGGTCTTGCGAAGACCAGAAGCGCGCACGCCTACGCCATCACGTGGCACGGAGAGCCTCCAATGCCTGCATGCGCAGCGCACGAACCAGAGGCGGAACACAACCGACCAGCCCGGCAAGCACGGCGATGACCACGCCCTCGACGACGATCTCCGGGCTCAGCTTCGCAGAGACGATGCCGGCCGCCCCAATGTTACGCAGCCCCCAGACAATCAACGCCGCCACCGGGATCCCGGTGAAACCGCCTACCACACTGAAGGCCAGGCCTTCGCGTAAAACCAGGACCGCAATACGTCGTTTCCGCCATCCGACGGCACGCAGCAGCGCGAGTTCGGCTCGGCGTTCGAGGATGGTCACGTGCAGCGTATTGCTCACCCACATGGCCGTAATCAGCAGCGCGAAAACGCCGAGCCCACGGGCAAACCGCCGAACCACCACGAACTGCTCGTAGGTGGAGACCCACATGTCGGAGCGACTCACTTCAAGATGCGGCAGCGTGTCGGTGATCACGAGCATCACCTCGTCGATCGCCTGCGGACCCTTCACATCGACGAAAACAACGGTTGTGTCGACGCCGTAGGAAAACATCGAACGTGCAGCTTCGAGGTTCATGACGGCGCCCCCGTCGAGAATACTGCGATCCGTCTCGTAGATGCCGCTTATCAGGAACCGCCGACCTCGCGCCTCGACCCGGTCCCCGGCAGCCAGGCCGATCGCCCTCGCCGCACGCTGCCCGACCATCATCTCGGCGCCGTTCGCCCGGTATGGGCGACCATCGACGATCCGGGCCTTTGCCAGAATTGTGCTCTCCGGCTCGAGCCCGAATACGATAAAGTACTTCTGTCCGAGGAAACGCGTCGCGGCAACAACCACCTCGGTCACCCGATTCACACCCGGCACCGAGCGCAAGGAACGAATATCGGCAGGCGCGATCCGCGAGGTCCAAGCGGTTGCGGCACTCGCCTGCTGCACCACCAGATCCGAGCCGAGTAGGGAGATGGCGTCCTGAAACTCGGCAAAGAGCCCCGCACCCGCGGCCAGGAGTGTCATGTACCCGGCCGCGCCTACCGTCACGCCTATCAGGGTCAAGACGGTACGACGAGGCCTCCGCAGCAAGTTGCGCGATTCGAGGAACATCATGACATAATCTGAGCGATCCTTTCGGCGATCTGCCCCAAACCCTTGGGTTTTCCTACGTTTTTTCAAGCACCAGCGCCTCAAGAATTCTGCACATCTGATTCGAGATAATCGCTCAGCTTAGGTATTATCCTCCTGATTGCGAGAATACACCAGAGTGACCATCGACACTGCGATTAACAGCCGTCTCGGACCCTCGGCCGCGGCCGCGCTCGTACGCACTCTGCCTCCGCGCCGGCTGCGGCAGGTGGCCAGGCGCCTCGCCCACGGCTACGGGCATCGCTCCCGGGGCCGAATCTGTGACTGCATTCGACACAACCAGGCGACGGTGCGGGATTTGCCGTCTGACCATCCCACCGTCGATGGCGCCGTGGTCGAAGTCCTGGTCAATGCAGCTCTGAGCTTCGTGGACCTCTACGGAGCAGTGGCGCACGGTCGCCAAGCGGTGATCGCAGCGTGTCAGATCGACGAGCAGGCGCGTCACCTCGCTGACAAATGTCTTTCAGCAGGCCGTGGGCTGGTTCTGGTTGGGCTGCATATGGTGGGTTTCGAGCTGCTGGTGCTGCGCCTCGGCCTGATGGGTTACGACATTCAGGCACTGTCCGACCCTAGACCTTCAGGCAGCCACCGCAAGGAGAACGCCGTGCGACGCCGGTTCGGGCTCCTCACCACCCCCATCTCCCGAGCCGCTGTGGCTGAAGCCGAAACCCGCTTGGACCGTAATGGGGTGGTCCTCACGGGGATCGACATCCCCACAGATCACGGCGAACATCTTCCGTTCTTCGGCCGCACCGCACGCCTGCCGACCTTGCACGCCGAGCTGGCGATCCGGCACGGTTCGCCGGTCTACCTGGTCGTTCCGCAACGCGAAGGGGACAACCGGTACCGGGTGCAATCAGGCCAGCTGTTCAACACTCAAGCCGGCGAATCCACACCGGCTCGCGTCCGGGAGCTTACCCTTGCGGTGCTGTCAGCGGCCGAAGAACACATCGCAAATCGACCCGGCCACTGGAAAATGCTGCGACCGATGTGGAACGGACGACAAATCCTTGACCAATAACATTCACCACACACGGGTGGTCAGTGGCATCACGGCGCCCCTTGAGAGGCCGGCCCTTCAGTGGCTTGCGGCACGAACACCCACGTGGACGAGCCCTGACATGCTGACCGTCATCGGGGTACTGGGCGCAGCTATCACGTTTTTCGGATATTGCCTGACCCAATATCACGCAGGTTTCCTCTGGCTGGCGAGCGCTGGCCTCGCCGTCAACTGGCTCGGCGACAGTCTTGACGGTACGTTGGCGCGATTTCGCCATATCGAGAGGCCGCAATACGGCTTCTTCATCGACCACATGGCGGACACTGTCAGCGAGCTACTGATTTTTCTTGGCCTGGGTTTGACGCCCTTCGTCAGGTTCGAAATCGCCTGTCTGGCGCTCATCGGCTACCTTCTGCTTTCGACCGTCGTCTACGTCCGCACTATTCTGGAAGGCATATTCCAGATCACATTCGGCAAGCTCGGACCCACCGAAGCCCGGTTGATTCTCGTGCTCGCCAACACGAGTTTCTTTTTGACCGGCAACCCGGAGGTTCGCTTGCCCTATGTGACGACAACGGCAGCCGACCTCTTGTTGATGTTCGTCGCCGTAGTCGCCTTCGTCACCTTCTGCGTCTCCGTGCTGCAGCAGGCGCGAAGGCTCGCAAAGATGTCCGACCTGAGCCGATGACGCTGCGTACTTCGTCACGACTGGTGGGCAGGAGCATGGGATCCGGATAGTGGTTTTGATCGGACCACGGTGCTCCAAGTCAAAGCGGACATCACGATTCCAGTTGAGCTGCAGAGCTTTACGATCGAGCAGGGCTCTCCGCACCTTTGGGCGACGCTTGAGGTCCCCTCCAGGACCACTCCTGTAGTGGCGGCGAATAGGTGTGATTACGTCCGCTCCGGCATTCGTTATTCTGTCTGTACCCTGGGCGTTTCCCGGAGGCCGGGAATAGTGATTTCCTTTTCCTCATCCAAACCATCATCGACGACCGTTTGGGCTCAGATGACCACGATAGTTGACCTTCACGGGACGGTCCCCGCCGACGATCAAGGACCGAACGCCCCAGACCGCCACCGTGAACCCTTGGGGAGGCTTCGGGCCGATACCGGTCCAAAGCCTCCCCAAGGGTCGAAGCTCTCTCAAGCCGTCTTGGGCAATGGACTTCTCGACCGTTCGGGTGGCCCTCGTCCGGGTTCGATGCCCTTTCGCGCGAGATAGGCGAGAATCCTGGTGATGACCCGATGTTCCAGGATGACGCTGACGATCCGCATCTCACTCATTCTCTCAAGGCTCAAGGGCGGCCTGAGGATGTACCGCGCCACCTTGGGCTCTCTTCCTCAAGTGAAGTCTTCTTGGCCGACCAGAAGGAGATGCTCTTCTTCAGCTGCTGTTGTACCCGAACAAAGGTCTCCTGGTCGATAATGGCAGGAACCTGGATCGCGATCCACTCCTCCCGCGGCCGCATGTAGGCGCGAGTCTTGCGGGTCTTGCGAAAGGTCATGTCGGTGCGGTCGCTCCCGACCCATCGGTGCTTGTTGTAATAGGTGACGCCGGTGTAGTAGGTCTCGTTGGTGAGAATGTCGCCAACCGTGGAGGTCGGCCACT
>JAIOSJ010000303.1 GCA_021107705.1 Thermoanaerobaculales bacterium | reverse complement strand
GAGCCACCGTTCCAAAACGAGAACCGTAGCTCGAGCGAGCCGGCCCCGCTGCCGCCCAAAAGGGCGCTGCCCACGTCTGAGCGATAAATCGCCTCGACATTCTGGTTGCCCTCAGTCCACCCCGAGCCGTCACTATCGAACGACGGATTGGTAAGAACATTCTGCGCGCTTGCCGGCGATACCAACAGAAACAGGGCCACCACAAGACTCAAGAGCACCGAATCGACGTTGAAACGCATATCTTCCTCCAGAGCAAGTAAAATCCTTTTTTTTGAATAAATTACGACTCAACATGATTCTAGACACCACCCCTGGGTACCGTCAAGCGTTTACATGGATCGTGGACGGCATCCCCGAATTCACTGTTAATTGACTCGCATCAAGGCCAACACGCCTATCCGGCAACCTCGTCTTGACAGAGGGGGGGGCGGAACACTAGGATCAATGTATCCACGCTGGCCAACCAGGGAATGATCAGAATCGGGCGTATTTCACGTGCGTCCTTTTTGGTTTCGTTCCCAGTTCTGGAGCAAATACCCATGAACGAACGTCGGCGCTGCCAGCGCATTCAGCCAACAGGTCACCTTCGTGCCCGCGTCCACCGCTCGGACGCGGCACGTGTGCTCGATCTCTCGCCCCACGGGGCTTTCATTGAAACCACCGTCGCGCTCCGACCGGGAAGCGAGTGTGGTGTAGCCCTCTCCCTGTCCGCTTCGGGCCTCCACCTGCGCGGTTCGATCCAACGGTGCCGCGCCACCAAGGAGCCTGATGCGGGGAACCTCGTCTACCGAGCCGGCTTGGAATTTGTCGGTCTCAGCCAAAGCCAGCTGGAGATGCTTGAGGACCTCGTCGCCAAGCTGTGCCTACTTTCCGGCGAAACGCACAGCACCGTGCCGCATGCATCGGAACAGAGCCGCGGATTCGCCGCTTGAACTGAGATTATTCCAGGGCTTTCTGGTCGCGGCTGCTATGGTCTCCCTAATGCGACACGACTTCGGCTTACTTTCACTCTCGTCCACGCTGCTGACCGTGGTTGCGGAGCTCGGCTATGAAAAGCTCACCGCGATTCAGGCCCAGAGCATTCCCGTGCTCTTGCAAGGCAAGGACCTGATCGGTCAATCGAAAACGGGCAGCGGAAAAACGGCCGCGTTTGCGCTGCCCATCCTCGAGAAGCTCGACATGGAGAAACGCTCGCTCAAGGCACTCGTGCTCTGCCCCAGCCGGGAGCTGAGCGCACAAGTGGCCCGCGAGATACGCAAGCTTGGACGCAGACATCCTGGGCTTCAAGTGCTGGTGGTTTCTGGAGGCGAGCCATTCAGGCGCCAGGCGAGCGCGCTCGAGCGCGGCGTTCACATAGTCGTAGGGACCCCAGGACGGATACTCGATCATTTACGGCGACGCACGATTCGTTTTCACACGGTGAAAGCTGTAGTGCTTGACGAAGCTGACCGGATGCTCGATATGGGTTTTCACGACGATATGGAACAGATTCTTCGCGCGCTACCGGAGACACGGCAGACCGTCTTTTTCTCGGCGACCTTTCCCGGCACGATTGAGGCAATGAGCCGCACCTTCCAACACGATGCGGTGCGCGTGACGATCGACGATCCGGTAGAGGCTGCACCCGACATCCGTCAACTCTTGCTTACAACGGATTCCGACAAAAAGCTTCACGATTTGCGTTGGCTGCTCGCGAATCACCCGCACGAGTCGGCGCTGATTTTTTGCAACCTCAAGGTCACGGTTCGCGAGCTTACCCAAACGCTGTCTTCCGGGGGCGTGAGCGCGGACTGCATCCATGGTGATCTGGAGCAGTTCGAACGTAACCGGGTGATGGCCAGGTTTCGCAACCAGAGCGTGCGCATCCTGATCGCAACCGATGTGGCGGCGCGCGGTATCGACGTTGCGGATCTCGACCTCGTGATCAACTACGATCTGCCTTCGCAGCCGGAAATCTACATCCACCGCATTGGTCGCACTGGACGTGCAGGCAAACAGGGGCTTGCCATTTCGCTCACCACCCTCCGTGAAAAACCCAAGATCAAGGCGATTGAGAAACTCACGGGCAGCGGGCTCGAACCCTTGGTGCGTGACGCGAGTTTCGATGTCGGGGTCGAGACGCTGTCCAAGGCGCTCGAACGCGACGCGCAGATGGAGACGATCCAAATCTCGGGGGGACGAAGGGAAAAGATCCGCCCCGGAGACATCTTGGGCGCCCTCACTGGAGAGACTGGAGGCCTGAGCGCCTCGGATATCGGAAAAATCGAAATTCACGATCGTCTGTCATACGTGGCCGTCTCGAAGACCATCAGCCAGGACGCTGTCGAAAGCCTCAATGAAGGGTTCATCAAGGGGAAGCGTTTTCGCGCCTCACTGCTGCGCTGAGCGGATTAGCGAGCGGTGTATTGTATTTACAGGAGAACCGATCATGCTGCTGTTTGGCCCCCCTGATGTGGAGAAAATGAAAACAAAACAAAATGTGAAGGGCTTAATCAAGGCATTAAACCCCTCACATGATTCAACGATTCGCAAGACGGCTATCCAGGCCCTAACCCGCATTTCTCACCAGCTTCCTACTTCGGTGCCCGATACACCAAACCCTGCCGTGTTTTTCGGAGATCGGGCGACGCGGTTGTAGACGTGATTATCCCACCCTCGACACAGACTCATAGCCGCTGCAACTCCGGCAACCGGAGCGGGGCTGGTGGACCGTTGGTCGGAGGTCCAAATGCTCCGGTATGCGCCAGTTCGATTTCTGAGCGATAATGGTCAGGTGTTCACCGGTCGCCTAAAGCTCCTGTCCGTCCTTGCCGGCACTCTGGTCCTGGCTGCGGCATCGCCGGCTTCCGCCCTCGACCCCGAGCTACAGATGACCCAATACAGCCACCGGATGTGGCAGGAAGAACTGCCCCAGAACAGCGTCCTCACCGTACTCCAGTCCACCGACGGCTACATCTGGTTCGGCACCTACGAGGGTCTCGTGCGCTTCGACGGGATCCGATTCGTGGTCTTTGACGCCCGCAGCACGGGAGACCTCGCCGGTGGCACGGTCAGTCATCTGTTCGAGGACTCGGGCGGGCGTCTGTGGATCAGCACCGACCACGGTCTCACGGTCCTTGAGGATGGGCGGTTCCGCTCCTTCACTGAGGCTGACGGATTGCCCGGCGGCTTTGTGAACGCCACTGCCGAGGCTGCGGACGGCAGCCTGTGGATCGCCACTTCCAACGGGCTCAGCCGCCACCGGGATGGCGTGATCACGGCGGTCGACCTCCCCGCCGAGTGCGCCGGACGTGCGGTGAGGACCCTGACCGTCGCCGGCGACGTTCTGTGGCTCGCGAGCGACGCGGGCCTGGTCGAGCTGAGTCCAACCGGGGCCCGTCTCTTCGCCGCCGATGACAACCTGCCGACAACACCGCCCCAGGTCCTGCTCATGGCGGCGGACGGCAGCCTCCTCGTCGGAACAGACAACGGCCTTTTCCGCGGCTCCGCGCTCGGTTTCGTGAAGATCAACCTCGACCTCGGTCGGGTTCCGCACATCAGGGCGCTGTTCCAGGACCGCGACAATGTGAT
>JAIOSJ010000246.1 GCA_021107705.1 Thermoanaerobaculales bacterium | reverse complement strand
CGGGCCTTGATCTTCGGAATCGACCCGCCCGATCTTGCGCCGTACATCTCCAAGGACCTCGACGATCCCACTGACTTTGTGGAGTTCCCCTACGAAGCCGGCGACAACGTCGCCGAGGTGGCGGGCGGTGCCACGTTGCTCACTCTTCTCACTCTTGCTGGAGTCCTACGGATTTTCCGTCACATCCTTCATCGAGTCGCAAATTCTCATTTCGCTATGCTGTTGACCTGTAGTGCATTAAATTCGATTCCTCGGACCATGCCGACGACAGTGAGAAGAGTGAGCAACGCGAGCACCCCTAGGTGTTGACAATTCAGACTAAACGCTGGTTTCATATGCTTATACATGTGGTACTCATTATAAACGTTTGACAGATTGCAGTCAACCGTATTAACATCTCACTAACATGACATTAGACAGAGCCAAATAGCACGCAAGCACGCAAGGGAGCAACATGCTGCGTAGTACAATCCTCATCTGTGTCCTCACCTCGGTCGTGGTGTTGGCAACAGCCCACCCCTTCGAAGCTCAAACCCCCGCGGATTACGTCTGCGACCCGCTGCTCGCCAGCTCCGCGAACCTCCTGGTCGCGTTCCTCGATCCGTTCACCGGCCTGCCCTACGACCAGCTGCGCTGCGAGTGTCTCTGGGAATCCGAAAGTGGCGTCTGCCAGTCAAGCGGCGTGCTCCCCCAGTTGCCCAATGCTGATATCTTTCTGTTCGCCCAAGCCTCTCCCAGCGACGACTTCGTCGAAAAGAGGTTTGTCGACGACTTGGCGACCGGAGAGGACCCGACGCTGCTTTACGCCCTTGAGCTAGCGGTCCACCTCTCCGCAACGAACGAGTTCGGCGGCCTGATCTGGGGTGCCACCACCGACGTCTCCCGCTACGACCGGTTGTACATCCGTTACCGCACGTCGTCGCCGGCGGCCACGTTTGAGCTAAAGCTCAACTCCGGGATTCCCCCAGTCGATCCCGAACCGACGGTCCTGCTTCCCGGCAGTCCGGCCGACGGAAGTTGGCGGGAGGAGACGTTCGCGATTGCCACAGTATGACCGACCTTCCCCAGTTGTACGCGGCGTTGATGATCGTGGAGCAGAGCTGGCCGAGTCTCGCAACGGTGGCGGCCAGCGTGCGGGTCGGGATGTTCGACCTCACCGATCTGTGGAATCCGGCCGCGGAGGGCGCTTGTCCGGGGCAGCTGTTCTGGGCGATGCACATGTGTGATGGTGTCGAGACAGGACCGCTCAACTATTACGGAAACGATGCCCTGCTCGGGGAGTTTCTTGCGGTCGCTACCGGCGCCGCCCCGCCGACATTCTGGTCGGAATGTCTGCCCCGTGAGGGGTGCGAACTGTGTGGGGTCGGGCCCTACCGCTTCTACGCACCGGGCGATTGCAGCTGTGGAAATCCGATCCCGGCGACCGCGGTCGGCGGGCCGTTTCTGCAGCTGGCGCCGCTCACCTACCTCGACTCCTCGCAACTGCCGATCGGTAGCCTTTCTCTAGCCGACTCGGCGGCCAACATGCTGGCCGCGCAGCGCGACTGGGCGGCGGACCAGGCGCTCGCCTTGTGGGGGTGGGCCAACCACAGCGACGCCGAGACGTGCAACTACCTGAGTTGCACCATGTTCACACCCGAGGTCGTCACACCGTACATCTCCGGCATGGGCCTCAGCTTGACTCGTAACGGAATCGACGCCAGCTGTGCGGAGAACCTCTTCGCCTTCGAGCAGCAGGGAGCCGGCGCCCCACTCGACACCGGTACCGTCTTCCACGACTTCGGTCTGCTCGACGCCTGGAACCATCTGACGATGTCGGGTCGAAACGACAACTTCCTCTATCTCGACACCGGCTGGCTCGTTCTCGGGGCGATCAACGCCTGCCACGGCGACCTAGTGCGCCAGCGATTCGCTGCCCATCCCGTGGCCACGAATGGCTATGCGCTACTCGCGAGCCTTAGGATCCCGTGTCCAGTGATCCTCGACGACGGCTTTCCACCCATTTGAAGGCGCGTGTCAAGTAGGCAGACCGAAACTTTGGATATCGATATGTAGCCCAATATCTCTCAAGGGTGGTACAGTTTCTATGTAGATTACGCGATCAGAGGAAATTTGGGAGGAGGACCTCATGAGACGGCTGAGTTGTTTGATTGTGGTCGGATGCATGGTGCTGCTGGGTTGCTCAGGCGAGCCCGAACCTGCTGCATCGGCCGAGAAAGAAGTGGTCTTTGTTGATTGGCAGGCCCTTGAGCCCGGCCAGATGACGGTGGACCAGAAGGCACGGCATGAACTCTGCCTTGCCGCAACCAATGCGATGGCGGCGGAACTCATGGGGGAATTGGTTTCGGCACTTGACGCCGAGATCAAGAAAATCATCGACGAGACATATCCAGAGGACAGGGCGATCGGTTTTGTCGAGGGTGATCTGCGCGGCTGGTTCTGGATCGAAGCGTCGCCATCAGCCTGATCCAGCCGGTCCATTTCAAGCTGGATTGAGCGACTCCGGCGTGTGAGATGTGCCGGTGGAGATGTGTTCGCCATTTGACATGAACGCCAAAGCTCCATAACTTGGTGAGATGGAAGAAAGGCCATGACCATCTCAATCCCACTTCAGCGTCTCGAAGGTAAGTACGAGATCCTCGAGAAGTTGAGTGAGGGAGGCATGGGGGCTATTTACAAGGTTCGACATCGCCTGCTTGACGAAGTTCGGGTCGTGAAGGTCATGCGTCCGCACCTCGCGGATGATGAGGTTCTTCGGGCCCGCTTCATGCGCGAAGCCAAGGTTGCGATTCGCCTGAAACATCCGAACATAGCTCAGGTTTATGACTTCACCATGGACGAAGAGGGTTATTTCTTCTTGGTCATGGAATTTATTGAAGGGATGGATCTCTTCGCCCTCGTGCGATCTGTCCGGCCGGTGCCCCTCGGAGTTGTGATTGAAATCGCAGATCAGAGTTTGGCCGTTTTGGGTTACCTGCACCGGAAAGAGATCATTCATCGTGACATTTCGCCGGACAATCTTCTCGTGTCAAGAGACGACGAGGGCGGTCTGTTGATCAAATTGATTGACCTCGGTATCGCCAAAATTCAGGAGGCGGATGAACACCTCACCGCCACCGGAGCTTTCCTGGGGAAGGTGCGTTATTCTTCGCCCGAACAGTTTCGTACGGAAGGCGGTGCAGAAATTGGGCCGAAGAGTGATCTCTACTCGTTTGGGATCGTGTTGTACGAACTTCTGACGGCGAAATATCCGATCAAGGGGAAGAATATTTCATCCTTGATTTCTGGTCACTTGCTCCATACGCCGCTGAGTTTTGAAGAGAGTGATCCCGAACGAAGAATTCCTGAAGAGCTGCGGACAATTGTGCTCAGGGCTCTCGAAAAGGACGCTGAAAAGAGGTTTCCCAGTGCCCGCGCCTTTCGGACCAAGCTCTCGGAGCTGAGGGAGAAATACCCGATCGGGGAGAATGATGTCCGAGAGATCTTTGAGATTCCCGCCCTACCGACTTCGAAGATCAAAATCATAAAACCCGGAAGCACTCAAGATCATTTGAATCGAAGTTTCGGTGTTGAAACGACTCCGGCCCACACGGCGCCGACGGTCGCCGAATCGGACCATGATGGTGCTGAGAAGGGCAAGCTGCGAAAGGCCACCGAAGGGGCCTCGGGCGCCGCGGTCGGGGAGGCCGATCGTCAGGTTCGAGCTCTGCTTCTGGGAGCGGAGAAATTGATCGGGAACAAGCACTTCGACGAAGCTCGGCTGCAGATCGAGGCAGTGCGGGGGATGGTGCCGGAGAGTCCCGAAATTTCCAGGCTTCTCAAGATTCTCAACGATGCGGATACCAAGTTGAAGGCTGGGCGTGAGGCGGCGGTGCGGAGGATCGAGGCGCTGGTGGAACAGGAGCAATTCGTGGAGGCCCGCCTCGAAATCAATGCCTCCGTCAAACGGATTGGAGAAGCTTCCTGTTTCACCGAGATGGAAGAAATGATTGCCGAGGCCGAAGTAGAAGCTGAGGCGCGGGCTGCACAGCTGGCCGACATCCTCGATGCGGTTCGAGGGTTGATTACCAAGGACGAATGGGAAGACGCAGCGCCGATGGCGCGTGAGGCCCTCACCGTTGATCCCACGAGCGTCGAGGCGACAGGCTTGCTCAGGCAGGCAGAGGCCGGCATCTCCCGGCTCCGGGAAGCCGAAAGGCGGCAGAAAGAGATTGAGAAGACCGCCCGGACCATCGAGGAGCATCTCCGGAAGGAAAAGCCTGACAAGGCGAGGGAGGGCCTTCTTCTGGCGCGGAAGC
>JAIOSJ010000169.1 GCA_021107705.1 Thermoanaerobaculales bacterium | reverse complement strand
ACGGCACGGCGAGGGGGAGTCGGTTTCCCTTGACGAGGAATCCCTCAGAACAGGCATCGGAGCTTGGTGCCGCCGCTCCCGAAAGTACGAGGAGCGCCATCTGCACGGTACGCACATCGCAATAGCGGTAGGCACCGGCAGGCATCGCCGGAACGGAGAGTTCCTCAGGCACTTGTCTCGGTGAGCCGTTGATCCTCGCCCAGCCCTCAAGTATGGCAAGGTCCACGGGTTTTCCGTTCACCACAAGTACTCCAAAGCCAGTCGCTTGGGCCAGTTCCAGGGTTCCACCCTGGCGGCTCAGGCCCACGACCACCGGTTCTGATGTGTCCTCCTCAATTCGCATAAGGTTCGAGATAGAGAAGTCGAAGCCGAATGAAAGCACGATCAGGCGAACGAAGGCGGTGTTTCCGGGCAGGTCGAGTTCGAAGGACCCATCGATCTCAGTTCTCGTCTGCGGAATCGAACTCACGGCAGGACTCCTCTGCTCGGTGAAGGGGTAACCAAAGACCATGGCCTGAGGAACCGGGCCCGAGTCGGACACCACCTTTCCTCGTATCCCCCGCGGCCGGCCGAGAACCAGACGAAGCGGCGCCGGTGTCATTTCTTCGGACACTGTTACGATTTCCATCGGCGAACTCAGCTCGCCATCGCGCGCCTCGACGGAGTAGTCGCCGGGCGGTAGGCCGTGCGCCTCGAATCGCCCAAGGTAGTCGGATTCAAAAACCGAGGGACCCGGTGGCCCATCCATTTTCTGGATCACGACCTGGGCCAAAGAAACGGGTTCTCCGCGTTCATCGACCACTTTGCCGTACAGCTCGGTGCCCGGCAGCTCGATCTCCACGTCGGCGATACCTGAGTCGCCGTTTGGGTCGATTTCGACCTCAATGCCGCAGGTATCCACTCTGAGTTCGTAGTCGTGGACATCCACTTGCCACTGTCCTTTGTGCGGCAGCGTTACCTCGAACTCACCGTCGTTATCGGCTTCGACTTCTACGATCAGCTCTCCGTAGCGCCCGCCAAACCAAAGGTGGGCTGCAATCGGTTCGCCACCGAGGGAGACGGTTCCACGCACGACGACCCGCTCGAGCTGGATCCGTACATTCTGGTTGCCCTGGCTGAGTTCGATCTCCTGTCGCGCCACCTTGTTGTTTTCACCATGACTCCCCACGACATAGATGGTGTACTGTCCGGCGGCCAGGGGCGGTGACAACCATTCACCGTTTACTGTTGGTCCTTCCTCTATCCTCTTGAACTCCTTCATGGTCCCCGATTCGTAGAGACGGACCTGCCACGAAACGCCTTCGGACTCCTCGGAGGGTTCGATGTTCACGGACAGTGTCAGTGCCCTCTGCAGAACGATCGGTTCGGTGAGTTCGAGCGTCTCATTCGACTCCACCTGAATTCCGCGCAGCGATGTCGGCATGAAGCCCAACTGATTCGCGGTGAGCTCATAGGTCCGAGCGGGAACAGCCTCGAATATGAAGTAGCCCCACTTGTTGACGGACACCGCCTCCGTCAATCGCTCGAACTCCCGGTTCTGAGCGCTGGTTGTCAGTGTCCGGTCGATGGCGGGTCGCAGCTCCACATGGGCGTGCCGTGGGTCCACCGGTCCCTCTTCGGTTACAAGACGACCGATGAGGGAAGAGCCCATTTTTAAGGAGATCTCGCCGAGATCTATATCGCGACCCCGGCTGATTTCAAGCCCCCAAAGGAAACGAGGAACGAAGCCCGACGCTTTGATTCGCACATGCCACCCACCGATGGGCAGGCTACAGCCGTTGAGCTGGTTCTCCAGGATTGGGCACTGGATCGTTGCGATCTCCGGCTGCTCACGACTCGTCGAACCGCCGGGGATTTGCTGCAGTACCAGCTGGACCTTCTCAGCGCAGTCGATTCCGCGTTCGGGTCGAAAGGCGGCTGCGGCAGGGACCGCCGGCCAGAGCGTCAGCTTGACGGGATCTTCGGCCTCAGTCTCGACTCGGACCTCGGGGCTCCAGTATCCAGGGGCCGACGCACGCAACTGCCAGGTCTCCTCTTGCCCGGTTTCCAGTTCCAGTGTCCCTTGGCCTTCGGTTAAGGGAATCGGGTGTTTTTCGGCGTTCGTTGCCGGGCCGACGGCGGTCGCTTCTACCCAGGCGCCTTCAGGCGGTTTTTCTCCCACTACCAGAATCTGGATATCGAGTGTTTCCGAGGTAGCTTCCGGGATCATGAGCACACACAACGCGGCGACGAGGAACGCCCCAGCAGTAGTTTTCTTTCGCATGCCATTTTCCTCCCGTTTCATCCTGGCGCAAAATTCTGAGCGCGCAAGACAAATTAACAATACCAATAGAAAAGATTCCATTTACCAGCTCATACGCCAAACGACCGATCCATACGGTTCAGACCCATCAATGCTGGGAATCAGCCGATTCGTGATGATCAAAAACTACCTTGTTGAGTTCTCCCTGATAGTGATTGCGCCACCTGAAAAGAGTGAAGCCGAAACAGTGGCCTTTGCAAGGCAGTCGATGGACGGGTTCTTGTTGTCCTTGAGAGCATCCCGAATTGACCAACGTCCGGCTTAACGAAACAGGGTTGATGTCGCGCTCCGCCGCGACATCACCGGTGTTGAACGCATCGCGCCTGGTTGGCGTGGGATGATGAAGGACCGAAGCGGCCGGAGACTCAGCGGGACGACCTTTCCTGTTT
>JAIOSJ010000141.1 GCA_021107705.1 Thermoanaerobaculales bacterium | reverse complement strand
CCGGCACGGGGCAAGACGGTGACATTCAGCCGGGCGTTGCGTGGCCGAACCCCCGATTCATCGACAACACTGACGGGACCGTCACCGACATGTTGACGGGACTGGTGTGGTTGAAGGATGCCAGTTGTGCGGATCTGGCGGGTACGAACACGACTGGCCGAGCCAACTGGACAACGGCCCTGACGGCGGCGCAGGCGTTGGCTGATGGGACCTGTGGTTTGACCGACAGCTCGGCGGCCGGCGACTGGCGTTTGCCGAGCCGTTTTGAGCTGGAGAGCCTGCTGGATCTTGAGTATTACTTTCCGGCCCTATCGAACGCTGCGGGAACCAGTCGATGGACCGAAGGCGACGTGTTCGCTGGCATGCAGTCGAGCCCCCCCTACTGGTCATCGACGTCCAACGCGTACTACCCGTCGCAGGCATGGTACGTGTACTTCAACTACGGCCGCGTCAACAGCGACGAAAAGACCAACGCCTACTATGTCTGGTCGGTGCGAGGCGGACAGTGAGTTGAACCTCAGACGAGCAATCCTCAACGGCGATTTGCACCAAACACGTGGCCTCTGGAGGCCTGCAAAAAGCCTCGACATACCACCGGTATGCCTGCTTTTTTTAAAGACCCCAGAGTCTCACGTCTTCGGCACATCTCATCCGTCAGGATCACTCATCTGAGGTTGTTGGCTCTTTGGCCCTTAGACTCTTAGACCTCTTCGACTCTTGTACCGGCACAGCAGCCTGGGGACGGGCAACCACACAGGGTTGACCCTACTCTTGAACTCTTCAACTCCGTCGCCCCCGAATCTCCCGCACAGTCTTCCATGCATCCGGTCCGAACCACGCCAAAAAGAAAAACAGGAGTGCCAGGCTCATCGTGCCGTAGATCATCTCAAAGGATGGTGTTGCAAGGTGCAGACCGTACAGGCCGAGGTTCAGTGCGAGCAACCCTGCGGTTGGGCGCCACCGTCCGCGGCTCAGGGGCAGAAGGCACAGCATTACCCAGTAATAACAGGTGAGAATGACCGCCCCGAAGGCAATTGCTGTGCCCAATACCGCGGCCTCATGGGGTTCCCACCTCCAGGCCGCAAGAACGATGAACATCAGAAATGCAATGGCGCCTCCGAGGATGAAAGCTTGCCTTTGATCGTGAAGTCGGTCCATTTTGGCCTGCCACCGCAGCCAGGGTTCGGGCAGGTTGAAATCGACGTCGGCGCGGGTCAATGTGTCGCGATCATAGGTCACCAGGTTTTCCAACCCCACGTTGTTGGTGAGCCAGGTTCCATGGTGCTTTTGGAGGTTCTCCGAAAAAGCTTTCCAAACGGGAGCGCCGGACGGCGTCAGACTCCCTGCCGTGAGGCAGAGAACGACACCGATGACAAAGCCTGTGGCGAGCCGAAGGGTCCAGGCCGGCGGACGTCGGGTCTTGACAAGAATGCGAACGGCAACGACGGCGGGTCCGACGAGAAATGCACCCGGGAACACCCTGACCATGGTTGCGTAGGCGATGAGCAGTCCGGCAGGTAGGAATTTCTTCTGCTTCATCAAGCATACGGCGATTCCGATGGCGGCGAGCCAATCCTGGCGCAGGAAAGCCCCTCCAACCCAGTCAAAACGCCACGGATAGCCGAGACCGAAGATCACAAGAGAGAGGCAACCGATTCGACTGCCGAAAGTTCTGAAGATCATCCAGAACATGGCAGCCAGGAGCAGCGGATCGATCCACGCGAGAAAACTGAGTGTTCCGTCTCGTGCCGGCAGATGGGCCGAGAAAAGCCGGGCCGTGAAGGTCCAGGTCGGAGTCGGATTGTAGCCGTGGTCCAGGCGGATCCGGGAGAGATAATCGTAGTTGTTGGATCTGAGGAAATAGCTGACGTCTTGGACGAACAGGCGCCAGCGGGTGTCTGAGAAACGCTCTCGGACCTCTTGTTGATGCGAAAGTGTTCTTATGGTCGATACCACTTCATTGTCACGCAGGTCGTGCACATGAGATTGGACCGGATGACCCAGATCGACCTCGACCTCGGCCGCAAGCGACGCGGCGTAGATTCCGTCGTACTGGAGTTCCGGGAAATATTTGGATCCCAAGAAATAGTGAAACTGTTCCCAATGGTGAATACCGGATTGGCCGTGAAGTCGGCCGAAGTTCGGCCAGGCGAGAATGGCGATGATTGCAACAGTCCAGAGCATGGCCCCCGCTTTTTCGGAAGCGAGGTTTCCCGGTCGACGATGACGAAGGATGACCGTAACGAGGGCAAGTATCGTCAAACCACCCTTGATCAGAATTTCGGTCGTAACGTCCATCATTGGAGAGTAACAGGGAACGAAAGACCGAAAGGCCAGAGATGACGGGTATTCGGGTTAGGTCGTTTCGTGCCGGTCCTATTTGTTCAAATAATAAGAATAATAAGGGACAGTGTTCTTTCCAATGATCCATGCTTACAGAGCGCAACATTGGGATGTGCAGGGTGCGACTTTGTGTCCGAAGGTCGTTTCGCGCACCCTTCGCCAACTGCACAAAGTCGTCACCGGGCACTCCCCGGGTAGATCGTTGCGCGAATAGCTGTCGGATGGCGAGAAAGGCCGCTGAGGCGATTTACCAAGAGGGACATGAAAAAGGTTCATCCTCGATCACGTTCGTCCCTTAGGAAAATCGCCGAGCTGAGCCGCGAAGCGGATCAGAAGACCGGGATCACAGTATTGGGACTATGCCGCCGCTCGCTGGACGCATGCCGAGGAGCGAAGCGTGAGCAAGTCGATCTCGGGCGGAGCGCCAAAGCGCACCGGAATTGCACCCACGCCGACGCCTCTGGACACATAGAGAAAGGCGTTCTCGCGACGGTAAGGACCGGCAATATAACGGGTTGCGAGGCGGGCCAGATTGAGGTGCCGCGTCGTGAGCGCGATCTGTCCCCCGTGTGTGTGGCCGGCCAGAGTCAGGTGAGCCCCGTGCCGTGCGGCATCGTGCCATCCGTTGGGTTGGTGACAGAGGCAGATCTTGAAGGAATGGTGGTGTTTGGCCAACTCGGAGAAGTCGGGGCCGCCGGTGGATGAGTCGAGGTCATCAAGGCCGGTCAAGGCCAGAGTCTGGCCGTCGCGGCTGAAGGTTACGGACTCGTTGACCAGCGGTTTGATCTGGGCTTGTTCGAGAGCCCAGACACCGAGCTCGGGATCAGTAGAGTGGTCATGGTTGCCGAGAATGCCCCACACTCCCAGTGGCGCCTCAAGACCGGCAAAGCCGTCGACGAAGCTG
>JAIOSJ010000063.1 GCA_021107705.1 Thermoanaerobaculales bacterium | reverse complement strand
CGCTCTCTTCTGCGACAGGGTTCGGTTCCAGTCGTCGCTACCCGTCGAGTCGGTGTGGCCCTCCACGCGCAGGTTGAGCTCCGGCATGATGAGCAGGATGCCGGCGAGCTTCGCGATGACGATCTTGGCTTCGGATTTGAGTTCAGCTTCGTTCGTCGAAAAAAGAATGTCGGGCAGGTTGACGATCATGCCTCGCGCGCCGCTGGTGGTGTCGGCTACTTTCGAAAGGGCGCCCTGCAAACGAGCGCTGAGGTCTTCTTTCTCGTGTTCGAGACCACTTTTTTGTTGTTCGAGCGTCAGCTTCTGGTTCTCGAGCCCTATTTTCTCCTGCTCCAGCGCCGTTTTCTGCTGTTCGAGCGTCATCTTCTCCTGCTCGAGCGTCGTCTTCTGCAGCTTCAGCGCCTCGGTCTGCTGTTCCATATCCTCGACGCGGCCCTGTGCCGCGAGAATCGCCGCCTCGGCGGTTACCTGCCGGGCCTCAGCATCGGTGAGAGAAGCAGTCGCTGCGGCTACTGCGACTTCCGCCTCGGAGGCGCGATCCTCAAGGGCCGCCATCTCCGCCTTTCGCGCTTCGAACTCGGCTTCCAGGGCCTCGGTCTCTTTGCGATTTCGGGTAACTCTGATTGCCTCGGCGCAGGTGTCGACGGCCCGTCGGCTGTAGTCGATAGTCGCCTTGGCCTTGCTCGGTTTTGTGGCGAGAGTGGTCGCCTGGGCGAGGGCGATGGATGCCTCACCCATCAAACCGGCGGCATAGTCCAGGGCGCCGATTCGTTCCGCGAGTTCGCACGCCTTGCGGGCTTGCTCGAGATCGAGGTTTCGGTCCTTTCGCCACTCAACTCTGGCGATGGAAGGGTAGTCCTTGGATGGCGCCTCGGCAAAATCTGAGAACACGAACTCTTCGTGTGGCGCCTTCTTTGTCTTGGCGGGGAGTGATGTGAACATCACCAGTTCCGACGGCCGGCGCACCAGAGGGTAAGGTTCAGCGGTGATCAGCAGGGCGAAGCTCTTCAGGGCCGTCGAAAAGCTGCCCTTCCCACGATCCTTGCGAACCCAAACCTCGCCGAGGTTCTCGGCCTTGCCGGCCCGAGGCACCGCCCACATCACAAAGCTCGTCACGTCGCCCCCGAAGAGGATCGCGGGTTTCATGTCG
Source organism: Thermoanaerobaculales bacterium (assembly GCA_021107705.1). Classification (GTDB taxonomy): domain Bacteria; phylum Acidobacteriota; class Thermoanaerobaculia; order Thermoanaerobaculales; family Sulfomarinibacteraceae; genus JAIOSJ01. The sequence goes on along the minus strand of JAIOSJ010000063.1, from coordinate 2,220 downwards.
TCGAAGTCCAGGTCGATGCCGGCGCGGCCCTCCTGGTACTCGATGACGGCTCGAACCTCGGCTTCAGGGGCCTCATTGGTCCTGGAGAACTCGATCCTGATGTTGTTACGTTCCGGGAAGGTCACCTGGTGGAGCTTGACCTCGGCCGCGTGGATTCCAGTTGCGAGAATGATGGTAAGAAGAGCTGTCAATTTGGCGTATCGCATCCTTGGCTCCTTGGAATAATTTGAATCATCATAGCAGCGTCTTCATGGAGTACAAAAACGAGAGGCGTCTCACAACTCCGGGGTCTCCTGCTCTGCCTCTTGAAAAAATCAGAAAGGGCGATGTGCCCTCTTCTTTCCTGAACCTCAACGCCTATGCCGGAAGAAAGGAAGGCTGAGGACCAAAGGTCTCAACACTTCGTTTTATTGATTTCCATTATGTTTCATAATATATTTACTACAGATTTACGGTGAGTGGAGGAAATCAATGAAATCAAGAATTATCTTTCTGGGAACAATTTTGCTGGTATGCCTGGGGTCTTTTGCTGCTGCCGACAACTATCAGATGTACATGAAGCTGGAGGGGATCAATGGAGATTCATCCTTTCAGGGTGTGGATGGTTGGATCAGTGTGATGACTTGGTCTTGGGGCATGACCCAATCGGGTTCCATGCACAACCCTATTATTACGGTGACAGGGTCAGAATATTCCGGCCCTACGATGGAATCTGTCGGCAGCCTTGACGGGCAGGATCTTCAAATCACGAAATGGGTTGATAAATCTTCCCCCAACCTCCTTTCCTTTTTGGAGAAAAAAATCAGGGTCCCTTCAGCCAAGCTCTGCCTCCTCAGTGTCGTCGGTGGCAAAGAAACCCTTTGGACCTTTGATCTGAAAGATGTGAAGGTAACGAGCCACGCTCAGAAAGGAAAAAGCGAGACGTTTACTTTTGACTTCGGCAGGATCGAATGGAATAAAAAATAGCGCCAATGGCCTTCTCTTGTCGGTGGTGGTAGCATCCGGTTGGTGGGGGCAAATATCCAATGGTCGGGTACTGGGGAGCCGATTTTGTTCTTGCCCGGGTGGAATACGACGGCGGCTACGGTGCGTGCGTGGCTCCCTGATGAGTTCCTCGCCTCCAATCGCTGCGGAATCCTGGACTGGCCTGGTCTGGGGACAGCTGCCGAGGTTCCTCTTCCGTCGTCCCTGGAGACCTTTCTGGATCAGTTGGAGCAGGCTCTCCCCGTGCGGCCCGTGGCGGTGGTCGGTTTTTGTCTTGGAGGCGTCGCGGCGTGGGCGTTCGCACAGCGCTTTCCTCAATCCGTCCGGTGTTCGTTCCTGGTGGAGAGCCCTTTATATTTCCCACTGGTGCTCACCCCCTTGCTGGTGCCGGGTTTTGGGCGCGCCATACTCGCTTTGGCTCAGGGAATGCGGATGGGCCGCCACTTGGTTCGACGGGCCATCCTTCAGCCCCGGACCACCTATCCTCAGGGCTTTCTGGAGGGCCTCTTCGATTTCGAGGCCCAAGTGGCGCTCCGCTATCTCGCCCTTTTCGAACGCTACGGCAAGGACCTTGACGCTTCCGGTAACCCCCACGCTTCGGATCGGCCCTGTTGGCAGTTCTCTGGGGAACAGGAGGTCAAGGTTCTGAAGCCCTGCTGGGGAATTCGCCACCGTGTCCAGTCCACCTAGGTAAGAAAGGGACACTGTTCTTTTCTTGAAAAAGGCGGTCAGCTTTCGGCAGTCGGCCAAGGTCGTAGCACCGGCCTTCTGCCGCACCTCACGGCGCGCCAGCGTCGCATTGTCTGCGGGTCCGGGAAAGCAGAGTGATACAAACAATAATCCGGCCCCGCAGACAACGCGAACGACGGCCTGCCCGCCTGCCGGGAGGACTGTTATTGAGCGACCGGCCCGAGGGTTTTCCCCCAACCCACCCATCACAAACCCGCCGCCTCCTCCGCTCCCTACCACCACTCACCCCGGCGAGTTGCCAGGTCCGACCTTTTGCTCCCGCCTAAACGAAACGACCCGCAGCAAAAGGTCGAGACCAGGCACGCCCCGATGGAAGCGAATGCCTCCTGTTTTCGAGGATAGAGACCCTCGATCACCGGGTTTGAGGGGCGTTCGCAGACACGCACGGGCAGGCCGCCTCGACCTCGGTTCTCCCGGGAACGAGGTAGGCCGCCGCTCGCGTGTGAAGCGAAGCCGCAGTCCCTGCAATTGGCTTTCTCGTGGCTT
>JAIOSJ010000430.1 GCA_021107705.1 Thermoanaerobaculales bacterium | reverse complement strand
TGGAGAGGCTCCCAAGGTCTGGAGGAATACCTCCGTTGAGCTGGTTGGAGTAGAGGTAAAGGTACTGCAGGTTCGAGAGGTTTCCGAGTTGTGGGGGTATCGTTCCGCTGAGCTGGTTGGAGTTGAGTTGAAGTCGGTTCAGGTTCGAGAGGGTTCCGAGTTGTGGGGGTATCGTTCCGTCCAGCTGGTTGTAGTTGAGGAAAAGAGATTCCAGGTTGGAGAGGTTCCCCAGTTCTGGAGGAATGCTCCCGGTCAGTTGGTTGTCGTCAAGAGCGAGATAAAGCAAGTTGGAGAGATTCCCCAGAGATGAAGGAATCGTGCCGGACAGGTTTCCTCCATAACCGAGTTTCAGCGTCTCCAGTTGGAGCAGCGTCCCAATTTCAGTGGGAATTGAGCCTGTGAGACCCGAATTGGCAAAGAGATCGACCATCGTGAGATTTGGGAGATCCCCAATGGATGTCGGGATGGTTCCGGAGAGGTTGTTGTATGGGAGATCGATTTCGACCACCGAATCCCCTGCCGGATTACAGGTGATGCCCCACCAGGTACATTCGGTGCCGACGGCGTTGAAATCGGTGTCTCCAGTGTTTCGCCAGTTGTCCCGGTGGGTCCAGCTTGCGCCATCGGTACTGTTGTAGAAGTTGATCAACGCCCACCGTTCGGAGTCCGGAATGAACACCTGCCGTTCGGAGTCCGGAATGACCGCCTCAGAAATACCGCCAAACCCCAGGATGAGGACTGCAAACACTGCAAAATTCTTCATGACGCCAACCTCCTGCCAAAATATCCTGATCACGCTCAGCCAAGCGATGTACAAAGGGTGCCGCTGGGTCTTGATTCATGTGAACGCCGCGGCGGATTCGATAGCATCTGTAATTGTTGTTTTGGTTTTGAAGGCCACACGATTGACCTTCTTTGGCACCCATCAATGTCTCCGCAAACGCCCACAGTGCCTTCTCCCGCGGTATGTCACCCACGTCATCCTCAACACTACTCTCTTGAAACGGCTGATTCAACCTATCACGGGAGTAGCCGGGATTCAAACAGGAACAACCCGGCGCGCCGGATTGAGAGTGATCGTATAGCCTTTCACAATACCCGATGATGATAGGCTCGGGCCTATGACGGGGCAAGGGGACAAGACGAGCAAGCGTGGTCCGAAATTGGTTGATCACGCCATGAGTGCGTTCAACGCCTGTTTCGGCGACTCCCTCTCAAAGGCCGACAATGAACTGCAGCAGCCGATGGCGTTTTACCGGGATAACCATCCGGTGGCGCCGGAGGACTTCGAGGCGCCACCGACGGGCAAGGTCTGTGTGCTGGTGCACGGACTCGGGTGCAACGAGTCGCTGTGGAACTTCCCCAAGCGCTACGAAGGGGGCAGTTATGGGGAGTTGTTGGAGAGGCGCTGCGGATACATGCCTCTGTATCTGCGCTTCAATTCGGGACTACGTATCTCCGACAACGGCGAGTGGTTGGCCGGTCTTTTGGAGCGATTCTGCGTACGCCACGACACAACCGTCAGCGAGCTGCTGCTCATCGGGCACAGCATGGGTGGGCTGGTCATCCGGAGTGCCTGTCACCTTGCCTGTGAAGCGGGCCGGAATTGGGTGTCGCGGGTGCGTCATGTGATCTACCTGGGCTCGCCCCACCTCGGGGCGCCGTTGGAGAAAGCCACCAATGTGGCAACTCATGTGCTGGGTCTCTTCGACACCACGGCCACCCGCGTCATTCGTGATGTGTTGAATGCTCGCAGCGTCGGGGTAAAGGATCTTCGCTTCGGCAATCTGGTCGATCAGGACTGGCTCGACTGCGACCCGGACGAGCTGATGAAGAATCGCCGCGTGCCCATCCCTTGGCCGGCCGACATGCGCCACCATCGCGTCGTGGGTCAGGCACTGCCGACGGTGGGGACATTGGGGGACACCGTTGTACGCCCTGAAAGCGCCGCAGGTCGGGCCCACGGCGCCCAGCCCGGCGCGCCGGGCGGATCCGATGTGCGGGTGATGCCGGGGCTGGATCACATGGCCCTTGCCCGACACCCTGGGGTCTTCGAACATATCGAACGCTGGGTGACAGAAGATGGATAAAGAGGGTTGGGGGCGACTCAAGGGATTCAAGGACCTGATCCACGACGGCGTGGAGCGCGGCGCGGACTTCGTGGAGAAACACCACCGCCATGCGGCCGACAAGCCGTTCCGGGTGCTTGAGTCCATCAAACCCATCGCCCCGCCCACCAGGATCGTGCGCAGCATTCACGACGGTGTGCTGTCAATCACCTATGGCGGTATTCGCGCCGTCAACAGGGCCACCAAATGGGTGGACGATTGGGCTGTGGACAGGTTGGCGCCGGCGGACGACGGTGATGAGCGGTAGCGGTAGGCGCCGCAGGTCAGACGATAGGACGGTTTTGCCTGAGATCCTGGTGGCTGAGCGGTCATCGGAGAGTTCGAGCGGGAGTGTTCGAGACAGCTGGAGGCCCGGTCGGAAACCCCATCACGGTTTCAAATCGTGAATGAGGCGACGGTCACTCTGGGGCTGGGGTCCGGAGCATGTCCCTCTTTGTGTTTCCGTAAGTCATTGAAGTAGAACGACCATACCTGCATCTTCCTGGAGGGGTGTCTTGTGGTGTCTCTTGGGGTCGCCTACACTCGATGCATGAAAAGAGGGCATGTCTGCCTTGCTGTAGGACCCCTCCTGATAGTCCTTGCGGCGGTGGGCCCTGCTGCACAGGTGGAGGAGCCACCAGCACCACCACCGCGTATCGGGCTGGTCTTGAGTGGCGGCGGTGCCCGTGGAAACGCCCATGTCGGTGTTCTGAAGGTGCTTGAAGAGCTGCGAATCCCGATCGATTTTATTGCCGGCACGAGCATGGGGGCGATCATTGGAGGACTCTACTCAGTCGGGGTTTCCCCCACCGAGATGGAAGAGATCCTGGCCGAGACCGACTGGCGGGAATTGTTGGACGACCGGCCGCCCCGCAGACACCTGCCCTTCCGGCAGAAGGTGGACGACCAGACCTACCTGGTTCCTTTCGAAGCAGGCTTCAATGGTGGCTCCTTCCAGATTCCTTCCGGTTTGATCAGCGGCCAGAAGCTCGGCTTTGCGCTGCAGCTGATGGTCCTCCAGGCCGCCGGGATCGATGACTTTGACCGTCTGCCCATACCTTTCCGAGCGGTGGCCACCGATCTGGAGAACGGTGAGATGGTGGTGCTGCGCGGTGGTGACCTGGGACAAGCGATGCGGGCCAGCATGTCGCTGCCCGGCATCTTTTCGCCGATCGAGATCGACGATCGCCTGTTGGTGGATGGTGGGCTGGCCCGCAATCTGCCGGTGGATGTGGCCCGTGACATGGGCGCCGATGTGATTATCGCAGTGGATGTCGGTCAGCCACTCCCGGACAAGGACGAACTCGCCTCCATCGGTCAGGTGACTCGTCAAGTAATCGGCATGCAGATCGTCAAGAACGTCGAGGAGCAAGCTCTCCATGCGGATGTGCTCATCCGGCCGGAGCTCGATGGGTTCGGGTCTTTTCAATTCGAGAAAAGTTCGGAAATGGTGCCCTTCGGGGAGGTGGCAGCGCAGAGTGTTGCGGCCGATCTCGAGCGGTACTCAGTTTCGGAAGAAGCATTCCAGGCCCACCTCCGGAAACTGCGCCGGCGCAGGTCCTTCTCTGGGGCCAAGGTGACTTCCATTCAGCTCACCTCGAGTTCCACCGCGGACCCAAGATTTGTATTGCTCCAGGTGACCATGCGGCCCGGTGATTCACTGGACTTCGAGGTGATCCGCCAGGATCTCGAGCGCCTTTATGAAACCGGTGACTACGAAAGAGTCAATTTCCGTCTCAACCAGGTCGATGACGACTTTGAACTGTATATCGAAGCGATCGACAAGTCTTGGGGGCCCAATTATCTCCGCTTTGGTTTTAACCTTTTCGCTGATTTTGAAGGTGAAAGCTCCTTCGACGTGTTGGCGAGCTATACAATGACAAAGCTCAATCGAATGCGGGGAGAAATCAAATTGAGGGCCCAGCTGGGCGAGAACCCGGCGATCTTCGGAGAGTTCTATCAGCCCCTGAGCCTGAACCAGACATGGTTCACGGCCGCGAGCTTGGGTCTGATCACGGCAACGGAATATCTGCCGGTGGGCGGAGGGGCCTCTGTTCCGTATCGGATTGATCGCGTCGAGGCGCGGTTGGATCTAGGGCTTCAGGTGGGTCGCTACGCCGAGTTCAGGCTCGGTCTGAGCCGTGGAAGCATCGCCGCCGAGCTGCGGGGCAGCGTTGATTCCGGAGACCCCGTGACTTTTCCCCGCGAGACGGAGTCCGACCTCGGGGGTCTTCGGTTCACGGCGGTGGTCGATCAATTCGACAATATGAATTTCCCGCACCACGGCTACTTCGCGGTGGCCGACTACTTCGCCTCCCGGGAAGACCTCGACGCCGATATCGACTATGAACACCTCATCTTTTTCTTGGGAGGGGCCGCCACCCGAGGACGGCATACCCTCTTGGGCCTGTCGAATTTCTACAGTGCCTTGGGAACCGACTCGCCCGAGATATACAGCCTGGGGGGTCTCTTCAATCTTTCCGGCGCCCCACAGGGCAGCATCACCGGCCAGTACGGTGGAAATCTCTCCCTGCTCTACCTCTATCGCCTCTTGGATTTGCCGATGGGCATGGGAAACGGCCTCTACATCGGCGCTTCCATCGAAGGTGGCAACCTGTGGCATGAAAAGAACCACGTCAACTTCAGCGACCTTCGCTATGCGGGTGCCATCTTCATCGGAATGGATACGATATTAGGCCCTCTATACCTGGCTCAGGGCTTTTCCGAAGGTGGGGACGCCGCTCTCTACTTCTTCCTCGGACGGACGTTTTAACCGGGCCTCTAGCATTGGACGCCTTCTTGGGAGTCGTTGCGGATAACGACCAGACTACGGTCGTCCAGGATCGGTGCGTCCCCTACGAAGTCGTCAAGACTTTCCAGAATATTGTCGTGGATTTGTTGCGCACTGCCGCCAGTTCCGACTGACTCTCGGAGCCGGTCGAACCCGAAGGCGTGATCCTCGCCATCAAGCATCTCCGGAATGCCGTCACTGTATATCACGAGGGCATCACCGGGCTTGACGGTCACCGAGGAGGCTCGGAGAGGCACCGCCGGTCGCAGCCCCAATGGCAGGCACCCGGTTCCGAGTTCCGTGACCGATCCGTCGGCTCTGCGGTGGAGAGGAAAGGGGTGGCCGGCGCACACAAAACGGAAGTCTCCGGTCGTGGGGTCCAACAGGCCGCAGAACAAGGTCATGAAGGCTCGTGGACCGCCCGTGCGATTGAGGGCCCCGTTGACCATTTCGGCGACGGAGACCGGATCGGGATTCTGGTCGACGGCCAGTTTGAGAGTCGCGTTGGCAACCGCCATCACGAGGCCCGCGGCGATACCGTGGCCGCTGGCGTCGCCTGCTGCAACGAACAGCCTGCCGTCCGGGAGCGGAATGAACTCATAGTAGTCCCCGCCGATGGTATTGGCCGTTCTGTAGGAAAAGGCAAAGGACCAGCCATCGACTTCGGGAGAACGATCAGCGATCAACTCGGCCTGGAGTTGGCGGGCGACCTCCAACTCGTCTCGAATGAGGACGCGATCGGCGAGTTCGAGAATGATCAAAAGTACAAGGAGCCCGATGCTCAGGAGCAGAAGAAGAGGTGGCGATTGGAGGTCAATTCCCATCGAGCCGGCAGAGAACTGCTGCCGCTGCACCCCAATCACAACCAGGATCATGGCGACGGCGAAGAGGATTCGGCGGGTGGGTGAAAGTTTGTAGGAGAGACCGAGAAAGAGGCGTTTCGTATGATCCCAGAAGCGACCGATTCGACCCTTCGGTCGATCACTTTTGGGATGGTCTCGAGTCAGTACATCGAAGGCGCGAGTGACATCTCGGCCGAGAACAGTGTGAACACGGCCGACATCGACGCCGTTGGTGTATTCCCGAAAGAACTGTTTGGTCCGTTTGAACACGGTTGTTGCCCCCACCTGATGATAGTACGGCAGGGCGACGATCAGGTTTGGCGGGAGTTTGAAGGGTGGGCGAAAGAAGAGTGCGGGACGCCGGGAAGCGTCGATCTCCGCTCAAGGCTCATTCATGTGCCGGTACTCTTCAGGAACTCCAGTGGGAGGTGTCCCCATTCTCGAAACCGTCGGCGAACAGAAGCGGGTCGATCGCGGTTCCCCGCACGGTGATGTCATCGACGTACCAGCCGTTCCTGGTGATACTCCCGTCGGAGTCGAGGCGGAATCTTATCAGGGCCTGAGGGGCGCCGTTCAGATCGGGGATCTGAAGGACGACCTCGTTCCATCCCGAGTTCGAACCGTCCCATCTGGCGCCCTCGGACCAGGTCGATCCGCCGTTCGTCGAATACTCGACGATGGCATAGTCGTATCCGTCCTCGGTGGTGTAGGTATGAAAGAAGCGCAGTTCGACGTTTTCGACGTCGGACAGATCTATCAGAGGCGAGGTCAGCGAAGTGTCGGCGTTGTTGCCGTAATTTCCACCGGGGCTGTCGGTCCAGCTGTGGGTCCCAGAGTGGGCCGACTCGTTGGTCAGGGCCCAGGGGCTCTGGATGGTCCAGCCCTGGTTGCCGTCCTCGGCGTCATCGAATAGAGGGACCTCGAAGGGTTGGAGTTGGAAGTTGACAGTCGTCGTTGAACCGGTTGTGGCGACGATGTTCGAAACACTGTGTCCGCCGTGCTCCAGGCCGATGGGCGTGGCGGTGACGGTGTAGACGCCCTCGATGACCATTAAATCGTAGGCGCCGGTGCCGGGATCAGAGGTTCCGGAACTGATGCTGCCGACGGCAATGGTGGCCTCGACTGGGGCGCCGTCACCGGCGGAGGTGATGGTCCCGGCGATGTGTGGGGCGGTTGCAGGATCCATAATCCAGAAAAAGAGGGCCGAGACAGGGCCCCACTGGCCGGCATTGTCCTGGGCCTGGCAGAAGAGGGTGTGGCGGACGTCGGCCGGCCCGGTCGTCGTGATCGGCTGCTCGACGGCTTCGACCCCGGCGTCAAATGTTCCGTCCGAGGCCGTCAGGGCGTGAAAATCAGGTATGGGATCGGCCCACGGGGGCGCATCCATGCTGCATCGTACGGCGGCAATGGCGCCGGTCGGTTCGGTTCCGCTGGAGTTGTTGAAGCGCGTATCGTCGGCGGTCGCGCCGACCTCGATCGGGGTGCCGGGCGCTACGAAGGCGCCGCCCTGGAGCCTGAGGTCCAGGACTTCAGGTCCTGAAGGGGTCAGGTAGGGTGTTCGTGCGACTTTGGCGGCGTAGATCAAAGCATGGAGATTGTCGGGGAAGATCGTGGACTCGAATGACTCGCAGTCCTGGAAGAAAGTCGTGCCCAACTCGAAGACGTAGGAGGCGACGCCGAGATAACCGTAGGTCGAGTCGATGGTGTCACCATCGACCGCGTACCAGATCTGGTGGGAGGGGTCGTAGTCGTTGAAGTAGGCCAGCTTGCGGCCCAGGGTCTGAAGTGCCGGACCATTGGGCGGGTCGTTTTCGGTGTCGAAGCCCCAGGGCCAGAGGATCAATTCAGAATAGCTGTGGATGTCGAAGTAGAGGCCGGTGGCATCGTCAGGTGCCGGAGCGTATGGGTCATCGTCCCGCTGGTCGGGGAAGATCGAGGCGGCGTAGTCTTCGACCGCCTGTGTTTCGGGCTCGGAGGTGGGGGTCGCACCACGGTAGGTGCCGTCGCATGGGGTGCCCGAGGACCCGCCGCAGCAATCCCACTTGAAACTGAAGTTACGGTTGAGGTCGGCGCCGCGAGATGAGGGGTGCAAGGTGGTCGGGGGACAGTAGTTTTCGTTGGTGTTCTTGCGCCAGCTTTCGCCGCTTTCAGCGTGCTTGCGGCCGTCGGGGTTGGCGTGGAGCATCAGGTGGATCTCGTGCTCGTCCAACAGCCAGGTGGCGTCGGCGTCGATGCCGTAGTTGTCGAGAAGGTACTCGGCGAATCGGGTCATCAGCTCAGCCGTGGTGTACTCACGGGCATGAATGGCCGAGGTGATGAAGAAGACGGGC
>JAIOSJ010000018.1 GCA_021107705.1 Thermoanaerobaculales bacterium | reverse complement strand
TCGCCAAATGAACCATCACAAATCTGACGTGCGCCCCTCGGCTGATCTCAACTTGAATTGGTGTACTAGGCTTGGTATACTAACTCCTAATTATGCTATCACGTAGCTGATGTCTGTCGAAGCACGCGCCGTGGGATCGATGGCGCGAGGGACAGTCCCTTTTGCAAGGAAGGGAAAGGAGGGGACTATGTGCCGGAAGCACTCGTTGGGAATCGCGGTGGCGATGGTGTTGGCCCTTACCGGGAGCCCGGAGGTCGAAGCGCAGTGTGTTGATGAGGACTTCGAGTCGTTTGCCGTCGGCACGATTGTCGAGACCGAGGTGGATGGCCTAACTTTCTCGGTCGTAGGGCAATCCTGCGGTGGGAGCCCCACGCTCTATCTTCGCATCGCAGATGATTTCTACGGTGATTCATTCACAAACCGTGTTCTTTTGATCGACGCCGGCTGCCCCGACTTCAGTCCGGATTATCTACGCATGATCTTCTACAACAGACAGGCGGACGTGCGCTTCACGCTGGGACCCTGGGCCGGCACCTATCAAGTAAACACCTATTCGACGGTATCCGGAGGCGCTCCTGTGGCTTCTCAATCCGTCACGATTCCGGGGACGGGGTTCGTCGATGTGCATTTTCCGGTGCAGGTCGCGCGCGCGGAGCGTGATATTCGGCGGATCGAAATCGAGGCGAATGCCGATGGCTTTGAAGCGATCGACGATCTGCGATTCGGTGCGGACAATACGCCGCCCGTCATTCAGATCGACTCCCCTGCACCGCTCGAGTGCATCTCGGGTGAGATCGATATAAACGGGATCGTTTGTGATGGCGACGGCGCCTACGACCGTGACCGTCTTGAGTACATGCGTATGTGGCCGGATCCGCAAACAGCGTGGACGCTTGTCCGAGAGTTCGTTGGGCAGGAGGTTTGCGACCCCTCCCCTTTATACGACTGGGACACTGCCGAACAAGGAGTCATCGACGGCATCTACGCCCTCCGCGTCACCGCGCTGAACGCCTGCGGGCTGGCCACGACCGAGCAGGTGACGGTGCGGGTCGACAATGTTTTCGACCAGCTCGAACTCCGTAGCCCAGCTGCCGGCGACATAGTCGGTGGCGCCGTTTGTTTCGATGGTACTGCGTTGGATATGGCGTGCTTCGACCACTACGAGGTCGCGTACAAGCCAATCGCCGGGGGGACGTGGTACCCAGTCGACTATGCCCATTCTACCTACACCAGCGCGGTCACGGATGACATCTTGGCCTGGTGGACCGACGCCCAGGGCCTGGCTGACGGTGACTATCTCGTCGTGGTCGCTGGTTCCTCCGCGACGGGCGCAACCACGAACGAACAGATCGCGGTCACGCTCGACGACACGCCACCAACCGCCCAGATTGAGACTCCAATTTCCGGTGAGGTCATCTCGGGCGTTGTCACGATCACGGGCACGGCCAACGACGTGAATTTTTATGACTGGAGCCTGTGTTTTTATGATCCATCGACCCAAATCTGGTCTTATATCGACGATGACTCCGGGGAAGTGACCAACGGGTTTCTCGCTGAGTGGGATACGACAGGCCTCGACCCAGGCAGCTACACACTTCGCCTGCGCGTCAGAGACCGGGCCAAGGTCGGGTGTGGCATCGACGTAGGCCCGCATGTCACAGAGGACTACCGGGCCGTAACTGTCTCGTCCGGGATGATCTTCAGCGATGGATTTGAAATAGGTGACACATCAGGGTGGTCTGCGGCGACTCCGTAGCAATCCTCCAGGCATCCGTACCAGGACAGACACTCCCGACACTATTGCTGGTTTGTCCTGACGCCGGTGGCTGTCCTGGACTCTGTTCTTCAATCCCGGCCTTCTGGTCCGCCCTGCGGCCGGCCCAGCGTCGGAATTCCGCGGGGCCGAAGCCATGCGTGATCTGCAACGAAAACTCGGCGCCGCAAAAATGACGAGCGGAGGCCTACGGCGTTGGCCGAGACTCGGTCACTGAGGCGTTCACCGAAGGGGGCCGGTCAGGCATTCTTCGCATCATTCCTGGTTTTGGAAGGTCTGCCCGGTGAAGAAGGGCTGACCCCGCACCCCCGTCTAAGCGGAACTTCCCAGCCGAAATAGGCGCTATTCCATTGATTTCACGTCAGATAACCCAAGAATCAAAGTGCAATCTTATGGGCACATCGGATTCTCAGGCTTTAGGATCTTGGGACCGCGACGGCGTCGGGTACAGCGTCAGTTGGCCGGGGCAGTGGGCAGCGTCAGGGACCGTGGCAGTAGGCAGCGTCAGAGGACAGGGGCCGCATCAGATGGCAGCGACAGGTGCCCGCGACCGGGGCAGTGGCGATAGGTCCAGCGGTGTCCCGAACATGATTTCCTCCGTGGTGTTCAATTGACTCGGGATAGCCGGTGGGTCAACCGTGGTCAAGGTTGGAAAAACTCATTCGAGCAAGAAGACCGGACCAGGTATCTATGTCATCAGATACTCAGCACCCGCATCTCGTCCAGCAACCGTTTCAACCGCCGATCCAGCGTACAGACCGCAGCACCCGTGCGCCTCGCCAGCACGGCATAGAGGGTATCGTAGACGGGGTGATCAAACGCGGATGCCGCGACCAGGGCTTCCGAAACCAGGTCCCTCGACTCCGTCAGGGAATCCACCAGCTGAAGGGCCTCCTCGAGCGCGGTTTGGGCATCCTCTCTTTCCAGGTCACCCGCCCTGACGTGCTTCCACAGGGCGTTGGCAACTTCGGCCGCAAAGAGCCCCGGTGCGGTGACGTTGTGCGCGCCTTCGACAGCGTCAAGCACGGCCACTCCCCCCGGACGCCTCAGAACAGCCTCCAGCGCGGCAGAGGCGTCAAGAACAAGCCGCGTTCTCATCGATCGCGATCTTCGCGAACCACTTCGACAGGATCGACCGTGGTGTCATTGAAACCGGACGTGTCGTAGGCCTGCCTCAGCCTCGCCACAGCCTCGAGCCGCTTGTTCCGGGCCTCCGCCTGGGTCAGTCGTTCCAGCTCGATCGTCGCCTGTTGGGCGAGACTCCGCCGATTCTTTCGTGCTCTTTCGGCCAACACGTTGTAGAGGTGTTCCGGTAAATCTCTGATCTGAAGAGACGGCATCTCGTTACCTCCAGATATCATTATAACGCATGCAGATTGATGAAACCG
>JAIOSJ010000320.1 GCA_021107705.1 Thermoanaerobaculales bacterium | reverse complement strand
CCTGTGTCTCAGCGTCAACACCATCAGTACCTACCGATCGCGGATCCTCTCGAAGATGAAACTCCGCAACAGTGCCGAACTGGCCTATTACGCCGTCAAAGAGGGGTTGTTGGAATGAGGAGAGGCTCTCAGCCTACCGTCCGGCCCCAGCTCCCACATATACCTTCGCATGTTGTGGTCTTTTCAATGACATCTGAGTTGGTTGTCTCATACACGCAAAGGGAGGAACTCCCCACATGAATCTTCATTATCTACCTACATCGATTTCACTCAGGGGACACTGCCCTCCTGGGCGGACTGGATATATATTTGTCATTATGAGTCACCAGCCGTCTCTGCACCGTCGTACCCCAATCCAAGGAACCGGGTCCAGGGCGGCAATTATGCAGGGGGAGATGGCGTCGCCCCCCCTCCAAGGGCCGACCGGCGCCCAGCGGGGCATGACCCTCGTGGAGATCCTGGTCGTGGTCGTCCTCATTGGGGTCGCGGCGTTGATCGCGCTGTCAAACCTCCAGACCCTGCAAAAGCGGTTCCAACTGGAAAGCAATGTTCGAGAACTCACTGCGTTTCTCAACGATGTTCCCAACCATGCCAGGGAGCAAAACGCCTCGGTATTTCTGGTCTGGGACGGGACCGCACGGGCTTTCTCAACTGCCACGGATTCTGCTGCAAGCAACGTCCTGGACAGCCTGAACTTCCCTCAGGAATTGACGGTAACCGGACCTGGCGCCTCCATCCTCCGTTGCGACGTCTACGGTCGCACCTTCATCGGCGCCTCCACCGTCATGATGACGGCCTCTCAGACAGTTTCGATCACACATCGCGACACACCGGAAGCATCGGCGCCAACCTACGATCTGACCCTGTCACCATTGTGGGCCGTCGGGGTTTCGAGATGAAACAGGAGGCGACCATGAAGAGACCCATTAGCCGACCCTCCAAAGAAAAGGGCGAGTCCCTGGTTGAAGTACTCGCAGCATTGGCGATCCTGTTGATTGTTTTGGTGGGTGTTCTCCAACTCTTCACCATGGCCCTGTTTTCATTCCATGGGACATCCGCACACGCCGAAATGGTACGCCGGGGAGAGGCCGTCGTTGAAATCATTCGGTTGGTCCGTTCCTCCGGAGCTTCTGGTACCAGCGGCATCCTGCCGCTTGCGGTGGGAACACGGCAACTCCCAGTTGCCTTTTCGGACATCGGTTTTGATTTTTGGGGCCCTGCCGGTTTTGGCATCGTTGAACACGAAGCCAGGTACCGGGTTTCATATGCCGTTACCGACGGAGGCGCCGACTGGGTCGTCTCCGTCTTCGTCGAACCCAACACCGGAAGTACAGGCAACAAGTACCTGGGCTCCGTCGGTGGAAAGGCTGTGAGATATGCTGCACGCATCCGAAAGTAGGCAGAATCACATGATACCGTCAATCCGCCGTGAGGCCGGTTTCAGCCTGGTCGAGATCCTTTTGGCCCTGGGCTTGACGGCCCTCCTGATGATGGTGGCCTCTCAGTTGACCGTCTCGATGAAACGAAGCTCCGACCGAATGCGCATCAGTGCCGAGACAAAGTTGCGAGCACAAAAAGCCCTTGATTTCCTTGCAATGAATGTCCGCGGCGCGACGGACATGAACCCAATTGGAAGCAACCCCGCAGCAATCATGACGTGGTACGAAAGAGGGGTGAACCCCGTTCAGGCTACCTTCAACAACGTCACAAACGCCAATCTAGCCGATGTCGGGACCGATATCATCACGATTGCCAAGGCGGACAGCAATACTCAGGTCGCCAACATAAAGTGGCCTGGATCTGTCCAGAACGCGGCCAACGCCTGGTGGGAGTTCGGCCCCCTGTGCCCCGACGGAGCGGCCAATCTGGCCCTCTTCAAGGAATTGACACAAGAAAGCGGCGGTCTCAGTCAGCCCATCCTTTTGGTGGACTCCGCGGGACACTACGCTTGGTATCAGATCACCAACTATCTTGACGCTTGGAATACCAACCAGGGGTGCAACCAAACCCCCCCGGAGATTCATGTCGTGGCCAACCCGGGTAACTCAGACATGCTCAATCCGCCCGGTGGCCCGCAAGGATTGGTCAACAACCTCCCGGACGAACCGATTCGAATGATGCTGGGGGTCAAGTTCTTCACTTTTCGAGTCCGCAACGGCTGGCTCGAGCAGAAGATGGGCCTCTTCAACCCGGCCACCGACAACCCCGGGACGGCCTTCACCCCTCTGATCCAGGATGTTGAGGATCTTCAATTCGCCTGGCCCTTCACCGACGGCACAATCTGGAATACAGCCACCCAACAGCTGCCATCAGGAACCTATACCAACAGCGTGCCGGCGCAGGGAACAGCTTTGGCCTACGACGTTCTCAACGTCAACGCCCTTCGAATTACGGTCGTCGCCCGATCCACCGAGGAACTGACCTGGGACCCCGCTGCACTTTTTAGTCGACCGGCGATCGAGGATCGAACTGGTGGCGCCAACGACCGCTTCTTCCACCACCGAGCAACAACCCTGGTCATGATTCGAAACCGGAATCTGATTTTTTAACGATGGAGGCACGATGAACGACCAAAAGCAACAAGGATCGGCCCTGCTCCTCGTAGTGGTCATCCTTCTGGTTCTCAGCGGTCTGGGCATGGCAATGCTGGCCTTGACCGACAGCGACCAAGAGAATGTCAGCTGGAACAACCACGTCAAGGACGCCCTGTACGTTGCGGAAATCGGCCTGCGTGTCGGTGAAGAGATCCTCTTTCAGTCCTCACCCATCAACGCAAGTACGCTGATGCAGCATGTCTCCGTGGCACAGACAGCGGTAGTCACGCCTCAGATTCCGGTCTTTCCCATGAGCCCCGGTCAATACGACCTGACACGGCTCGGAACCTATCTGACAGACCCAGGCGGAAACGAGCTTGCCAACCAGGCGGTTGCGCTTCCGCCATCACCAACGGGGCGTGTAAATCCCAATGCGTTTTTCAGCCTCTATATTCGCAACAACCCGAATGATGAGACAGTTGTCGATCCCCTTCAAACAGCGACCACCAACGTTGATGCGCCGGTCAATCTGGTCGTAGTCGCCTGGGTGACCAGGGCAGGAAGAGTTCTTGCCGTCAAGATTCTCGAAGAGGAATACACCTGGATCGGTCTGGCCGAGGCCCTCTCTTCTCAGAAATTACAGGATTCCGGTGGAACCGGATCAGGACAGTATGGAGGCAGCTGATGAATTCGCCAATGACCAACACCGTTCGCCGTACCTTGAATTGCTGTGCCCCGTGGGTGATAGCCGCCGGGCTTGTCGTCGCCATGACCGCCGGCTTTGTCCCCACCGCCGACGCTGACGAGGGCTACGACCTGATGCGCGTCATCACCAGTCAATGGGTCAAACCCAGCATTATGATCGCTGTGGATACCAGTAAGTCAATGAGAAAAGATTTTGATGGAAGATGGCGGGATGTCGACTGGCAAGGCGGTTACACTTACTCCGACTGGAAGCGACGCAACGGGACTTGTCAGTGTGAGACCAACGAAGTGGTCTGTGTTGCCTATACGTGTTCAAGGACCGCACCCCATACAGAGTGCGTTGACTGGCAGTGCTACGAATGGGAGGATGACGATCCGGAATGCGTCGATTGGCAATGCGATGGTTGGTCAGACGTCGATGTCTGCACCGCATGGGACACCTGTACAAACTGGGCAGACGAGTGCATCCACTGGAATTCCGACGGCTACTGCGACCAATGGGAAAATGTGTGCCAGAACTGGGAGTGCTCCGAGTGGGGTACTGAAACTCAATGCACCGGGGGTTGGTCCTGCTGCGAGTGGGAGACCGACCAAACTTGCATCGATGAGCGATGCGACGAATGGGAGACCACCGAAGAGTGCGTCGAATGGGAATGCTCCGAAACCGGGCTCGGTGATTGCATCCAGTGGTACTCTCCGCCAAGGTGCAAAGTATGGAAAGTTTGGAATTATGTGCGAGAACCTTCCAGAATGAGCGTCGTCAAAAACGTCCTGGGAGATTCCGTCGATATCTGGACGGACCCCAGCTTCCCGCAACCGGACGAATTCACAGGTATGTGGGATATTGACGACGACCGTGTCAAGAGATTCTACAATTACGAAAAGCCAAACCACAGCAGTGGCCACAGAATCTATTACGTAATCAAGTACGATTCTTACCAACTCGATCCCGGCGATCCCTACGCTTTGTACGATGGCGATGGGAACCCCAACCCCGATTATTTTATCCATTACCCGCCCCTGGACCTCGTCGGCAACAGCTCCGATTCGGTCGATTGGGGCCTGATTACCTTTGGAAAGGAGCTGAGCCACAACCCCGTTAACGTCAGAGAGAGCATCGACCCGGATGACAACGCGACCGTCGTCGCATCGATCGAGGATTACATGCGGCTGAAGGACGATGGGGGTCTCAACGTCGATCACCAGACGCCCACTCGACCGGCAATCGACCTCGCCGGGGAGGAATTGAACACCTTGTTTGGAAACGCGGCCGACTGCGGCCAGACCTACGGCACGATCTTGATCACTGACGGACAATCCAACATCGGAAACACCGGGCCCCCTAGAGACGACATGGAGTGGGACAGACCACTTCCCCCGGATCCAAAAGACCGAACCGATCCCCCCTATGAACTCTGTCAAACCGATGCCGCCTCAACCTGGTCCGATTACCCACCCAGCGCCGCAAATACGGCGTGGGATCAATTCGTAGATTTCAACAACGTAGGGCCGAGAACCTGGGTCATTGGGGTCAGCGAAGATGTCGGCGCCTGTGAACTCAACTGGACGGCCTTCATGGGCCGCACCGATGCCTCGAGCCCCCTGGGTGATTCCGGTTTTTCGATCGACGAAGACCCATATCTGGAACGAGATGCAGACAGCAATATCGGCACCTTTGATGATATCCACGGCCACTATGCCTATTTCTCGAACTCGGCCGCGGAACTCAAGGCGGCGTTCGAGTCGATCCTCGCCGGCATGGGGGCGGGAGACTACGCCACTTCGGCGCCCGCTATCGCCGGGGGCGGCACGATCCAGGGCAATATGGCCCTGCTCGCCAGCTCCGACTATCCCTCATGGCAGGGACACCTTCGCTCCTTTACTCAACAGGACGATCCCGACAACCCTGGTCACCAGCACTGGGTGGAGCTTTGGGATACGGGTGAAGTCATGGCAGACACTTCAAATCCCAACGGGGGCTACACCCGTAAAATCTACACCTGGGATTCAAACCTGGACCTTGTGGAAGTCACCTCTGACGCCAGCAACATTGCCACTTTGAATTCTCTCTGCGGCGATTGCGGCCTCGACGCAGAGGTCGTTGACTTCATTCAGGGCAACGACGGCAGCGGCGTTGCACGGCCATGGTCTCTGGGCGCGCTGATCAATACAACGCCGGCCGTCGTGGGCCCTGCAAGACACTGGGCCGGGGGATATATTCTGGCGCATGAGGCGTTCGAACAGACCTATGCGGTAAGACATACATTGATCTGGGTAGGCTCTTCGGACGGCATGGTCCACGCCATCGACTCTGCCGACGGCGCCGAAATTCTTGCGTTGATCCCACCTGATCTTCTGGACCTCCAAGTAGAACTCTACGAACAGTACCTCACAGCACCCGAAAAATCGCCGCTTGGCCAGGCCCAGAACCCAGCCGACCATAACTATGGTGTGGCAAACTCAATTCGTTTCGCCGATGTGTATGATTCCGACAACGGTGAGTACCGCAGTATGCTCTTCATCACCGAAGGACCGGGGGGAACTGGCATTCACGCGATCGACGTCACCCACCCCTACCCCGGCCGAACAATGGGCCCGGAAACCCACCCCGCCGACCCCAACTTCGACTCGTCCCAACCTTTTGATCCGCTTTGGAGTCGCACCCATGATGGAGAGGCTGGGACGACAGCCACGGCAGCTCTTGGACTGACGTGGAGCGTTCCGGCGGTGGCTATCGATGACATCACCAGTGATATTGGTTATTCCTCTATGATCTTGGCCGAGGGCTTCACCGAAAATACCGACAACAGCCAATCACCGCATATCCTCATGGTCGATCCCATAACCGGTGATATCGACCGAACCCATCAGGTCATCAACCAGGCAGGTCACCTTGTGGGCAACCAGACGTTTGCCGACAATACCCTGTGGCAAACCGATTCGGAGCGTTTCTTCTCAGACAACGTTGCCGACGAGGGTTTGCAGCTCGACCTGAACGGCACCGTGTGGAGCATCACCGGCAACAACTGGCAAACCAAGAGTCCGGTTTTTCAGCTTGGCGCCGCAAATCCCCTTTACTATGCAGCCAGTGTCGGGACTGTGCCGGCCAGCGCACCAACTTTCGACCTCTTTGTTTTCTCCGCCGGCTCATACTACGAAAGGAGCGCTGCCGTCACGAGTTCGAGCGCGACCTTTGTCCCGAAGCTGGTACTCGGGGTTCGTGAAATCGCGACCGGAACAACCAACAAGAGAACAATTAACATCACCGACATCATATTGCCCGAAGGACAAACGGGCACCTTGAGCGACCAGGCACAGCCTATCGCTCCACCGATCCTCTTGACCCCGGCAGACGGCAGTGCTTTGCCGCCGCTTGCCTTGTACCTGGTCTATGATCCCAACGGTGGTGAATGCGTCGGCAAGTCCTACATTCTCATCCTCGAGTTCGATGCAACTTCGGTGTTCAACAACGGTCAATCGGCTGCCTACGTTGTCACAACCTACGAAGCCGGCGAAGGCGCTGCGGGTGGCTTCGCGATTGCTGGTGACAGAGTGGTCGCCTCTCAATCGGGCGTCGGCGCCGACTCCGAAGCTCACCTTGTCGAGGTCCCCGATCTGACGATTCCCGTTGGTGATCAAGGAACCGACAACGTGCAGTGGTGGATCGAACTGCTGTAGGCCCTGTCTGCTGACCAACTGTCCCAACGACCGGCCGGTCACCTCGGTGTCCGGCCGTGTTGGTCTCTCCCCTACTCCTCTCTCGCCAATCCACCAGACCAACCCTGATGGGTGAAGGCGCCAACAGTTCCTTCTTGTTTTCAAAGACCAGCGCTGGCGTGACCACCTTTTCCCAAGCGGCGCTGCGGGTGGCAGCGTCGGCCTCATGAAGAAGGGCTGATCCTCCCCTGCCGAAAACCGCGGCCATTCGCTCTTCGGCGACGCCTTGTCGAATGATACGGACAAAAGCTACGACCGGCCGGGATCAGGTCAGGCAAGATCGGGCGAACCGTTGTGGTCCTCATCTCTTTCGTCCATGAACTCCCAACGGAATTCCGGCCAGGAACAGGAGCAACCGGCGGTTCCCCGGGCATCACGACAGCCTGCTTCCCGTGGGTCCGACGGCCTTGCTCCGGCTCAAGAACCACTCTCTCGCGGTGGCTTACGGACAGCGCAACAACCTCCAAATCACCCGAAATCCGGCCGTTGTCGGCTGAGATACTCGAAACATGCCACGATGATCAGAAGTGAAAATTCTCTGGCTTTTTGGTAGAATTTGCCTTTGTTTTCTGGGTGCGAGGCTTCAAGCCGAGGCGCGGGATCCGGGCTCTCAATGACGGGAATAGGAAAGGGCTTCTGCCCCACCCTGATGGACGGGGGAATCAATGGCCGAAAACCTGTACACGGTTTACTTCAGAGGCGAGATCTCGGAAGGCCACACGCCGGACGAGGTCCAACAGCAACTGGCCTCAGTTCTGCGGATCGACGAGGGCCGAATCGGCGAGGCATTCAAAGGTCGTGCGCTGGTTACGAAGGATCTAACTCGCGAGAAGGTTCTGAAGCTGGTCACAGCCCTTGAAAAAGTCGGCGCCCTGTGCCAAATCGAGGTCCAACGCCTTGCCGACGGGCCAACGCCTCCATCACGGCCACCACAACGCTCGGCATCCCAGCCTCAGCAAACCAAATTTGAACAACCGACGTCGATCCAAGCTCCAAGGACGCCGGAGCCCGATCAGACCTCCGAATTGGAGGACGTGATCACCTGCGCCAAGTGCGACCTGATGCAGCCCAGAGGAACAGAATGCGTGAGGTGCGGCGTACTTTTTGACAAAATTGAAACTGTGACCCAACTGGCCAACGACCCAATCATGATCGCTCGGGAAATAGCCGAAAGCTACCGGCCTCGACTCCGGAGTGAAACGGTTTCTTTGACTCCGGCCATCCCTCATCAAACAGTCGCGAAGGTCTTGAAGCCCTATCTTGATCCCCAGGCCCACTGGGAGGATGACGAAGAATTCGTCATCAACGCTGACGAAGAGCTGATAGCAATGATCGCAACATCCGAGGCATTGGAAAAACTCCGTTCGAACCTCTTGCTGACAAACCTCAAGATGCTGGTTTTCCGATGGGCTGATGGACCGGTCTGTGCAGGCTTTGACCTCTGGTCAATGAAGAGAATCGACCTGGTGGGAGAGAAAGGGAACATGTTGTTGGTCGATGAAAAGATCCTGGAACTACCAATTATTTCCCTTGAGGATCGGGAAATCAGGAAGACCTTCATCAAGATGGTCTCCGAGATTGTTCGAGCATTGAAGCAGGCCGACAGTGCAGCCCGTCTCCAGGCCAAGCGGGCCTGGCAAGCAGACTCGCGCCACGGCCGCCCTGAACCCGGGGGTTTTCCGGGGGCTACGCCCCATAAGGGACGCATCACTCTCGAGTCCCTGGATCTGCTGCCGTCCCCCCCATCTGTCGAGGCCGGCAAAGACGATTCCTCGGAAGGCCGTGATCTTCTCTCCGGTATCAAAGGCCTGTTCAAGAAGAAGTAGCCCGCCGGACAGGCCGGTTCGCCTGCTGGTGCTTCAATGACCTCACGCTTCGACCGTTTCGTCGTACTGGTTTCGCTACCTTCGGCAGCTTTCGCACTCCATCGGACGGGTCGTCGAGGGTGGCCAGAAAGTCAAGATAGCGACGGTTGGCAGCTTCCATGAGCTTCGCCATGATTCCAAGGCTGAAGATACTCTTCTTCACGGGCGCGGCTTTCTTCGACTGCGTCCCGTCGCGGTGTTCCACCATCCGGTGGTGCTTGAAGATCG
Organism: Thermoanaerobaculales bacterium; assembly: GCA_021107705.1. Classification (GTDB taxonomy): domain Bacteria; phylum Acidobacteriota; class Thermoanaerobaculia; order Thermoanaerobaculales; family Sulfomarinibacteraceae; genus JAIOSJ01. Next base: position 71 of record JAIOSJ010000320.1, on the reverse strand, counting down.
TAACATCGGTGGCGTACTCCACCTGCATCAAGGTCCAGTAGAAGCCGGAGCGAAAGTGACGAATCACCGGG
>JAIOSJ010000068.1 GCA_021107705.1 Thermoanaerobaculales bacterium | reverse complement strand
CCTGACCAAGAACAAGAAGAAGCGTGGCGATTATCGTGATCGCCAGGGTGACGTCCTGTTCATCGACGCCCGCAACCTCGGCTACATGAAAGACCGCGTCTTGCGAGATTTCACCGACGGGGACAGGGCCAAGATCACCGGGGCGTTTCATGAGTGGAAGCGGGGTGAGGACTACGAGGACGAAGCCGGGTTCTGCAAGTCGGCCACCCTCGAGGAGATCGCCAAGCATGATCACGTGCTGACACCTGGGCGGTATGTGGGTGCAGCGGAGGAGGAAGACGACGGGGAGCCGTTTGCCGAGAAGATGGAGCGACTTGCGGCGGAACTGGAAGGGCAGTTTGAGGAGAGCAGTGCGCTGAAGCTCGAGATTACAAAGAACCTTGAGGCGCTCGGCTATGGCAAGTGATCTAACAACGATCCGAGAGGTTGCCGACGTCTTCGATGGGCCTCATGCAACCCCCACGAAGACCGAGGAAGGCCCGTATTTCCTAAGTATTTCCTCACTGTGCGGCGGGAAGTTCGATTTGACTCAGTCTGCCCACCTGAGCGAGGCAGAGTTCACCAAGTGGACGAGAAGGGTCACACCGACCAAAGGAGATGTGCTGTTCTCCTACGAAACTCGCTTGGGCGAGGCGGCAATGATGCCACCCAACGTTCGAGCTTGCCTCGGTCGCCGGATGGGGTTGCTACGTCCGAAGTTAGGCCGGGTGATCCCGGAGTATCTCCTGTATGCCTACTTGGCGCCTGCATTCCAAGAAGAGATCAGACGTAGAACAATCCCTGGCAGTACTGTTCCTAGGATTGCGCTCAAGGAACTTCCGGATTTCCCAATTAGAATCCCCGTTGCCTTAGAAGAGCAACGCCAAGTTGTTCGTGTCCTCGGCACGCTCGACGACAAGATCGAGCTCAACCGCCGGATGAACCAGACGCTGGAGGCGATTGCGCAGGCGATCTTCAAGTCGTGGTTTGTGGATTTTGATCCGGTCAAGGCCAAAGCCGCCGCCGCGGCCGCCGGCAAATCCGCCACCGAAATCGAACGCGCCGCCATGGCCGCCATCTCCGGCAAACCCGAGACCGAGCTCGACAAGCTCTCCGAAGCCCAATGCCAATCCCTCGCCGAAACCGCTGCCCTCTTCCCTGCCGCCTTCATCGATTCCGAACTGGGCGAGATTCCTGAGGGGTGGGAGATGAGCACAATCGGCGCGGAGACTGAGACAGTTGGGGGTGCAACGCCAAGCACTAAGAACCCGAAGTTCTGGGAAGGTGGCGAACATCACTGGGTGACGCCCAAAGACTTTTCATCCCTTCAAAACAAAGTCCTCCTGTCGAGCTCTCGAAGAATCACTGATGAAGGGCTTGAGAGGATTAGTTCTGGAACCCTTCCTGTCGAAACAGTTCTGATGTCGTCGAGGGCCCCCGTGGGTTATCTCGCCATTACGAAGATTGAGACCGCAGTGAACCAGGGTTTTATCGCAATGAAATGCAACGGCCGACTGCCTCCGGAATACGTTCTGCTCTGGGCCGATTCACTAATGGCCCAGATAAAACAGGCTGCGAGTGGAAGCACTTTCGCCGAAATTAGCAAAAAGACATTCAGGCCATTTCGCATAATTGTCCCAATATCAGCTGTGTTGGATACCTTTGCGGCCCACGTCTCGACCTTCTACGAAAGGATCGCAGCCAACTCGCGAGAATCCGAAACCCTCGCACAACTTCGAGACACCCTGCTCCCCAGGCTTCTTTCGGGAGAAATCGAACTTCGGGACCCAGGCTATGAGTGACGAAATAGCTTTGCTTCACTCAAGCAGCGCAGCCTTGGCAAGTAGCGCTGACGCAATGCATCTGATCGAGCAGAAGGAGCGAATTCAGCAGGCCCTTGCGAACGAAGATCCTTCACTGGTTCTGGATACCTCGAAAGCATTTCTGGAAAGCATTTTCAAGACGGTCCTAAGAGACAGAGACAAAGATGCGGACCTTTCTGCAGATTTCACCCCACTGTTCAGAGCCGTTAGACAGGAACTTCCGCTGAGTGAAAACGAGGATGTTGCAGGTTACATCCAGAAGATTGCAGGATCCATCGTTCACAATGTCGGTGAAATGAGGAACCGCTATGGCGCGGCGTCCCATGGGGACGACGGGTATCACGAATGCCCCGTTCAGGTGAACGAAGTCGAACTGGTCGTCCAGGTTGTGGTTGGCCTTGCCGCGTTTGTTTTCCGAAGGCACAAAGAGTCTAACGATCCAGAATTAGCCTCTCGAATTCACTACAACGACTACCCAGAGTTTAACGATTTCTTGGATACTCAATACGGGGGGTTTGAACTCGAGTTGAGCGACAAGCATCATTTATCGATCCCAGTAAGCGAACTCCTGTTTCGAACTGACGTGAGTGCGTACCGAGAGATGCTCCTTCAGTATCGCTCGTCTGAGGAGGAGGATCGGGCCCAAGATGAGGGTGTGATGAACTTCCGTTGTGTTGAACCTGTTGTGCCGTCCGAAGGGAATACAGGTACATGACCATCACCGAAGACCAACTCGAGCAGCTGGCCATCACTTGGTTTCAAGACACGGGATGGAGTTTCGCCCACGGGCCGGACATCGCACCCGAAGGTGCGATGCCAGAGCGCGCTGATTTTCGCGATGTCGTACTGAAGGCTCGTCTGGCCGAGGCAGTGGCGCGCTTGAACCCCGCGTTTCCCCAAGCAGGCGTGGACGAGGTGGTCCAGTTGGTCTCGAAGCCAGAGCAGCCGAGCCTGGCGCAGAACAACCGCAACTTCCACCGGCTCTTGTTGGAGGGCGTCAAGCTCAATTTCACCAACAAGGACGGCGAGGCGGATTCCGATCATACTCAGCTGATTGACTTCCAGCAGCCGCACAACAACGACTTCCTGGTGGTCAATCAGTTCACTGTCACCGGCTCGAAGCAACCACGCCGACCCGACCTTGTGGTCTTCGTGAACGGTCTGCCACTGGCCGTGATCGAGCTCAAGAACCCCGCCGATGAGAACGCCGACATCTGGAAGGCATACGACCAGCTACAGACCTACAAAGACGAGATCAGCGATCTCTTCGTCTTCAACGAAGCGCTGATCATCAGTGACGGCACCAACGCCCGCGCCGGCTCGTTGACGGCGAGCCGGGAGTGGTTTCTCCCGTGGCGTACGATCAAGAGTGAGGACGACAAGCCCCTGCTTGAGTTCGAGCTGGAGAAGATTGTTCGTGGCTTCTTCGACCCCGAGCTCTTCCTGGAGTACATCCGCTACTTCGTCATCTTCGAGCAGGACGGCGACACGCTGGTCAAAAAGATCGCCGGTTACCATCAGTTCCACGGGGTTCGTGAAGCCGTTCGGGTGACGCTGATTGCGGCGCGGGAAGAGCTTGCTGGGGGAGGGGCATGGGCGCCGCGAGCCGGTTACGGGCGCGAGGTCATCCCCGGTTCGAAGAAGGCCGGCGTCTTCTGGCATACCCAGGGCTCCGGCAAGAGTATTTCTATGTGCTGCTACGCCGGCATGCTGGTGCAGCAGCCGGAAATGAACAACCCGACCCTTGTGGTCGTTACGGACCGCAACAATCTGGACGGCCAGCTCTACCAGCAGTTCTGCAGTGCCAAAGATCTGCTGAAGCAAACGCCCGAACAGGCCGAGAGCCGTGACGAACTTCGCGACAAGCTCGCATCGCGCCAATCCGGTGGCATCATCTTCACCACGATCCAGAAATTCTCTCTGCTTAACGGAGAGGGGAAGCATCCGGCGCTCTGTACGCGCTCAAACGTGGTTGTTATATCGGATGAGGCCCACCGAAGCCAATACGGGCTCAAGGCCAGGCTGAACAAAACTGGCCAGTACGTTTTCGGCTATGCCAAACACATGCGCGACGCACTTCCAGGGGCCTCGTTCATTGGTTTCACAGGCACCCCGATTGCGCTCGAAGACAAGGACACTCGGGGTACTTTCGGCGATTACGTCAGTATCTACGACATTCAAGATGCGGTCGACGACAGGGCAACAGTGGCGATTTCCTACGAAAGCCGCCTTGCCAAACTCGATATCAACCGCGAGGAGATTGACGCCCTCAACGACGAGGTCGAGGAGGTCATTGAAGACGAAGAGGACATTTCCGCCCGCGAGAAGACCAAGAGTCGCTGGGCCGAACTGACCAAACTTGTCGGTGCCAAACCCCGCCTCGAAGAAGTCGCTGCCGATCTGGTTGCCCATTTTGAAGCCCGGAACGAAGCCCTCGTTCTGGGTGACAACCCAGAAGGCAAGGCCATGATCGTGTGCATGAGCCGCGACATTTGCGTCAGCCTCTTCAAAGAACTCATCGCCCTGCGCCCCGAGTGGGAGGGAACGCGCCGGCAGAGGAACGGCAAGGACACCGGTTACAACCCGGAAGACGGGGCCGTTCGTATTGTCATGACGGGCGCAGCTCCGGATCACAAAGAACTTCAAGACCACGTCTTCACCAAGATGGAAAAAACGCGGCTGGAAAAACGATTCAAAGACCCTGCCGACGAACTCAAACTCATCATCGTCCGCGATATGTGGCTCACCGGCTTTGACGCGCCGGTCTGTCACACCATGTATATCGACAAACCGATGAAGGGTCACAACCTCGCCCAGGCGATCGCTCGCGTGAATCGTGTCTTCAAGGAAAAACCTGGCGGCCTCGTTGTGGACTACATCGGCATCGCTGCGGAGCTAAAGCGTGTCGTTAAGACTTATACCGACGCACGAGGCAAGGGCCAACCCACCCTGAAGGCCGAAGAAGCTCTCGGCGTCCTGCTCGAAAAGATCGTAATCATTCGCGACATGTTGCATGGTTTCGACTACTCGGCTTTTGAAACCGAGGCCCTGCAGCTCCTCCCTGGCGCTGCCAACCACATCCTTGGCCTCGATGACGGCAAGAAGCGGTTCGGTGACGTGATGGCGTCCGTCACCAAGGCGTACTCGCTGTGCAGCACGCTAGACGAAGCGGCTACGCTTCGCATAGAGATAGCCTTCTTCTCTGCGATCAAGGCGATTATCGTCAAGGACGGTACGAGCAAAACCAAGCCCTCCGAAGAAGCCAAGAACTCCGCCCTCAGGCAGATTCTCGATAACGCCATCGTCGCGGAGGGTGTGACCGATGTTTTTGCCCTAGCAGGTCTGGAAAAGCCGAACATTGGTCTGCTCTCCGACGAATTCCTCGAAGACGTCCGTAACATGCAGACCAAGAACCTCGCCGTCGAGCTGCTCCAGCGGCTCCTGCGCGACGAAATCCGCGGCCGTACCCGCACCAACGTCGTCCAGGAAAAGAAGTACAGCGACCGGCTCCTCGAGTCCCTCCGCAACTACCACAACCGTGCCATCGAAACCGCCCAG
>JAIOSJ010000317.1 GCA_021107705.1 Thermoanaerobaculales bacterium | reverse complement strand
TTTCTTCGACTGCGTCCCGTCGCGGTGTTCCACCATCCGGTGGTGCTTGAAGATCGTAACATCGGTGGCGTACTCCACCTGCATCAAGGTCCAGTAGAAGCCGGAGCGAAAGTGACGAATCACCGGGCACAGCAGGCGTGCCAAGTCGTCCAACCTGGTGTGCAGCGCCCTCACGAGGAAATCGCCGACGATCGCCTGTGTCCTTTCGTACACCCGAGCGGAATGTGTTCACTCGCTCGGTTGCAGAAAAGATGTGCACCAACCCTGGGGTCTCGCCACGCTCAGAGAAAATCTCACGAATCCGTTCTTTCTTCCGAAAGCTCTTCCCAACGATGTACTCGATCTTGAGTTCGTTGGCCGTAGTGATGGCCTTCGCATTCGCCCCGATCTCAAATTCCTAACTCATTCATATGCGTTGAGACCCGTTCTCGCTGTCGACTGCCCAAAATCGTGCCGTCGACCCCCCGAAACACCGCTAACGGCTCCCCTCGAACCAGAATCGCTCAGTTTAGGTCTCAATAATACTGAGAGCCGGCCACGGGCGCGATTCATCGCGCCCGAAAGCCGCAAGGGCAACCACCCACGAGCCGACCGTCTGCCGCGAAGCGTTTCGGGCGACCAAATTGTGGTAGCAGGCTTCCAGCCTGCGGTCGAGGAGAAACGGGGTTTCTTTCGCAAAGACGCAGGGAACGCAGAGGAGTAGGACGAGGGTTCTCTCGCAAAGGCGCAGAGGATCAGGAAGGAAGAATCCCGCAGAGGCGGGAAGAAGGCTGGAGATGGGATGAGAGGTTTCCAAGAAATATCCTTTCTTCGCGATCTTGGCGTCTTGGCGAGAGGACTGTGTTTTTTGGGTCCGTTTGCAATTGCTAATGGCTTACAGTTCCCGGCGGAGCCGGAACCTTTTTGGTTCCGGCGCCGCCGGGTTAGGTCTCTCTCGGGAAAACGTGTAGAATTGAGCCGTTCGACAACAACCGGGAGGAATGCCATGACCAAAAAACAACAACCGACCGTGGATGCGGCGATCGACCAAGTTGCAGCCGAGCAAGACGGCGGCATGAGCGCTGTGAAAGAGGCTTTGGGCAAGGCTCAGAAGGCCCTCGAAGGCGCCGGTGGAACGATGCAGGATGCGTATGGGAAAGCCGTTGCGCGAAGCCACGAAGCGGCGGAACGCACGCGGATTCATCTGGAGGACGCCAAACGTCATATGGCGGAGGCGCGGGCCAAGATGAGTACGATGGCGACCAAGACTCGGGAGCAGGCCGAGGTCCTCTACGAAAAGACCAAGATCCAATACGAACAGGCTGCCGAGAAGAGCCGGGAGATCTACTCGCGGGTCAGGGATCGGGTGGCTGAAATCGACTTCAAGGAAAAAGGAGATCAGGTACTCGACTATATTCGAACGAACCCTGGGAAAGCCGTCCTGATCGCTCTTGCGTCCGGTTTTCTGGTGGGCTATATCACCCGCCCCCGCGACTGAGACAAGGCAGGGATGGGAGGAGTCATGGATTCGTCTCTTAACGATTTACTGGATGATGTTGTCGATGACGCAGAGGAAAACCAGAACGAAGAGGCCAGGTCCCGAGGGCTTGATGCCGATGCGATTCTCGATACTCTCGTGCCGTCATCGGTTGACTGGAAGGACACCGTCCGTAACCACCCGATGATGTCTGTGGCCGGAGTGGGAATCGTGGGTTATTTAGTGGGAAGAACCAAGGGGTCCATGATCATGGCTGGGCTGACGGCAGCCCTTTCAACCGCGCTGACCCGCCAGCTTGGCGACGTATTCGAGGGGGACTTCTTCGATTTTTGACCACTTAGAGGCCCGGCGGGAGCGGTTCGCGGCAGAGCGCGACACCCGGCCTCCGAGAGGGCTGGAGGCGGGAGTCACACTTCCTGAAACTCTGGTTGCGCTGGCCATCCTCCTGGTGGTTTCAGTGGCGGTCCTGTCGCTTTTTTCCTACTCGATGAGGCTCAATACGACGGGCTGGGATTACGCTCGCCTGACACAGCGTGCCCGCGACACCGCGGAGCACCTGCTTGGGCTTCCCTGGACGGATGCTCGCCTCGCCGCCGGGACACACTCAGGCGGCGCCGGCGTCGATGGCGACCAGGTGATCTGGAGGGTCGTGAGCTCGCGGGTCGATGAAGCGACGCCCCTGCCACCCGGGTCTGTCGGTGTCGGTGCGGCCAACCTCAAAGAGATCAGCATCACCTGTGTGGCAGCCGCAGGGGCCGGGGTCGGTCGTCGTGACGTGACGCTGGTGGTGCTCAAGGTCAGAGAATGAGACGGAATCTGCGGCGGCAAACGCGGGCGCACGGGTTCTCGCTGGTCGAAGCCCTCGTCGCCCTGCTGCTGCTCGTCGGCGTCCTGGCGTCGTTTCTGGTCGGCTTGAACCGATTGCAGCGAACGGTGACCATCCAGGCGGATCTCGCCAGTGCCGCTGAAGACCTTCGCCACACGGCCGGCTCGATCACTCGCATGCTGCGCATGGTCGGCTGCGGTGGTCTGCCGCTGGCCGTACCGGACACGGTGGGCAATCTCAGGCCTCTGGCCGTCGACGTGGTGGACAACGTGGCGGCCGTCAACGGCTTCGTCAGCAGCCTGAGCGGTGAGAGCTGGCGCTTCACCTCCGGTCGCCGTGCGGCGCCGGGCACGGATGTTCTCCGGATCCGTGGAGTGATGACGAGTCCGAGCTACGACATCGCAGCCGGCGATTTTATTTCGCCCGGCCGCGTGTTGGTAAGCGAGACGTCGCCATGGACCGGCGATTCGCAGACGCTTTCCCCGCCCTCCTCGACCGCCGATCGGCCCTTTCTCTTCGCCCTGCGCTCTCCGCTCGATCTGGTGGCGGCGCACGGCGGTCGCAGGTCCTACGGTCAATACCGGGTTGTGCGTGTCGAAGGCGACGTCGAGGTTCTCAACGGCCCCGCGGGCCGCGTCATGCAGGTGGGTTACGACGACAGCCCGGCGGGCGTTTATGCCTTTCTCAACCCGGCCGACCGGCTCGAGCTCGATCGACAGGACGTGGTCTCGGGCGGTTTTCTCGACGACCTGGTATTTTTTGTCGCTACCAACAACTACGAAAAACCCTCCCTGTATCGCCTACGGGTGAAGAGACCCGGCGGCAGGGTGAGGGCCGAGGAAATGGTGCCGAACGTCTGCAACCTGCAGGTCGCTTTCGGATGTGATGTCAACGGTGATGGGGAGGTCGGGCCGTCCGAATGGTTTCTCAGCGCACAGAACCCGCAATCGCCACCGGTGGGCGCGCTGGCTACTCTCGTGCAGCTTCGTTTGTCCCTTGTGAGCCGTACTCAGAGCCCGGATCGCGGGTGGGTTGCTCATCCTGCTCCTTTGGAGAATGCCCCGGATTTGGCGCCGGGCGAGCCCCACTATCGCTACCGGACAACAACCGTTCGCATCAACGTGCGCAGCCACCCGGCGGTGCGATGAAAGTCGGTATCTCATATAGGCGGGACCGCTACGGTGAGCGTGGCGTGGCAATGTTTGTTGCGTTGATTCTGATATCGATCCTGACGATGCTCGCTTTCGGTCTGATTGTACGCAGCTTGTATGCCAGCCGCATCGCCGGCCTGGAGCGTTGGTCCGCGAAGACGTTTTACGCCGCCGACAGTGGCGTAGCGGCGGCGCGTGTGCGGCTCAGGATTCAACAGACGGGGGCTTTTGAGCTCGTCGTTGCCGATCGTCGAGGGCCGAACGCCCGGCCGACGGGCACGCCGATTCGAGTCAACACAGGCGCCCTGCGGCTCGTTGGACCGCCCCGCCAGGAGCTTGGTTCGCAGGTCGGCGGTGGGCAAGGAGGTGGCGCCGAGCCGCTCGGTCTGCTCTTCTACCGCACTCATGTTGAAGCTCGACATGCGCTTTCGAAGAATCACCGCGAGCTGTCGGCGGTGATGAGCATCGGGCCGGTTCCTCTGTCCGAACCTCAGGATCCACACCGATGATTCGCAGGTCCATTTGGTGGATCGCGTGCTGCCTGGTGTTTGGCGGCGCTCCTATGGTGCACGGCGACGATCGGGCGTTGCTGCAGGGCTGGGGCGCCAAGCCGAATCTTCTGCTCATCCTCGACTCCGGTAGCTCGATGACCCATGACCTGGCGAGCTCGAGCCTGATCTTCGTGGCCAACGCCGACGATGACGGACGATTCGCTGATTTCCTTGAGCAGTGGTATGGGCCGGCCAATCTCGAGATCTTGCTCGGTGCGGATTACCGTCGGATGCTCGAGAGTGGCGCCAAGCTCCAGCAGGCAAAACAGGCTCTCAGCACTCTACTCGACGAGGCGCCGGGCATCAACTTCGGGTTCACCACCTTCGCGCAAGCAGACTTACAGATCGCCTACCTGAGCTTCGTTTATCGGGTGGCGACGGGACAGGCGCCGATGTTGGACGGCAGCGTGGCCGGCGATGTCTTGCGTTTGGGCGGCGCCACCAACGCCGCCGGGGCATCCGATCCCAGGGCCATGCTGCCGATTCGGTTCGCAGAGGACGGTCGTTCGGTCTTTGTCGCGAACCCCGACCCATTCGCCACGAACCATGGCGCCACTGAGGATCCGTGGCCGGGCGACCTCCGGTTAGCATCGTATCTCGTCGATGCAGAGAACCCGTTTCGCGCCCGTTTTTGGGCCGAACTCGACCTCGAGCAGAGGCGCCAGGGTCGGCTCTTTTACCATCCTGCGTTTGACGTCAATGCCGTCGATCCGTCGACGAGGATCGTCGAGGGCTTGACCGGCGCCATGTCGTGGCAGAGTGTCGCGCCGTTTTTGGGCGTCGACGGCGCCCGGCCCGGTTGGCAGGAGCTCGTACGAGAGGCGGTTCTCGCCGAGCTCGGTGAGCACCAGATCGGCTCGGAAACCTTGTACGTCCTCGAACGCTACGAGGTCTTTGCCGGCGATGAGGGTTGGCGGGCGGCGGCGCTCGAAGACTGTGCGGAGTGTGATCCACCGCATGTGACCCAGATCGAGTATGTGCAACACTTCGTACTGCACGATCATGAACCCTCGGAAGATGGGCTGGGACCGAGCACACTGAGCGCCGTGGTTTTCGCACCGGGTTCGGATTGTGGCGGTTACGTGCATGAAGAACCCTGGAGTCAACCGCTGGTGGCAAGCTCGAGACCGGATCCCGAAACCGGTGAGACCAGGGACCAACGGCGGCGTATCGGCAGCTATCTCGGACCTCAGACAGCATCGGTTTTCTACGTGCCCACCCATGGCGGTTCCGCCTTTTTGCCGGCCTGGCGAGAGCACTCGCTGCCTGGCACGGAAACGGTTGTGGCCTGCGGCCGCCGGTCGCTGGCGGAGAGCCTGCGGCAAGCCGCCGAGTACTTCTCCAACGTGGTTGGCAGTTGGCAGGATCCGCTTGCCGCCTGCCGCGAAAACCTCGTGGTCGTCATGACCGACGGTGGCGACAGCTGCGACTCGGCGGTGTCGGCGTGTCTCCGGGCCGCAGAGCTCGCCCCTGTGCCGGTCTTTCTCGTGTTGCTCGGCGACGAGCAGGCGTTTGACGACGAGGTGCTGGCCGACCTGCAGTGTGTGGCCTCCGCCGCAGGAGGGGCCGTGAGTTTCGTCGACCAACCGGAGGAGATGTTGGCTGCGTTGCGTACCGTCACACGTCGGGTCGAGGAAGGCCGGCGCAGCTTTGGCGCCATGCTCCTGCCTTCGGTTCGTGCCGATGCCCACCAGATGGCCTACGTGACGTCGTTCACACCTGTGCGCGGACGATCCATTTGGTCTGGGTCGCTGCGCGCCTACCCGGTCGACCCTGTCATCGGAAGGCCGGCGGTCACAGGCGATGGCCGGCTCGACCCTGAGCTCGCGATCTGGGACGCGGGCGAGGCCCTGGCCCGCCGTTGGGACTGGGGTGACGTCTTCGTGGCGAACCCTTTCGGCACGGCCGGTGATTCCCGGACCATCTACTTTGCCGCCGACGCAGGAAGGGCGCTGTTGGCATATCCGGGAAACGCAGCCGAACGATTTAGCCTGCGCCGCGAACTCGGCCTCCGACTTTTCGCAGACTGGCCGTCGACTCCGCAGGAGGAGAGCACGGACAGGCTTACAGAGCTGCGATTCGTCATCGACTTCATTCGTGGGGTTTCTGAGAGCCCGGATGCTACGGGCGGCCGGATCGAGGTCCGCGCCCGGGACCTCTATGGCTGGCGCGATGAGAGCGGCGAAGAGGTGATCGGTATCGAGAAGCTCGGTGATCCGTTCCATGGCAAGCCGGAGCGCATGGCGGCGCCCTCCTGTCTGCCCTGCTTCAGCTCGAACTATCGAGACTACAGGGAGTTCTTCGCGAAGCATCGACACCGGCGATCGGTGCTCTTTGTCGGCGCCAACGACGGTCTGATGCATGCCTTCGACAGTGGACTGTGGGATGCCGACGGGTTTGAGGGGGGCGCTGCCCGCTACGATGTAGGCACGGGCCGGGAGCTTTTTGCCTGGGCGCCGACATCCGTCATGCGTCATATGCCGCGCATGGCGGGCGAGCCGGTACACCAGTGGACGGTCGATGGGACTGCGACCGTCGCCGACGTGTGGGTCGACGAGGTCGATGAGGAGGCCGGGTGGAGAACGGTGTTGCTGTGGGGGCAGCGCGAAGGGGGCCGATCCTACGTCTGTCTCGATGTCACTGATCCGGACACCTACGTGGACGGAGATCCAACGGTCGGCGGCAGCGTGGCGTACCAGGCACATCCTCGGTACGACGCTGATGGCAACGTGGTCTCGACCTGGCAGGTTCCTTCAGCGGCCGGGCTCGATCCTGGAGGCGGGCGTGATGCGGTGTGTGCCACACAGCCCCTGGCCGACGACTGCACGGCGCCGTGGCCCGCCTTTCGTTGGGAGTTCACCGATACGCGTGACGAGGACGCAAACGGCGCGCCGGATCTCGGTTTGACCTGGTCTCGTCCGGCAGTGGCCTTTGTGCGGGTCGTCGTCGGCACTGAGGTCGAGGACCGCATGGTGAGCTTTTTTGGCGGCGGCCTGTCACCGGCAGGTTTACGAAACGCCTCACGGGATCCGGCCGGCAGCTTCCTCTACGGGGTTGACGTTGCAACGGGCGAGATTCTGCTCAAGGTCGCCCTCAGCGGAATGGCGCCCGCCGATGTGCAGCTGCTCGACCTCGACTTCGACGGTTTCGCCGAGAAGCTCTACCTGGCGACCACGGCGGGCAAGATCTACCGCCTCGACCTCGAGACACCAGGCGTTCTGGACCCCGTTTCGGGGAGAGTCACGAGCTGGTCGCCGCAATTGCTCTTCGCCGCCGAGGGTGACCAACCGTTCTTCATGCGGCCCACCCTGGCGCCGGCGTTTTACGATGCGACCGGCGTCATGCGTCTGGCCGTGCTGGTCGGCGCGGGAAACCGCGACGACCTACTCGAGGCGAATGCCGAGCCACACCGTTTCTACGCCTTTCTCGAGCCGGCGAGCGGTGCGTTGACGGACTCCGACCTGGTCGCCTTGACTCCGGGCTCGGAGGTGGCCGACGGTTCGCTGCTCGGTGGTGATGGTGGACCCGGTTGGTACATCGAGCTGGCCCGTCCGGGGCGCAGCAACTGGGAAAAGGTTGTGACTCCGGCTGTCGCCTTGAATCACACCGTGATTTTTTCAACCTTCAGTGCTTCGCAGTCGTCCACAGACGCCTGTCGTAGGGGCGGCGAGGTGCGTACCTACGTGCTCAACCTGGTCAACGGCAATCCGCTGCCTGAACGCCCTCGCGACATGCTCTTCCCGGATACAGTGGGATTCGTCGGCACTGCCGAGGTCTATCTCGGCGCCGACGGGCAGGTGCATGTATTACAGATAACAGATACTCTAGAGGTGGCCGAACCGGTCGAGGCCTTCTTGCCGGCGGTCAACATGGTCGATTGGAAGGAGGAGTGATGTTCAACCGACGAGTGCTCCTGTCGATGCTTGTAATTGTCGTTGTCTGGGTTGTGGCAGCCCCGGCCGCGGACGAACAGAACCTGATCCTTTTGGACGGATCATCCCTGCTCGTCGAAAGTGCCGTTGTGCGGGATGGCGTGGTGATCGTGAAGTTTTCCAACGGTCGTATGCAACAGTACGAGGCTGCCGACGTCAACCTCGCCGCATCGGGGCTGCTTGCGGAGGAGGCGCCGGCCGCCACGCACGATAGCGCAGACGCGGGGCTGACGAGCGGTTTTTTCGGCTCGGCGATTGCCCCGGCGTCCGAGTCCGCCGCTGTGGTGAGTATCACCGATGACGATGTCGCGCACATTCGCCACGACCGCGTGACCGAGGTCGAAGAAGAAGCCGCCGAGGGTGATGAAGCCGAGCAGGTGATCGATGGTGATGGGGCGCTGCGCATCACCAACGTGAACCGGGTTGTCTCTGATGATCAGGTGACGGTAACCGGGCAGGTGGTCAACGATGGTGTCGTCGACCTGAGCGGAGTCGTAATCGCGGCCCGCGCGGAAGATATTGAAGGCGAGAACCTCGGCGAAGGCACGGTTGGCATCTCGAAGACTCTGCAACCGGGCGCCGCACACTCCTTCTCACTGGTCATTTCGGTCGACGGAGAGGCGACCAACGTTGTGTTGTCCGGCCAGGCGACCGTCATGCGGGAGACTGCCGCTCCAGAAAGCGAGGAGAGCGCCGCGAGCGAGGGTGAGGATCAGGCCGAAGATGGCGCATAAGGGATCGCGCCACAAGAATATCGAGCACAGCACGGCGTTTGAGCTGATCGACCGGGCAGGCGGCGTTGCCGAATGGCGGCATCGTGAGAACGGTCTGACGCTTCTGGTGGCGCCCACGGCGGTGGCGCCGGTGGCCTCCCTTGGAGTGGTCTACCGCGTGGGCTCCCGAAACGAAGTTGCGGGCCACACCGGCGCCACCCACATGCTGGAGCATCTGATGTTCAAGGGGACCCGACGTTTCAATCGGGCCGATGGTACTGAAATCGCCCGTGTTTTGCAGCGGGTGGGTGCGGCGTTCAACGCTACGACATGGCTCGATCGCACCAATTATTACGCCACCCTCCCGGTCGAACACTTGGAGCTGGCGGCCGAGGTCGAAGCCGATCGCATGGGTGGGGCACTCCTGAGTGACGAGGATCTCGCCAGTGAAAGGAGTGTCGTGCTCAACGAACTGGATCGGGGAGAGAACGAGCCCTTCGACCTGTTGCTCAAGGGGGTCTTTGCCCACGCCTACCGCGACCATCCCTACCGCCATCCGACCATCGGTCTGCGGCATGATGTGGAGTCGATGACCGGAGAGATACTCAGAGGGTTTTACGACACGTTCTATCATCCCGACAACGCCACGGTCATCGTTACCGGGGACGTTGGAGAAGACGAAGTACTGCAAATGTTGGCGAAGCACTTCGGTCGTGCCAAGGCGGCCTCGGCGCCGCCACCCCGGGTCGAGATCCGGGAGGGTCCACAACGAGAGGAGCGGCGATTCTCGATTCACAAAATGGGAGAGCTGGGCCATCTTGCTTTTGGCTGGCACATACCGCGAGGGCTTCACGAGGACCTGGCGGCGCTCCTGGTTCTTGGACAGATTTTGGCCGAGGGAGTGACTTCGCGCCTCCATCAGCGGCTCGTGGAGACCAACTTCTGTCTCGGAATCCACGCGGCGCCCCTGGAACTGCATGACCCCGGCCTCTTCCAGGTCTTTACAACCTTGGCGCCGGGCATTCCCCATGCCCAGGTGGAGGCGGTCGTTCGAGAGGAGACACACCGCCTCGCCTGCGAACTGCCGGCGAACGAGGAGATTGCGCGGGCCCGCATCCAGACCCGTACGGATCTCGCTTTTCGCAGGGAAAGTCCGTCCCAGCTCTTGTCGGTTCTCTCCGAGGCGGTTGCCATGGGGGATTGGCGGGCGTTTGTTCAGGAGATGGATCGCGTGGCTCGCCTGAAGGCGACCGACGTTTCCCGGGTCTGCGAAACCCATCTCGTGGACGACAACCTGACCGTGGGGTGGTTTGTGCCCGAAAATTCCGATCACGGTGGTCAAGGATGAAGAAGATCGCTGACGTTCGTCACAATCGCGGGAGCTTCGTTGACCGGGTGGACCTGCGCTCTCTTCCGGGAGGCGGCCGACTCGCCGTTCTTCCCAATCCCCACGCTCCTACGGTCACGGTGGTCGGCATGCTTCAGGCGGGGCCGGCAGTGGCGACGGACGGGAGGTTTTCTGTTCCCGGCCTGACGGCATCCATGCTGAATCGAGGTGTTCTCGGGCAGAACCGTCTGCAGTTGGCGCGGGAACTCGAGGACCACGGTCTTCAGCTCGATGTCGGTTCCTCTTCCGCGGCGCCGGCCTCGATTTCCTTCAGCCTTCAGGGTCTGGCGGAAGAGCTTCCGCGCCTCATTCGACTCCTGGCGGCCGTGCTTCGCCGGCCGACCTTTCCTGCCGATGAACTGGAGAAGGTCCGCCAACAGATTCTCGGCGTCTTGCGCCATGAGAATGAAGACACCTCGATGCGGGCCTATGCCGAATTGACCCGCCAGATGTATGTTCCGGGCCATCCTCACCGACGCCGGTCAATTGCTGAGCGGGAGGAGGAGGTACGGCGCCTCACCCGCGAGGACCTTGAGATTTTCCACCATGAGGTGTACGGAGCGGCCACCCTGGTTTGCGTCATTGTCGGCCAGGTCGAGGCCGATGACGTGTTTTCCCTCGTCGCAGAGGCTTTCGACGATTGGGGGCCGGGTCGTCAAGCGCTGCCGCCGTGGCCGACGCCGCTGGTTTCGGAAATTCAAGGGACGCGAATACACATCCCCGACCGACCAAATCTGGATGTTTTTCTGGGTCACCCCGGGCGACTTTTGCTCGGGGACTCGGATTACCCGGCGGCGATGCTCGCGAATTCCTGTTTGGGGCAGTCGACTCTGACCTCGAGACTTGGGGTGGCCGTGCGGGACAAGGCGGGCCTCACCTATGGAATCAACAGCGGCTTTACGGGAAGGCTGCAACTGCCGGGCCCATAGGTTGTCAGTCTGAGCGTTTCGGCCGGCGATCTGGACCGGGCCGTCGCTCTCTGCCGGTCGGTGATCGAGGAATATGTTTCCGAAGGTCCGAGGAGAGACGAACTCGAGGATGAGAGACAGTCATGGGCCGGAGGCTATACGGTCGGCCTTGCCACCAATGTCGGCGTTGCCCGGGAGTTGGTGAAGGTTTTGGCCGCGGGTGAATCGGTCTCCAGGATGGACGACTTCCCTCGCCAACTGTTGAACCTGGGCGGGGACGAGGTCCTTAGGGCCGTCAGACGGCATATTCACCCCGAACGGCTGGTGATGGTTGCGGCAGGGACGGCGGAGTAGGCCGGGCTACTCCCAATCGACGATCAGGTGGTGGAGCCGGCCGTCGAACAAAGGCTCAAGTTCCGCGGCCATGATCTTTTCCACATCTTTGATCCGGTTCCGTCGAGAGAGGTGCAGGAGAACCAGGTGGCGGCACGTCAATTGGGGCGCGGCGTTGACGATGTCGCTGAGGTGAAGGTGGCTGAATCGGCGTGCGCGATCGAGGTCGTCGTCGTTCCAGAAAGAACATTCCAACAGAACCACCTCCGCGGCCAGAGTCTCGGCCTGGGCAAAGATGCCGGGTCCGGTATCGGCGCCATAGGCCAGCAGAGGGGAGGCGACCTCGTAGGTGATCTCCTGACCCCGGCGTCGTCGCGCGGCGAGGTCCTCTGACGGACTGTTCCTGAGTTCCGGCAGTAGGCGTCTCCGGGTCCAGACGAGCCGGCTGCCGAGAGTGGGCACCCAGTGATCGGTGGTGAAGAATTCCAGGTTCATATCGCGGCGAAAATGATGTCGCGTTCCATGTCCAACCGGCACGAGATTGACGGCGTACGCCTTCCCGCCCTCGAGGCGGGCATGGAGCCGTAGGAGGTCGGCCACTTCGTCGCCGATGTTCCCGGGGACGAGGAGTGTTCCTGGGGCCATTGAATTGAGCAGGCGCTGACTGGCCCAGTAGGCAAGGCCCCCGAGGTGGTCGGCATGTCCATGGCTGATACACACCGTTGACATCGGGGTCAGGGAGCGATGGGCTCTCCCGATATCGAGAGCAAGGCTCAACTGCGGGAGGAGAAGCAGGGTGCCCTCTCCGGCACGAGAGCCTCCAAGGATTGTGAGTTCGTCCCATTCGGTTGCAAGATTGAGTCGGCGGAGCATCACGCTACCTGGATTTCACAAAGAAAAAGGAAGGGGTGGCTTCTGCCGACGGTTGGTCAACTCGCAACGACCATTGGCTGCCTGCGAGTAATTGCTCGGTGAATTGGGCCGAAACCGGTTTACCAAGGTCCGGCGAGAGGAATTCTATGCCGATAGTTCGGCGTCCGCTTGGGACGGTCAAAGCTCGTTTCACCGTACCGGTGCCCTTTCTCTTGATCTTCAGGAAATTCTTGCGCGTGAAATCGAAGGGAATCTCCGTCAGCGGTTCTCCGTCGATTGTGACCACGAATTTTCCCGAGTTGATGGGCGAGTTGAACAGCAGGGTGATTCGGACGAGGCCCGGAGTCGGTTGAGCCTTGATCGGAGTCCTTCGCTCCGGCGTTGTCTTCGTCACTCTTCTCGTCGTGCGGGCCGGTGTTTGTTTCGGGATTGCGCGAAGTCGTTCATTGGCCAATTCGAGATAACTGGTCGCCAGTTCATCCCCGGGTCCGAGATCCATAACTTCTTCAAAAAGGGTGATCGCTCTTTTGTAGTCTCCTTGGCGGTAGAACTCACGTCCTTCCATTACCAGTTTCTCGATCCGGTCTCGCGTCGCGAGAATATTTTTCTCGGAATCCAGGGCGGCGCGGATCCTCGCCATCAAAGCTCGTCCTCCGGGAGAGGCCGGTGACTGGTGAAGCGCCCGCAAGCAGCATTTTTCGGCGGCGAGAAGATCATCCTGTTCCAGGGAATGAATGGCACGGCGGTAGGAACGGGCGGTCTCATGGAAACCGTGCATCGCTGCGTCGGAAGGAGAGGGCCAGGGACCATGATCGACCATGGCGGCGAGGATGAGAATCGGTGCCAGCCCCAAAAATAGACAACCGCCGATGATCGGCCAGATCCGACTCGAGTTCACCTGCCAGTGAACAAACTCAGGCAGGGGCAGGCTACGAAGTCGGTCCGACAGTGTTGTTTTCTTCGGTCTTGCGATGGCTGCAGTGCGAGGAGAACTCGTTCGAGAAACCTTGGAAACCGCCGCGATCCGGCCTTCGAGGTCAGTGTGACCAACCCCGGTTCGGCCGGAGTCCCCTTCGGATCGTGGCGAAAGGGATCGTGACAGGGCCGCTAGGACCCGCGCGATGTCGGTGCCGGATTGAAAGCGTTGCTCGGGGTCTTTTTCCAGACATTTCAACAGGATTGGATTGAACGCAGGCGCCAGTCCAGCCACCATCGTCGATGGGATGGGGCACGGTTCCTGAGCAATCTTGAGGGTTATCTCATGCATGTTCGCACCGACGAAGGGACGTCTGCCGGTGAGAAGATTGAAAAGCACAACCCCAAGGGAGAAAAGATCCGATCGGCCGTCAACTGTTTTTCCGGTAATCTGCTCGGGTGACATGAAGTTCGGGGTCCCGATGAACTGTCCCTCAACCGTGAGATTGGACGATTCAAGACGAGCCACGCCGAAGTCCATGACTTTGGGGAATCCGTCAGCCGTGAGGATAATGTTGGCGGGTTTGATGTCACGATGGATGACGCCCATCCCATGGGCGTATTCCAGAGCCAACGCCACCTCCGCCACGATACGGGCTGCCTCTGAAGGACGGAGACGTTCTTCAGAGGCAAGCACCTGTTTGAGATCTCGGCCCTTCACGTACTCCATCGCGATATATACGAGGCCCGTCTCTGGATCTTCGCCGACATCATGGACGGTGACAATTCCTGGGTGGTTCAGGCGCCCTGCCGCCTTTGCCTCACGCAAGAAGCGCTCGCGAAACTCGTCGGCCACCTCGGCGTCGACATCCAGCCGGAGGGTCTTCAGAGCTACCCTGCGATCAATCATGGGGTCACGGGCTAGATAGACAACTCCCATGGCGCCCTTGCCCAGGGTGTCGAGAATCTCGTAACGGCCGATGCGTTTTTTCGGCATCAATACATTGTAGCCCTGCCTTCGCCAGGGCAAACCTTAACCCGCACTTCCCACCGCCAATCTTCTGTGGTCGGTGATGCACCACACCCAGCGGCGTTTTCTCGCCCCGGCATGCTCTCCAACCAATGCTGGCCCCTTCGCGGCCCCACAGCTTTGACGTGATCGCCCTCTCGGGCGATGCGCACTTTCCTGCGAACTATCAAGTACAATCCGCACCCCTCGGGTGGAATACCCTATTGGGCGCCGCATTCTGCATCAAAAACGTGATGTGGGCTGTCGGCGGCAGGTGGTAGCGTTCGGAAGAGATCGGCCGAATGTCGCGGATGTTGAGTTGCCACACCGTGAGATCACCCTTCCAGCCGACGGTATTGATCGGGTTGAACGGGTAGGTGATCGTCGAGATCCGGCCCTGATGTTGCACCTTAACTTGAGTGGGGCCCGTACCCGGAGGTTCACTCCGGTACAGATGGCTGGTACGCCCGAAAAATCCCCTCCGGGCATACTCTTCTTCGGACGTGCCCGCAGGAATGTCAACGTGCGCTTGGAGCGTCACTTTGCCTTTAATGTGGTACATCTGTCCCTCCTACCCCAAAATCCGAGTCCCGGCTTCGAATCTTGACCGTTCGGAAGCGGTGAAGGTATGCTCACGTCGTGAAGCCATCATTTGAGAACCTCACCGTCAAGGAAGCGCTCAAGATACTTTCCGGGGGCAGCTTTGCGGACAGCCAGGAGCGGGACGAGCTGCTCGAAATCATCTCCGCGGCCCCCGACACTTTGAAGCCTGCGGACATCGTGTGGATGGCCTTTCGACCGGATCGGATCTTGCGCGAGGCCTGTGGCCGATTGCTCACGTCGTTTCGCACGCCAGAGACCATCGATCTCTTTCTCGCTCAAAGCCGCGGTCAACGTGATCCGGCGATCCGAGCGGCGGCATTGGTGCTGTTCTCTCTGCGAATCCCGGGTATGGAGAGCAGCCTTCTCCGGCTCGCGGAGTCGAACGATCTCAAGCAGCGGACCACCGCTCACCAGTTTGTGCTCAGCTGTCCCCCAGCACCGGCTCTTGAGCGGTTGTTTTGGAAATTGGCCTCGGTGGGTGACCTCGGGTCGCGTCTCCGTTATCTTGATCGCCTGGCTGAGTTTGAGATTTCCGAAAGTTCACTCAACCGCTGGAAACTCCTCGTCTCGCACGAGGACAGTGAGGTACGGGACAGGGCCCTGAGGGTCATCGTCCAGTGCGCGGCCGAGCCCAACATCGATTTGTTGGTTGCCAACCTCTCCAGGGTTCGGCAAGAGACTCAAGAGGCGATCATCGCCGCGATCGTCGAGGTCGCGAAGGGCAAAGGGCCGGACTTCGCAGAACACATTCTGCCCTTGATGGCGTCCGGTAACGCCACGACGCGGTCAGCGGTCGTGTCGATTCTACTCGGCATGCCCGACCAGCCGCGGCTTATCCGCAGGTACTTGGAGTTTTCCAAAAGTCTGGCCGGGTGGACCCGCGACCGGGCGCTTGAGAACATGAGGGCCTTGGGTACCGACATGGTGGATTCAGTCCTTGAGCTTCTCAAGGATCCGGATATGGAGGTCCGGTTCGCCGCTCTTCTGCTGATCGGCTCCAACAACCACCCGGGGGCGGTAGAGGCGATCGTCCCGCTGCTCAAGGACGACGACTGGTGGCTTCGTATCACCGCCGCCGAAACCCTCGGTCTGCTCGGCGATCCGCGAGCCGGGCAGGCATTGACCGAGCTGCTTGGTGACCCGGAGGCCCGATGGGCGGCGATCGATGCCCTCGGCCAGATTGGGGACGACAGGGCTCTGCCGGCCCTGGCTCAGCTGTTGAAGAGTCAGGAGGTCGAGGTGCGCATTGAGGTCTTGATGGCCCTCAAACACTTTGACCACCCGCAGATCGCCGAAGCGCTGAAACAGGTCGCGAACTCCGACCCGAACCAAAACGTGCAGTTGCGCGCCCTTTCGGTGCTCAAAGAGATCAGGGCGCGGAAATCCGCGGTAGTCGAGGGCGAGGCCGAGATCCAAGCGAGAATCATGAAGGACTCCGCCGAGGTCGGTGAGCCCAAGGTCAATGCGATGCTGCGGGCGACCCGAAAACAGAAGGCATCGGACCTTCATCTCACGGTGGGCCAGGCGCCGATCGTCAGGGTGGCTGGTAGGATCGTACGGGTCAACTCGGAGCCACTGACGGCTGAGCAGATCCAGGCTCTCCTCATCGAGGTGCTCTCTGACGAGCAGAAGCAGAGGCTGCAGGATCGCAATCAGCTCGACCTTTGCCATTACATCCCGGGCAGTGGTCGGTATCGCGCCAACGTTTTCCTCGACCGGTGTGGGCTCAACGCCGCCTTCCGGGTCATTCCGGATCAGCCTCCCACCTTCGAGGAGTTCGGATTGCCGGAAATCCTCAAGGAGGTCCTCAGCTACCACCAGGGTCTGATCCTCGTCTGTGGTCCGTCGGGAAGTGGCAAGTCGACGACCCTCGCCGCCCTCGTCAATCTGTTCAACGAGAGCCGTTTCGCCCACATCATTTCTCTTGAGGACCCGGTCGAGTTCGTGCACCCTTTCAAGAGTTCGCTGATCAATCAGCGAGAGGTCGGAAGGGACTCCGAATCCTATGCTCGCGCTTTGCGGGCGGCGCTGAGAGAGGATCCCGACGTCATTGTCATCGGTGAGTTGCGCGATACCGAATCGATCTCTCTCGCCTTGACTGCGGCCGAGACCGGTCATGTCGTCCTGGGCACGCTCAACGCGACCAACGCCTCCCGGGTGGTCGACCGAATCATCTCGAGCTTCTCGGCGAAGGACAGACCCGCCATCCGAACCTCCCTTGCCGAGACCCTGAGGTTCGCGGTCGCCCAGCATCTATTGCCAGCCAAGGGTATCACCGGGCAGGTCGCGTGTTTCGAAATCCTCAAGAACACACCGTCGGTGGTGAATCTCATTCGAGAGGGCAAGACCATCCAGATTCCGTCAGTCATGCAGATCGGCCAGACCATTGGTATGCGCACCCACGATGCGGCTTTGCGGGAGCTGCTCGAGCGCGACCTGATCACCCTCGAGGTCGCCTACAGGTCTGCGATCTCGAAGAAGGAGTTCGCTGATCAGCTACCGGCTGGCTTCTTTGACGGTGGTGCGCCGGGGGGTGTCGATTGATGAACAAGATTGACCGCTTCCTTCGACTCATGAACGATCGTGGCGCCTCCGACTTCCATCTCACGGTCGGGCGGCCGCCGATGCTTCGTGTGTCCGGGGAGATTGAACGCGTCCACTATCGGACGATCAAGGAGGTGGAGTGGGAGGAGATGATCAAGGTCATTACCCCTCCTGCACGGTGGGAGGATTTTAGACGAGAAGGCGATGTGGACTTCGCCTACCAGCTGGGGGATGTCGCACGCTTTCGCGTCAACCTCTTTCGCCAGCATCGCGGGTCCGGCGCAGTGATGCGGATCATCCCTTCGAGGATCATGTCGATTGAACAGCTGGTGTTACCGCAGCAGGTGCGCAAGCTTGCCGAAATCGAAAGCGGCCTCGTCCTCGTCACGGGGCCGACCGGCTCGGGCAAGTCGACGACGCTCGCTGCTATCATCGACTTCATCAACAGCAGCCGCAAATATCACATCATCACGCTCGAGGACCCGATCGAGTTCATCCATCCTCATCGAAACTGCGTGATTCATCAGCGGGAGATCGGCCCCCACGTTGAATCTTTCGCCGAAGCCCTCAAGGCTGCGGCCCGCGAGGACCCCGACGTCATCCTGGTGGGTGAAATGCGCGACCTGGAGACGGTCTCGATGGCGCTCGATGCAGCGGGCAAGGGGACGCTTGTCTACGGAACCCTGCACACCAACAACGCGGTGAAGGCTATCGACCGCATGGTCAATGTCTTCCCGGCGGAGGAGCAGGATGGCGTACGGTTCCTGCTCGCCGACTGCTTACAAGCGGTGATAGCCCAGCAGCTCCTGCCGAAGATCGGGGGCGGCCAGATTGCGGCGGTCGAACTCCTCTTCTGCTCGTCGTCGATCGGAGCGATGATTCGCGAGGCTAAGACCTCGCAGATCGTCTCGGCAATTCAGATCGGCGTCAAGGAAGGCATGATGGAGATGGATACGGCGATTCGTAGGCTCTACGAAGACGGCTTCGTTGACGCGCGAGCCGCCTACGACAAGTCCATCAACAAGGAAATGTTCAAGGACTTGGTAGAAGAGGTCGAAGGGGAGACGGACTGAGTCCGGTCCTAGCCCGTTCCCATCCGAAAACTCCCGATGGGGACAGCGCAGTTCCCGAGGCGAAAACGAGGAATTTTCCGCAAGATCAAGGAAGGCAAGAACTTCCGCGGAGTCGTACTCGTGTACGTCGCACAAGGAAGTCCGCAGAGCCTGACGCCGAGATTGCGAAAAAATGGCCGTTTTCGGACGGGAACTAGCCAGCATTTCTCACCAATCTTCTACTACGACCGGAGATGTACAGAAATCTGTTGCGTTTGCTCCCTTCGGTGTGCTCGACGGACTGTCGAGTACGACTCCGCGCCCCTCAGGTCGCAATTCCAATTATGCTAATGGCCAAAAAATCACCGTCGACGGCACCGAATACAGCGGTGAGTATCGTGTCGATGGCTCCTTGCGTGAGCCGCTCAACGACGAGGGTTATTACTATATCTACGGCGTGGATGTCGAAACCGGCCACATTCTCTTCAAGAGCGAAGTAGACGGCCAGGTTCCCACCACCTTGTCTGGAAGCGACGCCGACATTGACGGCTTCGTCGATACCCTTTACTGGGGCACGACAGCGGGCAAGGTCTACCGAATGGAGATCGGCAAACCCGGGCCGATCTCCGCTACGGCCTACGGCGACAGGATCGGCGCCGTCACTGTTGACTCGGTCACCTATTGGCAGCCAGCGGTGCTGTTCGACGCCGGCCCGGATCAACCGTTCTTCTCGCGGCCGAGCCTGGTGCAGATCGCCGCTGAGAATCGCTCAATTTAGGTTCGGGTTAGTTTTGGCGTCTTTGGTGGCGGTAACCCTCAGAGCTTCGAAATGAAAGGGTGATCTTGGTTGTGCCGAAAAGGCGCGGCAGGCCGAATCGGCGTGGATCAAGGGCAAAACCAGGCGAATTTGTTGGCATATTGTTTGCGTAATGGCATCTTTTGGGCCTACTGGCCCTGAGGGAGAGTTATGGATCAACGACTGGAAGATCGGCAGGTAGACAGGGCGGCAGCACGACTCGGTGAGATTCATCGTGCGGTATCGGAAGTTGTGGTCGGCCAAGACCACCTCGTGGAATCGGTATTGGTGGCTCTCTTGTGTCGCGGTCATGTTCTGCTCGAAGGTGTGCCGGGGTTGGCAAAGACTCTGACGGTGCGCGCGCTCGCCGGGGTTGTCGGGGGTGATTTTCAACGTCTGCAATTCACCCCGGACCTGCTGCCGGCGGATGTGACGGGAACTCAGATTTTTGACCCCAAGACCTCGGAGTTCGTTCCCCACCGAGGACCGGTCTTTGCGAATCTGGTTCTTGCCGACGAGATCAACCGGGCCCCCGCAAAGGTTCAGTCGGCTCTGTTGGAGGCGATGGAAGAACGTCAGGTCACGATCGGGGGCGAGACTTTCAAATTGCCTGACCCCTTCGTCGTCCTGGCGACGCAGAATCCGATCGAGCAGGAGGGTACGTACGTCCTTCCCGAGGCACAGCTGGATCGTTTCCTTTTCAAAGTTCTGGTTGACTATCCGGCCCCTGAGGACGAGCGCACTGTTTTGGAGTATCACCTCGGGAAGGCCTTTCCGACTCCGCAGCGGGTGACGACTCTCGAGGAGTTGGGGGAACTCGAAGCCGTGGCGCGCGAGGTCTATCTGGATGAACGGATTCGTTCCTACATCGTCAACCTCGTTTCCGCCACGCGGCGGCCGGCCGAGGTCGGCCTCGGTGATCTTGTCCCGCTGATCGCTTTCGGCGCTTCGCCCCGAGCCTCGATTGCGCTTGCCGTAGGGAGCCGAGCTCTGGC
The DNA here is from genome assembly GCA_021107705.1 of Thermoanaerobaculales bacterium. Classification (GTDB taxonomy): domain Bacteria; phylum Acidobacteriota; class Thermoanaerobaculia; order Thermoanaerobaculales; family Sulfomarinibacteraceae; genus JAIOSJ01. Next base: position 33,544 of record JAIOSJ010000317.1, on the reverse strand, counting down.
CCTGGTGCGCGGCCGCGCCTTCGTGACTCCGGAAGATGTCAAGGAACTGGCTCCGTCGGTCTTGCGTCATCGGATGGTTCTGACCTACGAGGCGGAGGCCGAAGGCGTGGATTCCGAGGATGTGATCGAACGTCTGCTGCTGGCGGTGGAGGTTCCGTGAGTTCACTGGCCCGGTGGTTGGGCCGACCAGTCCCGGTTGACCCGGTTCACCAAGCGGGTTCGGAGCTGCGGTCTCAGGTCCGTCATCTCGAGATCCGCGCGAGACGTGCGATGGAGTCGGGACTTTCCGGCCACTACCAGAGTGCTTTCAAGGGACGGGGTCTGGAATTCGAAGAGGTGCGGGAATACCGCTCCGGCGACGACATTCGAACGATCGCCTGGAACGTCACGGCCCGAACCGGTCAACTGCACGTGAAGCGTTATCGCGAGGAGCGCGATCTGACGGTTCTTCTGCTGGTGGATCTCTCCGCCTCGACGCGGTTCGGTTCGAAGGTGATGACGGTGCATGACCTCATTGCCGAGGTCGCGAGTCTGTTTGCTCTCGCCGCTTCACGTCGGGACAGAGTCGGCGCAGTACTCTTCGACGACAGCGTGCGGTCTCTGATTCCTCCTCGGGCGGGCTGGCGCCATGGGCTGCGAGTGGTGCGCGAGGTTCTGGGTGCGGCCCCCGCAGGGCGGGGCACGGCCGTTGAAGACGCCGTGGCCGCCGCTGGACGTCTCTTGCACCGACGCGGGGTGGTGATTCTTCTGGTCGATCGCACCTGCGAACTGCCGCGGCGTTCGCTGGCGGCCCTGGCGGGTCGCCACGAAGTGGTCGTGGTCAGGGTGGGTGACGCTCTGCTCGAGCGCGGGGCCGACAGTGACCCACTGCCGGTAGCCGATGCGGAGACCGGGAGGCGATGGACTGTGGGAAGGACCCGACTGGGTGGAGACAGGGTTGCAATGCCCGGTGTCGATGTCGTGAATCTACGTACCGACGATGACTATTTACCGGCCATTCAGGCCCTTCTCGAGCGACGGGAGCGGCGACGTGCGAGGTAAAGCTATCAGCTTTCAGCTATCAGCTATCGGCTCTCAGCTTAGCTGTCTGCAAGATTCAGCGTACGAGAATGCGGGCCGGGCAGTCGCGCTACAACGCAACCACAACAATCTTATTGGCTTCCTTTTTGTGCCTTTTTGTGCCTTTTTGTGGTTATTTTTTCTTGTTGGCGCCGGGGTGCTCCAAGCCGGCGAGGCGAGTGACGCGGCCCTGGAACTGAGGGTCTCGGGAGAGACTTTCGAGGTCGGAGATCCGATCGCGGTGCGGGTTCAGGCACGCGGCGGTGAGGGTTCTCTATGGGGAGATCTGAGCCTCCAGACGCAAGACCAGGATTCGTGGGCGATCATCACCCCGCCGCGGGAAGTGCCGGGCGCCGAACCCCCGGCATGGGAGGTTGTGCTCGCACCCCTGAAGATCGGCGCGATGGAATTACCGATTCTTGTTGCGGGTCTCCGCGACGACGAGGGCGAGGTTCTTGAAATTTTGTCGAACGAAGGACCGTCAATCACCGTTGCGACGGTTCTGGCGGCCGACGACGATGGGGCGCCGGCGCCCTTGCACGACCCGGTCGGTGTCCACGGTTTTCCGTGGGAGTGGGTTCTGCCGCTCTTTCTTCTATTGGCCCCGCTGGTTGCGGTCGCCGCTTTGTGGTGGCGACGCAGACGGAGGGCTGGGGCCGACGTTCTGGAGGCCGGAGCATTGCCTCCGTTCGAGGAATTGCAGCAGCTGCTCGAAGATCTCAGGGCGCGGGTTGGCCTGCTTTCGGCGCCGGAGGTCTGTGACCGTCTGGCAGGGGGCGTGCGTCGGTATCTCGAGCGACGCACCGGCGAGCCGGCGGCGGAAATGACCTCGCACGAGCTTCGCTTGTTGGCCCGAAGGTCGAACTGGCCGTCCGAGATCCAGGCAAGTTTGCAGAGTGTGACTGGGGTTGCGGATGGGGTTCGTTTCGGGCGCCGCGGAGTTGGTGACGCAGAGTTGATTGCCGCCCGAGAGACCACGCTCGATGTGGGACGTCACCTTGAACGTCACCTGATGCCCGAGCCGGAATCTGGGGGAAAACCATGATGCGGCTCGCCGTGCCCGAGTTCTTGCTTCTCGCAAGCTTGTTGATTCCTGCGGCGGGACTGTGGTGGCTGAGGCGGCGTCGGCAGCGTTTTCCGTTCCCCGTGGCGCCGGGAGGATCCGGTCCCCGACGACTGGACCTGCGGGTCGGTGCGACGGTGATCTCCGGTTTTCTGGCCGCAGCGGCATTTGTGCCCCTCGCCGTCTCACTCGCCCGGCCGCAGGAAGTTCTCTCCCGCAATATTGAGAGGGCCGAGGGTGTTGATTTGGCGGTGGTTCTGGATGTGTCCGGTTCGATGGCCGCGTTGGATTTCAGGCCGACGGATCGCCTTGGGGTGGCCAAGAATGTGATCGGTGCCTTTCTCGATGGGCGTCCGCACGATCGAATCGCCCTGGTGGTCTTCGCCGGAGCGGCCGTCACCCTATGTCCCTTGACTCTGGATCACGAAGTTGCGGGTCGCCTGCTCGGTGATGTTGAAATCGGCGCCCTTCCGGACGGAACGGCTATCGGAATGGGACTTGGCACTGCGGTGAGCCGGCTGCGCAAGTCCAAGGCTGACTCGAAGGTCGTGGTCCTGGTCACCGACGGGTCGAACAACTCGGGCCAGCTGGACCCTCTGACCGCGGCCGATCTCGCCCAGTCTGAAGAAATGACGGTTCACACCGTGCTGGTGGGGCGAGGCGGCAAGGTCCCGATGCCGGTCACCGTCAGGGACCCATGGACGGGGAGAGAAAAACGGGAGATCCGTGAAGTCGAAGTGGAAACGAACCCCGAACTTCTGGCTGAGATTGCCCGGCGGACCGGAGGGACTTCCTTTCGTGCGCGCGACGGAAAGGCACTGAGTGCGGTCTTCGAAGAGATCGATGCTCTCGAGACGACTGAATTCACATCAACCAAATTGGTTCGCTACCGGGAGCGTTTTGAACCATGGGCGCTGGTCGCCCTTTTCATGCTCCTGGCTGCGGCGGGGATCGAGAGTTTGGCGGGAGGCACACCATGGTAAATTTTGCCGAGCCTGCTCGGTTATGGTTCCTCCTTGTGCCGGTCGTTGTCGGTCTGTCAGTGTTGTTGCGCCACCGGCGGCGTCTTGATCAGCAGCGCCGGCTGGCCTCGCCGGCGGTCTGGAATCGCCTGATGGGTGGTACGCCTTCCACCGGTCTGTGGCGTCTGTTGATGTGGAGTGCGGCGGCTTTCTGGCTTGTACTGGCCCTGGCCCGGCCTCAGTGGGGAGAACTCCCCTCGGAAGTCTCCGTTCGTACCCGTGACCTTGTATTTGCGCTTGATGTCTCGGACTCGATGCGTTGCCCGGACGTCCGGCCGAATCGGTTGGCCGCCGCCCTGCAGATCGTGCGGCGGTCCCTTCCCGGTTTGGCCGGCAACAGGATCGGTGTCGTGGTCTATTCGGGTGAGGCCTATGCCCTGGTGCCGCTGACCACGGATGTCCATGCGGCGGCCACGTTCCTTGAGGGCGTCGAACCGGGAATGGTGGGTCGGCCCGGCTCGAATCTCGAGGCGGCGGTGACGGCGGCTCTCAGACTGCTGCCGGAGGAGGGCGATGGCCGGGTTGCAGTGTTCTTCACCGACGGCGAAAACCTCCAGGGGAATCCGCAGGCGGCCGCCGAGACATTGAAGGCCGCCGGCGTGTCCATGTTGGGCGTGGTTGTCGGGACCGAGCAGGGTGGGCCGATTCCGGAGGTGGACGCTTCCGGCGCGATGCATTACAAGAGAGACAAGGACGGGCAACCGGTGGTGACGCATGCCGAAGCCGAAACCCTGAGGGGGATGACTGAGATTGTCGAGGGGGAGGTCATCATAGCGGATTCGGTCGGTGCAGAGCAGCAACTCGTCGAAGCGGTTGAACGTCTTCGGACGCGAGAGATGGAGACCCGCCGGGTACCCCGCAGAATTGAGCGATTCCCGATTTTCTTGGGTCTGAGCGCCGTGTGCCTTTTGCTCGGTTTTCTGCTGTCTCCATGGCGTCGTCGCACCGTGCTTGTGGCGGCCGGGGTGATTGTCTTTGGTCTCACGGCGCCTGCAATGGCGCAACACGCGGGGCCGGCCCCTGGCGCACCGGCGCCTGCGGCCGTGCCTGGTTCAGTGGCCCCTGGGGCGCCGGCCGAACCTCCGCCCGAGTTGAAGATCCCTTGGTGGCAACGCCTGATTCCGGGAGGGAGTCGGCGGTTGGCCCGCCGCGGTGTTTCCCAGTGGCACTCAGAGGACCTCGAGGCATCGGTCGAGAGCTTTGCCGGCGCGGCGATACTGGCGCCTGAAGATCCTGTGCGTCTCTTCGACCTCGGAACCTCGCTGGCTGCCGCCGGCGCCGGGGACATGGCTGGGCCGATCCTCGAAGCCGCGGAACGCGGTGGGGTTGCCGGCGCCGCCTACAACGTCGGTACGGCGGCTCTGGCAGGTCAACAGGCAGAGGCGGCGGTTCAGGCCCTACGCAGGGCTCTATTGGCGGACCCCTCCGACCCGGGAACCAAGCGCAACTACGAACTGGCTCTCAGGCTGTTGGAGGAACAAGAAGAACAGGAGCAGGAACAGGAAAAGGACCAGGACGAGAAGGAAGACGAGGACGAGGAGCAACAGGAGCAAGAAGAACAGCAGAACGGCCCCCAACCGACCCCCACGCCATCGCCGGATGGACAGGCCCAACAACCCCCGCCGACCCCGACACCCGAACCCAACGGGGGTCTTTTCGAGGCGTTGGACCGGGCCGAGGCTGATGCGCGCGAGGCGATGCGCACACCGGCGCCCGAGACGGGGACCGTGGAGAAGGACTGGTGAGACCCTTCGTTCTGATGGTCGCTTTCATGGCTTGGGCGGTTGGCGTTGCCGCAAGCGATGTGCCGACGTTGGAGGTCAGTCTCGATCCGGCGAAATTGGGAACGGAAGATCTCACTCGTCTGACAGTGCGGGTGATTGAGCCTGGGGGCGCCAAGCCGACCGTCGACCTGGGTGAGATGGTGAACTTTGAGGTGGTCCAGGGTCCATCGAGCGAAACCCAGTTCAGCTTCGTGAATGGTCGCTCCTCCTCGGCGTTGAGTCTGAGTTGGATTCTTCGCCCCCTGGGCGTCGGCAAAGCGGCTGCGGGGCCGATTACGGTCAGGGTGGGCGAGCACAGTCTGTCCGGGGGTGTGGTGACGGCCGCGGTTGTGCCCGGAACGATTCAGGTCCGGCGCCCGAGACGGAGAACTTCATTCGGAATTTCCGATCCCTTCGGCGACATATTTGGAAGCTCTCGTCGTCCGGCGCAGACCGCCAAGGTGGTCTTGCGCCACTTCCTCAGCAGAAAGCAGATCGCCGAGGGTCAACCGGTTATTGCGTCGGTAGTTTTGGATACCACGGGCGGGTTGATTAATGGTTTCGAGTGGGTCAAACAGCCCGAATATCCGGGATGGTGGGTTCAGCCGATTGAAATGCCGGATCAAGCCGAAGCCGAACAGGTTGAGGTCGGAGGCGAGGTCTTCAACCGGTTTCAGGTCGCGCGTTTTGCCTTGATACCACTGAAGGCCCAGACCCTGACCATTCCGGCGGTTGGGGCGCGCATCGGCTTCCGAGGTCGTTCCGCTTTTGTGCCGCCGACGGTGATCGAGAGATCGACCGAGGAATTGAAGGCCCGGGTCACACCTCGACTTGCACCTCCTCGGGGCTTTTCGGGAGCGGTCGGAGACCTGGCCTACTCGGTCTCCATGACCCCTCAACAGATTGAGTTTGGCTCATCGACGGTGGTCAGCATCACTCTGGAGGGTCGAGGCAATCTTCCTTTGGTGAAGGCGCCGGCGCTTTGGCCTTCGTGTGAGGACTGTACGACTTATCCCCCCGAGGAAGAGAGCAGCGTCACGGTGGACGGGAGCGGAATCCACGGTTTGAGGATCTGGCGCACGACGGTCGTGCCCCGGCGGTGGGGAGAAATGACCCTGGTACCGGTTGAGTTGGCGGTGTTTGATACCGGCTCCGGGCAGTATCGCTATCGAACGCTTGGCCCCTTGAGCCTCGAAGTCAAACCACCGCCTCCAACCCCCACACCGACGGTCCTGCCTGATGAAATGCCGGGCTCGGCGTCGGCTGATGATTCGGGGTCTTCCGCTGTCGGCCGTTCTCTGAACGGCGGAGGCGCCGGGCCTGTTTGGGCTCTGGTATTCGGCGCTCTTCTTGTTGGTCTGCTGGGAGGCGGATTGGTTGCGATGCTGGTTTTTCGGCGCAGGTCGGCGGTGATACCTCCCCGTCGGCACGGCCAGTCCCCGGCTGATCGTGCGCGCCAACTTCAGGTCGCGCTGGAACAATGGTGGCTCGATCTGGCGGTTGAGGAGCGCAGCCAAGAGGTTGAAGCCGAGATGGTATCGATTCGAAAAGGGCTGGAAGGTGTCCGGTTCGCGCCGGGCCGGGCCGATCACACCGACACGGTTGGCGATCTGGAGGAGCGCATTCGCCAATTACTTCGGTAGAATGGCTGAATGGATAAGCCCGTGTCTGTGCAGACTCTTCCCCATGACAAGCTGGAACCTCATCTGGAAAGGCGAAGGTATACGGCTTTTTCCCTGCCTCGTCTAGACCTTGGGCCCTTCCTGGTCGAGATTCTGAGCAAGGCCAACGCCTTTGTGCCGTCAGCGGCCGGGTCTATTCTTATGGATCGACCTCAGGTGAGTATGGATGCCACGGGGGGGACCGATCTTTTCTTTTTGGCGTCTTTCGGGCCTGCCGCCGAGGCGCTCCTGGGTCAGAAGCTGTGTTCCGACCAAGGTGTCGTCGGTCAGGTTTACCGTACCGGCGAGCCATACCTTCTGGCCGACCCGGCCCACGACGCGCACTTTGACGGTCGTTTCGATACCGCGTTGAATTTCAAGACGACGGGTGCCGTTGCCGTGCCCATTCGCATTGAGCAGACGGTGTGTGGGGTTCTCGAGCTGATCAACAGAAAAGAGGAGAATTACTCGTTGATCGACGTTGGAATTCTGGAGGTTTTCGGGAGTTACACGTCCGCTTTTCTCGAAAATCTCCTCGATGCGCGGCGTGCTGGGGAGATGGCGCGGCGTGATGATCTCTCCGGTCTCCACAACGACCGCTTCTTCCATCATCGACTCACCGAGGAACTGGTGCGCGCCGATGTTACCGGAGGAACAGTTGCCCTGCTTTTTCTCGACCTCGACAACTTCAAGGGTGTGAACGATACTCTGGGGCACCTGGCCGGCTCTCAGGTTTTGAAGGAGTTCGCCTACCTCTTGTCGCAGACCGTGACGGCGTCCGAAGCGACCATCGCTCGCTATGGAGGCGATGAATTTGTCGTGATCTTGCCCGGCTTTGATGTCGATGCTGCGGCCGAGGTCGGGGAGGGCATCTGCCGCGCCCTTCGTGGGGCCACTTTTCTGCACGGAACCTTTTCGTGGGCTGATGGGCCGGTGAGTCTCCGTTCGGCCTTGACGGTGTCGGTCGGCGCCGCCGTCTACCCGATCCATCTCGCCCGCCAGGGGTCCACCGACCTGAAGAAGAACCTCCTTATGCGGGCCGCTGATCAGGCGATGTACCAGGCGAAAGAAACCGGGAAAGACCGGGTTTGCGTGGCGGTGAACACGTCCTCTTGAGATGAATATGCGCCTTTTTGGCATATTTTTCTTTCCCACAGCGTTAGCCCGCGTTTCTCACCAGCTGTCTGCTGCGGGCGGCGCATGTCAGCCATCTGTCGTGCTTTTCGCAAATCGTTCTCCTCGACGGAGCGCTGCTACGACTGCGTCGCCCGATTCCCGAGAAACCCAACATCTAACGACCCTTCGCAGCCCTCGCTACGAAACCTGGTGAGAAGTGCGGGCCTCCAGCGGAATATGGCACGTTGATTGCTAGGTTTACTTGGGGTGAGCCCTGAAGGGCTGTGGAGGCAATTGGTGAAAACGCAAAGACAGAGCATGATTTCTCTCGCGGTAGTCGTGGCGGCTGCTGTGGTATTTGGAATGGTCCTCTCCGGGGGTCTGGATCTGACCCAGTCGGTGGGAGCAGATCGACCGGAGGAAGTTCGAAATCCTGTTCCGGCAGCCGTGAACTTCCTGGCGCCGGATTTTGTGGCTCTTGCCGATCGCGTAATTCCGTCTGTGGTCTCGGTTCGCGTCACCGAGTATCGAAGTAGATCCGAGCGAGGTTCAATGCCTCAGGATCGGTTCCATTTCTTCTTTGGACCTGGACCGAATCATGAGGAGGACCAGCCTCAAGCCCGGCGATCAGAGGGCTCGGGGTTTTTCATCACCGAAGGTGGTGAACTTCTGACCAACAATCACGTCATTGAAGATGCCGACACGATCAAGGTCGAGTTGGTGGATGGTTCGTCCTATCCGGCGGAGGTCGTGGGGACCGATCCGGCCACTGATCTCGCTCTGTTGCGGGTGAAGGACGGTGAGAGGAAATTTCCATTCCTCCCGATCGGTGATTCCGATGCCCTGCGGGTAGGTGAGTGGGTGATGGCGGTCGGGAACCCAATGGACATGGACCACACCATTACGGTAGGTGTGGTATCCGCCAAGGGAAGAGCCCTGGGTCTTTCTGATCGCTCCTTTGAAAACTACATCCAAACCGATGCGGCGATCAATTTCGGCAACTCAGGCGGCCCGTTGGTCAATTTGCGGGGTGAGGTCATTGGAATCAACTCCGCGATTAACGCCCGTGCGCAAAATCTGGGTTTTGCGGTTCCGGTGAAGACGGCGGCGAAGATTCTGGTTCAGTTGCGGGAGCATGGTCGGGTGGTTCGAGGCTACCTCGGTGTATCGATCGACAATATCGACCAGAAAGCCCAGGGCGCCTTTGGTCTCGACTCCCGCATGGGCGCCCTGGTGATCTCCGTGACTCCAAAAAGTCCGGCGGAGAGGGCAGGCATGAACCATGGCGACGTCATCATCAAGGTGGACGGTGTGGCCATCGAGAACACTCGCACTCTGATCGACACCATTTCGGCCGATCCTCCGGGAACCGAGGTTGATCTGGAGGTGATTCGTGACGGAAAGAAGAGCCGCATTAAGGTGACCCTTGGGGAGAGAGACGGTCAGTCCGCTCAGGGCGAAGATGCGTCGCAAGATGAGGATGGTGTGGACTTTGTCTCGGAGAGGGTTGGGCTCTCGGTGACCACCCTCGATTCTCGGACGCGGCAGATGTACCGAATTGAAGGTGCTGTCGAGGGATTGCTGATCACCCGGGTCAGGGCGGATTCGCCGGCAGGTGAAGAGGGTCTGACGCGCGGGGATTTAATCCTTGAGGCAAACGGCCGGCCGGTGAAAAGACCTGAGGATCTGCTTGCCGAGGTCGAGAAAATCGGAGAGAAAGGGTTCCTGAAGCTCTACGTTCAGCGACCGCGGGCGCAGCAGCCCATTTTGCTGATTCTTAAACTGGAGGACTAGCCAGCTGGCTCCGGTAGACAGCCGGTAAGAAGTGCGGGCCGGCAAAACAGTGGAGGGGCGGGCCTTTCGGGGTCTGCCGCTTCATCAGTTGGCGTTCGCGTCTCCCGCAAAGGATCCTACATCCGGGGGAGGGTCGGTCAGTTTCCCGAATTTTCGTTCGTAGAGTTCGATATTGTGCTTCAGGGCCTTGAGCAGTTGTTTGGCGTGAAAAGGGGTCATGATCAGTCGAGACACAACGGGAATGTCCTTACGACCCGGGAGAGTTCTGCCGAAATCGAACAGAACCTCTGTGTAGTTGTGGGCGATGCTCACGAAGTTGGTGTACTGGCCCATTGAGACCGTTGGTTCGATGGTCAGATGGGGTTGATTGGGGGGTTTGGGCTTTTCACTCATGGTGGCCTCCACCGCAATTGTAACCCGCAACAGTATTATGAGGAGAAAGGCCCGGGAAGGAGATGGCCGGTGTTCGAGGCCTTCCCCCGAGAGTTGGTGACGGAGCGGATCAGCGAGCACGGAAGGATGCTGTGGTAGAGTACCCCCCGTGCGTCGATATTTTCTCCTTTCTGTCACGTTAACTCTCGTATTTACATGGTGTTCCGGGCCGAATCTTTGGGCTGACCCAGTGACTCCGGAGGCTCTGGAAAGTCTGAGAGGGGGTGCCAAGGTTCGGGCCTTGGTCGATCTCGTTGTTCAACGCCAAAGGGCCCTCCAGACTCTTCGGGCCGATTTTACGTTGGAGAAGACCTCAAGCCTCCTTCTCGACACTGTGATTTCGAACGGTGAGTTCCTCTTTATGACTCCCGACCAGGTTCGGTGGGATTATCGGGAACCGACCCCGATGGTTGTGGTTTTCGCTGGCGACATCCTCACGACTTTGCATCCCGAGGAAGGGGTGGCCCAACAGGTCAAGATCCCGCGAAAACACCGTCGTTTCGTTCGTGTTTTGGCAGGCACGCAGCCGCTTGACGAATTGCAGGCGCAATTCCGCATGACCTTGTCGGATCAAGGGGGGGGAGAACCTTATAGGCTCACCTTGACCCCGATTCATCGTACGCTGCGGCGGAGGTTGGAGACCTTGCGTCTGGAGGTTGACCGAGAGCTGTTTCTACCTGTGGCTGTGGAGTACATCGAAGCGGACGGAGACACCACCCGGTACGAGTTCCGATCCATGGAGATCGATGTGGACCTTGACACCTCGGTCTTCGAACTCGAATTGGATGATGATATTCGGATCGAGAGGATTGATGTTCCCGAGTAAGAAAGCCGGTGTTCTCGAATGTCTTTCCCGGCCTGCAGTTTTGAGTTTCGAGTTCCGGTTTTTCGCAGAGAATCTATTTCGCCTTTTCGAAGCAGTCGAAGCGTAGGCTTCTGATCCATGTCTCTCCTCCCTTTCTCCGTTTCCCACCGCGATCCCGGCTCGGCTGCTCGAGCCGCTGTGTTAGGGACGCCTCATGGCGAAGTCAGGACTCCGGCCTTCATGCCCGTCGGCACCTGCGGCACGGTGAAGGGTGTTGCGGCGTGGGAACTCGAACGGCTGGCGCCGGAAATGGTTCTGGCCAACACCTACCATCTCTTGCTGCGTCCTGGCGTGGATCGGCTTCGAAAGATGGGTGGGTTGCATCACCTCATGGCGTGGGACGGACCGATTCTCACCGACTCCGGCGGCTATCAGGTCTTTTCGCTGGCGGCTCGCCGGCGGTTGACCGAAGAAGGTGTGGTTTTCAGATCCCACATCGACGGAAGCGAACACCGGCTCACGCCCGAGTCGGTAGTTCAGGCTCAGGCAGCTTTCGGGGTGGATGTCGCCATGGTCCTTGACGAATGTCTGCCCTATCCGGCCGATGATTCTGCGATCGACCCCTCAGTCGATCGGAGTGTCCGTTGGGCGCGGCGATCCCTGGACGAGGCGGAGGCGATGCGGAAGGCGGACGAGGGCTGGGCCGGAGGCCTCTTTGCCATTCAGCAGGGTGGGTTGAAAGAGGAAGTCCGGCGCAGGTGCACCGAAGAACTGGCTTCGTGGCCGTTCGACGGATATGCGATCGGCGGGCTGGCGGTCGGGGAACCGTCGGAACTCCTCCATAAAGCCGTTGCCTTTTCAGCCCCAATGCTGCCGGTGGATCGTCCCCGCTATCTCATGGGCGTCGGATATGCTGAAGATCTCCTGCAGGCTGTTGGGTGCGGGGTCGATCTCTTCGACTGTGTGCTTCCGACCCGTTCGGCCCGGACCGGCAAGGTCTTTACGTCGATGGGTGATCTGGTGATCAAGAATGCGCGTTGGACGGAGGATAACGGACCCTTGGACGCTTCTTGTTCCTGTCCTACCTGTGGACGATATTCCCGTGCGGCGCTGCGCCATCTCTTCATCTCCAGGGAGGCCACATCGGTTGTTCTGTTGACGGTTCACAATCTCCATTTTTTCTTGACCTTGATGCGAGAGGCTCGGGAGGCTATCATTGCGGGCCGCTACGGCGAGTTTCGGGACCGAAAGCTCATCTCTCTGCAGCGGGGAGTGATTTGAGCATTTTTCAAGAGTGAGGTGATTATGGGAGGAGAAGCTGCGGCGGGAAGTCCTTTCGGCATGATGTTGCCGTTGTTGATGGTGCTGGCGGTGTTTTATTTCATCGTCATTCTTCCGGCTAAGAAACAACAGAAGAAAAAAGATGCAATGGTGGCGGCCCTCAAGAAGGGTGACCGGGTTGTGACCTCAGGCGGGATTCACGGGACGGTGACGAACGTCGAGACCGACACGGTGATGGTCAAGGTGTCGGAGAACACCAAGATCAGGGTCAGCAAAGGAGCTGTGACCGGAATGGTCGATGGCGAAGGCGCGCCATAGGGCGCGTTTCGGGAAGATAGAGGTTTAGCGTTCGGCCATGGGCCGGAACGCTTGGAGTGGTTTCCCAACGGAGGCGAGAGTGGAAAAGAAAATTTTGTGGAGAATCGTGCTCATCGTGGTCGTGGTTGGCCTGTCGGCGTGGTCGATGTATCCCCCGGGCGAAAAAATCAACTACGGTCTCGATCTAAGTGGCGGCGTCCATCTGGTACTTCAGGTACAGACCGACGACGCGATCAAGGCTGAACTTGACGACTCAGCCCTTCGGTTGGATTCACTCGCCGTTGAAAAGGACCTGAAGATCCGGAGAGCCTGAGCATCATCGTTCAGGTCTTGGTCGATACCGACCGAGTCCTTCTGGAAGAGGTCGCCTACGATTATTTTGGTGAGTATGACCTGCGGCGTGGGGCGGACGCCTGGACCTTCGCCTTCAAGCCCAATACCGAAAAGCTCATTCGGGACCAAGCGGTTCGGAAGGGGTTGGAAACAATCAACAATCGAGTCGATCAATTCGGTGTTGCCGAGCCGAGGATCTCTCGCCAAGGCATTGAAGGTGACCGCATCCTGGTCCAGCTGCCCGGCGTCGATGATCCTGAGCGGGTGAAGGATATTATCTCCAAGACCGCCTTCCTCGAGTTCAAAGAAGTTCTGGGTGGTCCGGCGCCGGACCGGACCGGTCTTCTGCAGGCGGTTGGGGGTTCTGCCCCGGCCGGCGCCGAGGTGCTTCCGGGTGATCGCAGGGGCGCTGAGGGCCAGGTCATCGGCCGCGATTACTACCTCGTGAAGAAGGTGGCGGTTGTGACCGGTCGGGAACTGCGGACGGCACGTCGCAGCCAGGATGAGTACGGGCAGGCGAACGTACGCTTCGACCTCATTCCGGCGGCGGCCGACAAGTTCGGCGCCTTCACCGAGAGTCACATCGGGACGCCGATGGCCATCATTCTGGACGGAAGGGTCATGTCGGCGCCGGTCATTCGAGCCCGCATCACCGACTCGGGAGTGATCGAGGGCAATTACACAATCGACGAGGCTGAGGATCTGTCCTTGATCTTGCGGGCCGGTGCTCTTCCGGCCTCCTTGATCTATCTTGAGGAGCGGACCGTCGGGCCTTCCCTTGGACACGATTCCGTGGTGCGAGGCGTCAGGGCGGCAATTGCCGGAATGGCGCTCGTCATGCTTTTCATGGTCTTTTATTACCGCGCGAGCGGCATCAACGCCGTGGTGGCCCTGGCGCTCAATCTGCTGATTCTCATGGGCGCCATGGCCTATTTCGGCGCCACCCTGACCCTCCCGGGCATTGCCGGTGTGATTCTGACGATCGGCATGGCGGTTGACGCCAACGTGCTGGTCTTTGAACGCATTCGTGAGGAGCTGCGCGTCGGTAAGACCGTGCGGGCGGCCATTGACACAGGATTCGGGCGTGCGTTCGGGACTATCCTTGACGCCAATCTGACGACCCTGATTGCGGCTCTCTTTCTCTTCCAGTTCGGCACCGGCCCGGTCAAGGGCTTTGCCGTGACTCTTTCGATCGGCATTCTGGCCAGTATGTTCACCGCAGTGTTCGTATCGCGAACGATGTACATGGTGATAATGCGGGGCCAGGACCGCGTGCAGACCCTGAGTGTGTGAGCGAGGAAATTATGCGTATTATTGGAGAGACTCACATCCCGTTCCTTTCCTACAGGAAGATCGCCCTCAGTTTTTCGGGCCTGATCATCCTGGCAGGTTTGGCATATATGTTCTTTGGCCCTGGCCTCAACCTGGGCATCGACTTTGTCGGCGGCACCCAGGTTACGGTGAAGTTTCGCGAGGCGCCCGATCTGGATCGTCTTCGCAGGGCGGTGTCCGAAATCAGTGGTGGAACGCCGGAGATTCAGAGCTTCGACGAGGTCGAAAAGCATGAGGTTCTGATTCGGTTGGAGAACCCCGGCGGTCTTGAGGGTGATTTCACCAAACCCATCCTCGACGGCCTTCACACAGAGTATGACCAGGGTCTCGAGGGGCGTTTCGACTTGAATACCCAGGGCTCGGCCGAACTCACGGCTCGGTTGGCGGAGGCTGATCCCGAGGGTGTGCTCGGCGACCTCGAGAGTCTGTCGGAGTATTACCGGACTCAGGCCGGTTTGGTGCTGGAGTACCGCAAGAAGCAGGGCATGTTCATGACGCTTGACGAAGTCGACGATGTCGAGGGACTGAACCCGCAGACCGTGAATCTCATCAAGGAGATCTCCGGGGTTGGCGATTTTGCCCTTCTCGGTGCGGAGAGCGTTGGGCCGACGGTGGGCGCCGATTTGCAGAGCAAGGCCAAACTGGCCATCCTTTTCTCGCTCATCGGTATGTTGGCTTACATCTGGCTTCGCTTCCAGTTGCCTTATGGCATCGGGGCGGTCGCAGCCTTGTTTCATGACGTCTTGATCACCTTGGCGGCTCTCGCCCTGTCTCATCGAGAGATCAATCTGCCGACGATCGCCGCTCTGTTGACCCTTGTGGGATATTCGGTGAATGACACCGTAGTGGTTTTCGACCGGGTTCGGGAGAACCTCCGCCTGCGCCGGGGTGAGGATTTGGAAAAACTGATGGACGGCTCGATCAACCAGACGTTGTCCCGAACCTTCATCACCTCGGGCACCACGCTGATGGTGGTGTTGTCCCTCTATCTCTTCGGTGGGGACGTGATCAACACCTTTGCCTTTGTCTTGCTGATCGGCATTATCGTCGGAACCTACTCGTCGATCTTTGTTGCTTCGCCTGTTGCCTTGGCGATCAACAAGATGATCGTGGCGAGGCGTCGTCGGAAACGCCGCCGCTGATCAGAATTCGAGTGTTATCGCTGCGCCCCGGGCTTCGTCCGGGGCGTTTTTGTGTGCGTCACTCCTGACCGGGTCCTTCTTTGTCTCTCCCTGCGGACGCCTTTCTCCCCCTTGACCTGGCGAATACAATAGTTAGATGGGTCCGGAAGCGAAGGTTCGTATTGAAGATATCGTCAGCAGGGTGGAGCAATATCGCCCGGAGATGGATGAGGATCTTCTCCGCCACGCCTATGTCTTTGCCGCCACCAGGCATCAGGGTCAGGTTCGCTTATCGGGCGAGGCCTACCTGGTGCATCCCCTTACCGTGGCCTGGATCCTCGCGCAGATGGAGCTGGATGAGGTTGCTATCGCAGCCGGACTTCTCCATGACATTCTCGAAGACACAGATGCCACCGAAGAGGAGATGAAGGACGAGTTCGGTTCTGATGTGACGCGGTTGGTGGTTGCTCTTACGAAGATCTCGAGCTATGAGAGTTCCTATACAACGCGCGAAGAGACCGAGGCCGAGAATTTTCGCCGATTGCTCTTTGCCTCCATTGATGACGTTCGGGTCATCTTGGTCAAGTTGGCCGACCGGCTCCACAACATGCGTACGCTGGGCTTCCTCAGGCCCGAACGCCAGGTCGCCATCGCGCGGGAGACGTTGGAGATCTACGCCCCGATCGCCAATCGTCTTGGAATCGGAAGCATCAAGGGAGAGCTGGAGGATTTGTGCTTCAAGTATCTTCATCCCCGAGCTGCCGAGCGGATCGAGTCGGAGATTGAAGAACGGGCCGCGGCGGCCGAGCGCTGGTACTCAAAACTCCAGGAGGAGATTTCCTTTCTGCTCCAGGAACAAGGGCTGAGTGGGGAGATCCGGGGCAGGATCAAACACCACTATTCCATCTATCGAAAACTCAAGGCGCAGGGGATTGACGTTTCAAACGTGTTTGACTTTCTGGCCTTCCGTATCATCGTCGATTCGGTTGCCGAGTGTTACGCGGCTCTCGGGTTGATCCACCAACAGTGGTCGCCGGTGCCCGGCCGCATCAAAGATTACATAGCAATTCCGAAACCGAACGCATACCAGAGCCTGCACACCACGGTGCTCGGTCCCGAGGCGCATCCTTTCGAGATTCAGATCCGCACCATGGATATGCACAAGATAGCGGAGTTCGGCATCGCGGCGCATTGGAGTTACAAGGAAAACGGTTCCGAATCGTCGAGTGATGATTCGCGGATTTCCTGGCTGAGGAGCCTGCTCGACAATTCCCGCGGGAGTTCTCCGAGGGAGTTCCTGGATTCTCTCAAGGTTGACCTCTATCCTGACGAGGTCTATGCCTTTACGCCGAAGGGTGACGTCCTGTCTTTTCCCCGGGAGGCAACGATCTTGGACTTCGCTTACCGCATCCACACCGAGGTTGGACACCACTGTGTCGGTGGGCGGGTGAATGGTCGTTGGGTTCCACTGAAGACCCCCTTGAAGAATGGCGACATCGTCGATATCTCTACCTCAAATCAACAATCTCCTCACCACGATTGGCTGAGCCTGGTGGGGACCAACAAGGCGCGGTCGAAAATCAGGTCCTTTCTCAAACGAGAAGAAAAGGTTCGCGCCGTCGAAATCGGCCGAAAGTTGCTGGAGAAGGAAGTGCGGAGGCAGGGTGCCGGACTGAAACGGGTGTTGGGCTCTGATGAAATGAAAGCCGCCCTCACCGGCCATGGATTGTCGCGCGAAGAGGATCTCTTCGCCGCCCTGGGTTTTGGTCGCCTTTCGGCCCAGGTGATCGCCCTTCAGATTGTTCCCGGGGAAGAGCCGACGGAGGATGAACTCCAACCTCCCGATAAAGGCCGGGTTGCTTCGAGCGGGGCCGGCGAGAGCATTAGTGGCGCCCTCGAGGTAACCGGCGACTCCGGTTTTCTGGTCTATGTTGCCCAGTGTTGTACTCCCGTTCGGGGTGAGGACATCGTCGGGTACGTCACCCGAGGGAAGGGTGTCGCCGTCCATGCACGATCGTGTCCGAACGTGAAGAACCTGCTCTATCACCCGGAAAGGGAGATCGAGGTCTGCTGGGCCGCCTCGGTGGGGAGCGGGGACAGGGCGCGTTCTCACGTTGAACTCGACATGGTCTTCCGTGACAGCTCCGGAATGCTCACTTCGATTTCTCATACGGTTACCGCTGAAGGGTCGGATATCGTTTCCTGCCAGCTTCGGACGGATACCGAGAGGGAGACCGGTTGTGCCTCCGTGACCGTGGTCGTCAAGGACGCGGATCATCTCAAACGGATCATGGATCATCTCGACACCTTGAAGGGAATGATCGGGGTGGAGCGTCGCATCGGGCGGAGTCGCACCTGACGCTCAGTTGTCACAATAGATGGAGAATCGCGATTTTTTGGCCCTGTTTCTTTGACTCCTCGTCACGTCTGTGGTATTAAAGCTGGCCCCGGTTTCGGGGCTGAGGAGGACGACTACCATGGCGCAGCGATGTGATATCTGCGGCAAGGGTCCGATCACGGGCCACAAAATTTCCCACGCTCACAACCTCTCCAAGCGGCGGTGGTTGCCCAATCTGCAGCGCGTACGTGCAATGATTGACGGTGCGCCCAAGTACGTGAAGGCTTGCACCCGTTGCATTCGGTCGGGAAACGTCATTAAAGCCCCGCGAATCTAGCCCCACATAATCTCACCAGTTGTCTACTGCGGGTGGCTCCTGGCAGTCATCTGTTGTACTTTTCGCACATCGTTCTCCTCGACGGAGTGATCCTGCGACTATGTCGCCCGATTTCCGAAAAACGCAATATCTAACTACTCTTTGTCGCCTTCGTTACGAAGCTCGGTGGGATATTACGGCTGGACCCACATTTCAGATTTCCTGTGCACCGCGACCTTCCGGACTCGCGGCGTTTTGTCGTGCCCGACCGCCGAATGACATCGTGGGCGGGTTGTGACGGACCGCACAAGAGCTATATTGCTGGAGTACAAGTTCTTGACAGTAGTAGAGACCCTTGGTAGCCTCGATTCAGAGGAGACATGGTCTACTATTACGAAACCGTCGGAGTGAGGGTTTAAACCGTGTTTGGAAAACGTAAAAAACAGGTTGTCGGCTGCGATGTGGGAACGTCTGCAGTGAAGCTTGTGGAACTCAAGCCACTGAAGAACGGAGAATTTCAGCTCCAGCACGCGGCCATCGCAGAGCTTTCTCCCGAGGCCATCGTGGACGGAGCGATCATGGACTCCTCGCTGGTTGTGGAGGCGGTTTCCCGATTGATCTCCGAGAACGGAGTCCAGAATCAGAACTTTGGGGGATCTCTCTCGGGCCACTCCGTGATCATCAAGAAGATCGAGTTGCCGACCATGAGTCAAGAAGAGCTGGCGGAGAGCATCCAGTGGGAGGCCGAGCAGTACATCCCTTTCGACATCAATGATGTGAATCTTGACTATCAGATTCTCGACGACGGCGGGGGCGGCGAAAACATGGATGTCCTGCTGGTGGCTGTGAAGAACGATCGTATCGCCGATTACACCTCGGTGATCGTTCAGGCCGGTCGGCAACCGGTGCTTGTCGATGTCGATGTATTTGCGGTTCAGAATGCCTTCGAGATCAATTATGGTCTCGACCCGGAGACCATCGCGCTGGTGAACATCGGCGCCTCGGTGATGAACATCAGCATTTTGCACAATGGCGCCTCTATTTTCTGGCGGGATGTTGCGTTCGCCGGCAATCAATACACCGAGGCCATTCAAAGGGAACTCAATCTCCCGCGCGAGGATGCCGAGCGACTGAAGCTCGGCGATCGAGTCGAAGACCACAGTCTCCAGCAGGTTCTTGGGGTTTTGAACAGTGTTTCCGAGGACCTCGCCTCCGAGTTGGACAAGACCATCAAATTTTTCTTGGCGACCTCGGCGGTGGATCGGGTCGAGCGGATCGTGCTCTCCGGGGGCGCTTCGAAGACCGTGAACCTGGACGAAGTCATCAAGGAGCGATTTCAGGCCGATGTTGAGATTCTGAATCCATTTCGAAACATTCGTTACAGCGAGTCGGACTTTGATCCCGAGTGGATCAGCCGGAATGCCTCTGCCATGACGGTGGCTGTCGGCCTGGCGGTCCGGACAGTCGGAGATTAAGGAAATGATCAAAATCAACCTAATTTCCGATGAGCCTACAGTCGCCGCAACCAGACGAAAAGGGCCCGGGATCTCACTCGGCGCCAAGCAAGGCGACATCATTCTTCTGGCGGTGTTGGCGGTTGCGCTGCTGGTCACCGGTGCTCGATGGTTTCTGCTCAACAGTGAAGTCAACAGCTTGAGAGCAACTGAGGCGGTGCGTCGCGCTGAGCGGGATGATCTGCAGCAGTACATCGACAAGGTCGTGGAACTCGAAACCAAGCGGGAGCAGCTTCGGACCAAGATCGACACCATTCGCCAACTCAAAGAGAAGCAACAGGGGCCGGTTCGGATCCTGGATGAAATCTCCAAGACGCTTCCGGATCTGGTTTGGTTTACGTCGTTGACCTTCAAGGGCACACATCTGACATTGAATGGAATGGCGCTCGACGAGAATGCGATCGCTACCTATATTTCGAACCTTCACGCATCGCCCTTTTTTGCGGAGCCGACCTTGGTGAACATGCAGCGTGCCAAGCAAGACTCCTTCAGTTTCAAACTCGAGTGTAATTTCACCTATTCGCCTTCTGGGATCGCATCCGTTCAGGGTGCGACCGCGAGCTGAGGACGGGAGGGAACAGAGACCATGGCGATCGATCTCAACGACAAGCCCTGGTACGTGCCGCTCATTGTCGGCGTGGTCCTCGGTGTTGTGATTTTCTTCGTGATGCATACGTACTTCTTCAAGGAAATGCAGACCAAAATCGTTGACCTGCAGGGAAAGATTGACGGTCTGGAGCGAGAAATCGAAAAGGGCCGCCAGGCCAAGGCCGATCTTCCCAAGCTTGAGGAAGAGATTCGAAACTACCGACTGGAACTGGATCGTCTGACGAGGATCTTGCCGACTGAGAAAGAGACGCCGACCTTGATCAAGCGCCTCAAACAACTGAATGAACTCGGTTCCTTCAGGCTCGTTCGGTTTATTCCCGGCGCTTTTGAGGACCGTGATTATTATTACGAATGGCCGATCAAGGTCGAGCTTGACGGGACCTACCACGAATTGGGCCGCTTCTTCGATCGTTTGAGTCGCTTCTCCCGGATCATCAACGTCGATGAGCTGAGCGTCAAACCGATGTCCAAAAAGGGCGGTTCCTACACCATCAAGGCATCCTTCACCCAGCGAACCTTCATTTACAAGGAAGATACGGGGGGGACGCCATGATGAAAAAGACGTTCGGTCCGTGGTGCTTGGCGGTCGCGTTTCTCTTGGTCCTTGCGCCGGTGGCGATGGCTCAGGAAGAAGAAAACATTCTCGATGACGCCGAGGTGCTCCAAGAGGCTGAAAAAGTCGATGTTTCCCGTATCGATCAGATCCTGCGTGGTGACCGGGAAGTGCGACAGGGTGAGTTTGCAGGGTATGACCCGACTGGCCGGAGAGACCCCTTCCGCTCTCTCCTACTGGGTCTTGAAGCTGAGGACGATGAAGCCGCGCGGGTTCGTCCGCCAGGTCTTCCGGGAATGATGGTCGAAGAGTTGGTCCTCGAAGGGATCATCGAAGCACCGACCGGAATTCTGGCCTTTGTTCTGGGTCGTGACAACATTTCGTATATCATTCGCCCCGGTACGGCTCTCTTCAATGGTGAAGTTAAAGAAATTCAGCTGGACAGGGTGGTTTTCCGTCAACAAGTAAATGATCCAAAGCAAGTGCGGCCCTATGAAGAGGTCGTTCGGAAGCTTTCGGATTAGGTGGAGTAAGGATGGAATTGGGGGATGGCATGATGAGCAAGAACGTCCGCATCCTGGTGGTCGCGGTCGGACTCGTGGTGCTGGGGATCGGTTCCGGCGTCTCTTCGGCAGATCCTGTCCCGGTTGTCCGGGATATGGTTGCCGAAAGTGGAAGCCAGGGTCCGATCATCCACCTCTGGGCTACCGATGGTTTGGAGACGGTTCACTATTCGCCGCAGCCCGGCGTGTGGATTGTCGAGATGCCCGAGGCCACTTGGAGTGATTCGCTGGCGATGCTGAGTGATCCCGCAATCGGGATCGAGGCCGCAGAATTGAGTCATGTCGAAGAGTTCGGTAAGCACCACTCCCGCCTCTTGGTGCGACTCGCCGAGCCGGCCCGGCTCGATTTGGCTGCAACTGACCAGGGAATCACACTTCGATTCGCCTTTCTGGACCTCAGTGTTTCGGAAAGCGGAGCACCTCAGGCCGTAGGGGTCGTCGTTGAACCGGCGCCGACGGACCTGGCGGAGCTTCCGGCGGTTGTCGCTCGGGAGCGGGTCGAGCCGGCTCACGCAGAAGCCGCCGTCGCCCAATCTGCCGACCTAACGGCGGTGGAGGTGACTCGCAGCGGTGAAGGCGCTGTGGTGAGACTCATCGGTGGGGCCGCTCTCCAGGGGCGTTCCTTTACGTTGCCTTCTCCAGATCGTCTCGTCGTCGATCTCGAAGGTGTCGTCAATAGGGTTGAGCGCTATGTCTACCCTGTCCATTCAACCCTGGTTCGCCAGGTTCGGGTGGCGCAGCATCAGGCCCGCCCGATTCCGGTCACCAGATTGGTTGTCGATCTTGAGGGCCCTGCGGACTTCGAACTGAAATCAACCGCCGATGGTGCGTTGTTGTATGTGGGAAGCACCAGCGGCGCTTCGGTAGCGAACCAACCGCCTTCGGGTAGCCCGACAATTACCAATATCAACGCAGCCAGCCAGGTTTCGGTTGTTACTGGGGAGATTCCGGTCATCACCAATATTCCGGATTCCGACCCTTCGGAAAGGACCGCGGACTCGCTGGATTCGAGTATTTTCGAGTTCCCGGACAATGTGCCGGTGGCGGCGGAGATCCCAGGTCCATCACAGGTCACAGCCATTTTCGAAGAGGCCGTGGAATTACCGGAACGTAATCCCTGGGTTGCTGACCCATCTCAACTGATCGAGGAAGCGGCGGCCGCTCAAGAATTCGACGTGGCGTCGGGATCGAACACCTACGAGTCGACCGAGGTCGATACCGATGAGGTCCAGTTCACCGGTGATCCCATCAGCTTGACCCTCAAGGATGCCGACATCAAGGACGTTCTCAAGACCTTTTCGGCCTTGACTCGGCTGAACATTGTGATCGACCCAGAGGTACAAGGTTCGGTCACCGTTGAGCTTCGGGATGTGCCGTGGGATCAGGCGTTGGACTTGATCTTGCGCATCAACGGTCTTGACTACCTGCTTGAGAACAGCGTACTGCGGGTCTCTACGGTGAGAAAGCTCATTGCCGAGAAAAACGAACGCGCTCGGTATCTCGCGGAGCAGGAAACGGCCCTACCGTTGAAAACTGTGGTCAAACCCGTGTCCTACGCGAAGTCGCAGGACGTTAAATCTTTGCTTTCCGGGGACTCCTATTTGATGTCCGAGCGTGGATCGGTTGTGGTGGACGATCGGACCAACACGCTGATCATTCGTGACACCATCGATCGAGTCGAGGGCATTCTTCGTCTGATCGAGACGCTTGACCAACCGACACCGCAGGTGTTGATCGAGGGTCGGATCGTTGAAACAACCCGGTCATTTTCCCAGGAACTCGGTGTGAGCTGGGGATTCTCCGGCGTGATGGATGCCGAGCATGGGAATGATACCGGCCTCCGTTTTCCGAATTCAGTGACCGCAGACGGTGCTGTCAATCTCCAGGGCGCCGGCCAGAACGCGCTTCTTGCCTTCACCTTTGCCGACATTCTGAACACCTTCAACCTCGACTTTTTGCTGGCCGCAGCCGAAAGCCAAGGCGATGCCAAGATCGTCAGTACTCCTCGGGTGACTACGCAGAACCTCAAGACAGCTTCTATCCGTTCCGGACTGCAGATTCCGGTACAGACCATCGCCAACAACACCGTTACCGTGACGTATGTTGACGCGACCCTGAAGCTCGAGGTTACGCCCCAGATCACCGCTGAAGGCACCGTTAATCTGGAGATCGATATTCGTAAGCAGCAGCCGCTGCAGGCGGGTCAGATCACCGGAGGCAACAACGCTCCGATCCAGACGCGGGACGCTCAGACTGAGTTGCTTGTCCGCGATGGTGGTACAACCGTCATCGGAGGGATCTACCAAATCGATGATCAGCAGCAAGAAAACCGCGTGCCGGGATTGTGGAGAATTCCGGTCCTCGGCCATCTTTTCCGCCAAAAGGCGAATAACCTTCGGCATGATGAACTCCTCATCTTCATCACGCCGCGAATCGTGAAATACTGAGGGAGGAGAAGCATGCATCGCCTGCTCACACTCGGCGCCCTCGCCGGTCTCCTGGTACTCTCCGCCGGTTGCGGTGGCTCATCGTCATTGGACAATACCGAAGCAGTTGTCTTTCTCACCGTCGAGGTGAAGGAACACAACCCCGAGGTCAACGTATGCACCGCCAACAGCGGTGCCGACCTGACCATCGTGAAGATGGAAATCGAGAGCAAACCCAAGAGTCCCGGAACCAATTTATCGTCAAATCAGGACGTAAATCTACGAACCTGGGAGATTACTCCCTCCAGAATCGATGGTGGGACCACTGTTTCTCCGAGCTGGCAGACCAATGTCGGTGTATTCGTCGAGGCGGGCGGGTTGACGATTCTAGAGAATTACCGGGTCTATCCGGTGGAATTCCTCGATGATCCTCCCTTTAATTATCTCTTTCCGGAGAATGGTGGTGTCGATCCCGAAACGGGCAATGCCATCATTCGAGAAAGTTTGCGTTTGGTGATCTACGGACGGACCGTTTCGGGCAAGACCGTTGCCACGGAGCCGACCTCGGTCGAATTCCGGTTCTCCTGTAACTGATCGGGGGTTGTGAGCCATGAATAAGTTCCTCAGCGGAATTGCAATCTTGGCGGTCGTGATGGCCGCAGGCTGTTCGGGCGATAGTTCCCGGCCACAGGATCCGGGTTCGGGTGTGACGCCGGCGACGTGGTCGATCACGGCGCTTAATGCGTCCGACCCAAATCCCTTTGTGGGGTCCGTGGTCCAGATTACGGCCAGCGTGACCAAGGATGGGAGTGCTGCACCGGATGGGACGACGGTCGATATCATTGTCGGTGGTCCTTCCGACGATGCTGTGTACGGCCTGGGAACCGTTGGAAATTACTCCTATCGACTGGCGACCTCGGGCGGCCAGGTCAGCACGAGCCTGGTGGCGCAGACCGCAGGGGCCTATGTCGTTCAGGCCAAGGTCAACACTGCGAGCCGGCAAACCGCGGTTCAATACAAGGAACGGGATCAATCCGACGCCTTGCAGATCGTGCCTCCCCTCCTGCCAAATCGAGGCGCCTATGATGGCGGTGAACAGGTGCTGATCAGCGCCAAGGGCCTGATCGCGCCGGTCGAGGTTGATTTCATAGTCAACGGAACGACGTTCCCCGCAGTGGTCGACTCGGTGGAAGAAAGCAACCCGCTTTCGGCCGCCGGTTCAGTCACAATTCGCACCCCACATGTCACCGATGTCGATTTCACTGTTAGCCACGAGGCAACCCTCGTCCTTCGTGGTGGCGTCGATACTGCCGGCCAGCAGCAGGCACAGTTGCCGGAGGCCTTCACCTACCTGGCTGAGGCTGAATTCCTGATTTACCAGCCGGTCGACCCGAATTCCGGAAGTTTTGAGGGCGGTGAACTCATCACCTTGACCGGGCGCGCGATCAAGGCCCAGGCGGTGGTTGTGTTCAATCTCGGCGGACAGGCTTTCGAAGGAATAACCCAGAGCGTCACCGAAAGCCTGCCGACCTCCGGTGATGGTTCCATTGTCGTAGAAACTCCCCATATCCCACCGGGCCTGCGTCCGGTGGATGGCAATAACCAGCCCATAGGGGTCACGATTGACCTCACAGTCACCGTTGCCGCAGACACCGCCAACGCCCAGGTGACGACGGTGCCTTCGGCCTTTACCTTCCTGCCTCCAGATGTTCCGCCGGAACCGATCTGGAAGTTGCTGGCGCCGAGCTTCTACCTGGCTCTGCCGGATTACGGCGCCTCTTCGGGAGGAGAAACCATAACGATTCTGGGGCGCGATTTCCGTGCTCAATTGATCGGCACGGACGGCGTGACGGTTCTCGATACCGCGCCGGCGGTCGAGTTCGTCAAATTCGGCGATGTAGAAGGTGTGGTGCAATCGGTCTCGGTTGACGGAACCCAGATTCAGGTCATGACGCCGCGCTTCAGTATCACGCCTCTGCCGGACGACCAGAGCGTCACAATCAGTATTCGCACCTATCATTCGGATTCGAACGGCGGCGATGCCCTCGGAAACAACCAGTTCGACATTTCCCGGGCCAACGCCTTCATCGTCCTCGCCGACGAACCGACACCTTCAATCACGGCCCTGGCGCCGATCGCCGGTCCGATTGACGGCGGTAGCCAGGTGACCATATTCGGTAGCGGATTCCAGGCCCCGGCCCAGGTGACCTTTGGCGTTCTCGAGGCCATCAATGTCGAGGTCAACGACGACCAGAGTCTGGAAGACCAGGACACCATCATCTGCGTCACGCCCGACTACAGCCAGCAGGGGGCAACCCCGCCGTTGGCCGTCGATGTCGTGGTCCGTAACGTGTTGTCGGGCAAGGTTTCCAATTCGGTGACCTTCACCTACGGAGACAACCTCTTCATCACCGGAAACACACCGGTCGAGGGCGGTGCCGGAACCCAGATCATCATCTATGGCTCGGGCTTCGAAGATCCGCTCATGGTTGATTTCGTACCGGGAACCGCGGGCGGTGGTGGGCTTGGCTCGATCCGGCTTGAGGTCGTGACGGTCTCCGGTACCGAACTCCTGGTTCGCTTCCCGGTCGACGCTCCAATTAGCTGCACCAATATCGACGGCTTCTTCAGAATGACCGATGTGGAGAGTCAGGCTGTCGCGGAAGGTGGCACCTTTACCTATCTGGGAAGCAATCCCTTCATATACGGCGTTGAGCCCATCTTCGTACAGGAAGGGGACGATGGAGACAGCGTCAGTCCAGACGATATTGTCATTCGGGGTGAGTTCTTTAATCCTGAACTCCTTGTAGAGATTAACAACTTCCGAATTGCATCGGATTTTGTTACCGTGATCGACTCCGGGACAATTGAAGTGAGCCAGATTCCAGCGCCGAACGATTTCGGTCTGGTGTGGGATACCTCTTCCTGCGTGACCGACGATGGGCTTACCGGGATTCGCGAGACCCCGACACTAGTCGATGTCACCGTCATCAATTTGCCGGGCGAATGTAGGGAAACCCTTCCCGGAGGATTGGTCTACGAGCCGGAGGATCCGACCTGTGTGGTGGCGCCTTCCATCAATGTTGTGCCACCGGTCTTCCCTGACACGCCTGCCGGAACCTGTTCCGCAGGTCAAGTCATGCTGGTACAGAATCTTGGCCAGGGGACCCTCGAAGTACAATCCGTCACCTTGCTGGGACGGTTCTTCTTTGACGCGGGGGCATCGAGCCAAGTGAGTGGCGCCATGACGGTTCCCTCATTCGGTACGGACACTTCGCTCGTGGTTCATTTCTGCCCAGATATAGAAAACCAGATCTACAACGGTGAGGCAGTTTTCGTGAGCAACGACCCGAACAGCCCGACGACCGTGTCGCTTTTTGGTATCGAGTTACAGGAGCCGCTGATCCAGACTGCGCCATTCGGGCACGGTGACACCTGGACCTTCCCGCTCACTGCAGCCGGGAATTGTTCTCCCAACCAGTCATTGACGATTTCGAACAATGGTGATGCGGATCTTGAACTCGGAAGCATCGTGGCGGATGCGCCGTTCAGCATCGTGACGGCGCCGCTGCCGACGGTCATCTCCCCGGCCCAGAACGCGATTATCGAGCTGCAGTTCTGCCCAACGGTTGATGATGGAGGCCTACAGACCGGTCTGTTGACCATCAATTCAAATGACATCGCCAACACACCGGTACTGATCAACCTTCAAGGCCAGGAACAACCATAGTTAATTCACGCGGCCGGTTCTCGAGAACCGGTCGCGTCAATTATTCAGCATGGACCCACGCATCGACGAACTCCGTACGCTGCTCCGGGAAGAGCCCGGTTCGAGGCGTTTCTTTCAGCTCGGTGAGCTTCTCCGGAAGGAGAATGATCTGGCTGGTGCGGAGGGCGTTCTTCAAGCCGGGTTGGAACATCATCCCCGCTATGTAGCGGCTTGGGTCTCCCTCGGTCGGGTCCGAATGGCGACCGCCGAGTACGGTAAGGCCGAACAGTCCTTCGCTCACGCCCTGGAATTGGATCCGGAAAACGCCGTCGCTGCTCGTCTGATCGGTGAGACTGCGGAGATCGAGCGCGACTGGGTCCGGGCCGTCAAGGCATTCAAGTTGGCGCGCGCTCTCTCTCCGCGAGATCCCGATCTTGATTTCAAGATCTCTCAGATGGAACTCCGCCTGGTCGGGGAACCCGATGAAGCCGAGCCCGTGGCACCGTCCGTGGACTCCGTAATGGTAGGAGCAGAGTTAACGGCGAGCGACGAGATCACCCAGGTTTTCGATGTCCCGGAATCAGGATCTTTTTTTGCCGACCAAGCTGGTTCCGAACCGGCCGATTTCTCGGCTGTGTTCTCGCGTGAGGTTTTTGCTCTTTCCGACGACGATCCCTTCGCTGTGACCCCGAGCGGTAACACCGGCGTGTTTGAGCTGGGCGAGGACGTCTTCGCGCCGTCACCGGTTCAGGAGCCGTCAGAGTCCGTTTTGGATTCCCCCTCAGACGAGATTATGGAATCGGTTCTGAGGGTAGTGGAGGAAGTAGCAACCGAGGGATCGACCGAGGAGCCTTTACCTGCCGAGCTGCCCATCGAAGATTTTCCTGCCGAAGAAATCGATGTCGTGCCAAGCCGGGAAGAAGAGGATCTTCCGGAAGTTGTTGCCGAGGCGGAGGGCCGGACCAAGGAGTCATGGTGTTGGGTGGGCTTGAGGCGCCACCTTTGGGCGACGGTGATGATGTATCGGGCGAGGCCCCCGATCAAGGCGCCATGGATGAGATCGAGCCTCTACCCACCGTGACATTAGCTCGTCTCGCCATCGATCAGGGTGAAATGGCGATGGCTGAGAAGATGTTGATGGCCCTTCTCGAAAAGAATCCGCGTGACAATGAGGCGCGCAGCCTCCTGGCCGCTCTCGTAAGCAGCGCCGATATTCTTCCTCAGGCTTCGGATGAGCCTGAAAGTGAAACAGAGGGGGTTTCCTTCTCTGCTGGATCCACCGCAAGGATCGCTCGATTGCGGAGTTGGATGGAAGCCGTTAGACTGGCCTCGGAACGGAGGTCGCCGTGAATTTTGACGATTCCGTCAGAGACTTGTTGGAGTGTTGCCCCGGCGCGACGGTTGCTGCGATTGTGGATCCTGACGGCATCCCAGTCGTTGTTTATCCCTTCACGCCGGAGTTGGAAACCTTGGGTGCTGAGTTGGCGGCAATGATCGGAGAGATCAATGCTGCCGGCAGGGAATTGGATCATGGTGCAATGCGGCAGTTTTCGGTGACGACGGAGAAGGCACAGATCGTCCTGACGACGATGTCCGGTGGCTATTTCCTCGTTCTCTTGTTGGATTGTGATGCCGTAACCGGGAAGGCCTGCTTCCAAAGTCGCCTCACCGGCGAACGTTTGTATTCCGAGTTCGTCTGATAAATACCTAAGATGAATAGGGTGAAACATGCTGAAATTTGAAGAGATCTGTGAACTGATCCAGCTGGTCGGTTCATCCGGGGTGGCCCGGGTGGAGATTGAACACGCTGGTGGGCGTGTCCAGATTGAAGGTCGCCCGCAGGCGCAGGTGATCTCGGTTCCTGCTTCGACCGATCATCAGGCTATCGCCGTTGCAGCGATGGCGGAGCCCGATGCCCAGGCTATTGGGGGAGCGGCTGCGGCCGTTCCGGAGGTTGAAGATGGTCTTCAGGTCCTGCCGTCACCAATCGTTGGGACCTTCTATCGCGCTCCGAACCCTGATGCCGACCCCTACGTCAGGGTTGGTGACCTGGTTCGAGAGGGCCAGGTTTTGTGCATCGTCGAAGCGATGAAACTGATGAATGAGATCCAGTCTGAGGTGGACGGGACCATCGTCAAGGTCTTCCCGGAAAACGCGGAGCCCGTCGAATACGGGCAACCACTGTTTTCGATTCGTCCGGTGTGACGACTTTGTCTTCCCCTGAGATCTTCTCGACGAGCCTCTGGGCCGCAAGCGGAGCCGATCATGTTTTCTAAAGTTCTCATCGCCAATCGCGGCGAAATTGCCGTGCGCATCATCGCCGCCTGCCGTGAACTCGGAATTTCGACGGTGGCAGTCCACTCCGATGCGGATCGCGATTGTCTGCATGTTCGGTTGGCAGACCAGTCAGTGTGTATCGGTGGCCCGTATCCGGCAGACAGTTATCTCAACGTTTCCGGCGTGATTGCCGCCGCTGAGATTACCGGGTCCGACGCCATTCATCCAGGGTACGGTTTTCTTGCGGAGAACGCCCACTTTGCCGAGATCGTGCGTGACTGCGGCATGGTTTTCATCGGTCCCTCCCCTAAGGCCATTCGTTTGATGGGCAACAAATCTCAGGCCCGCACGACGATGGTTGAGGCCGAGGTGCCGGTTTTGCCGGGTTCCGACGGGCCCTTGAAAAGCAAGAACGAGGCTCTCAACTTGGCAAAGGCCATAGGATACCCGGTCATTCTGAAGGCCTCATCAGGTGGTGGCGGGCGAGGAATGAGGCTTGCGTTGGCCGAGGATCAGCTGGCCAATGCCTTCGATACCGCCCGGAACGAGGCCGAGAATGCCTTTGGCGACTCAAGCCTCTACATGGAGAAATACCTGGTCAATCCCCGCCATATCGAATTCCAGGTCCTGGCCGATTCCTCGGGGCGGGTTGTCCAACTCGGAGAGCGGGAATGCTCCATTCAGAGACGGCATCAGAAACTGATTGAGGAGAGCCCGTCTCCAGCTCTGAATTCCGACTTAAGGGCTGAGATGGGTCGAGCTGCCCTTTTGGCGACCCGTGCGGCCAAATATCTGAACGCCGGAACGATCGAATTTCTCCTGAACGGAGACGGGTCGTTCACCTTCATGGAGATGAATACTAGAATTCAAGTGGAGCATCCGGTGACCGAAATGGTGACCGGGATCGATCTGGTCAAGGAGCAGTTGAGAATTGGGTTCGGGGAACCGATGTCGCTTTCCAAGAGGCGTCAGATCCGACCCCAAGGTCATGTTTTCGAATTCCGAGTCAATGCCGAAGATCCGGAGACCTTCGCCCCCTCGCCCGGTCTCATTGAGGGCCTCGTCCTGCCGGGGGGGCCGGGAGTTCGGGTTGATACGCACATCTACGCGGGTTATCGGGTGCCGCCCTTTTACGACAGCCTCTTGGCTAAGGTGCTCGTTTACGGACGGGACCGTGAGGAGGCATTGATTCGTAGCCGCCGTGCCCTGGAGAGCATGAGGGTGGACGGGATCAAGACTTCGATTCCCCTCCACCTGCGAATTCTGGACGACCCAGATTTCACGGCGGGTAGGATTGACACTCATTTTATGGAACGGTTCTTAGTAGGTGCCTGAGCGAGGTCCGGCCGGGCCTTCAGCGAAAATCTGTGATGGTCTACAATTCCCAGATGGGCGGGGTTTTTCTCATAGGTTTTATGGGTTGCGGAAAAAGCGCGGTTGGCGTCGGATTGGCCGAGCGGCTCAACACGTATTTCTATGACGTGGACCTGACCATAGAAAGCCGGGAGGGGATGTCGATACACAAGATCTTCCTGACCCGAGGGGAAAAGGGCTTTCGCGAGCTTGAACGCGAGACCTTCAGCGAGTTGGCCGGTCGAGGAGCGGGAGTATTTGCCGGCGGGGGCGGGCTCTTTATGGATGCGACAAACCGCAAGGTCATTGAAGGACGTGGAGGTCTGACGGTATTCCTAGATGTCGCGTGGGATGTACTTGCTCGGCGACTTCAAGGGACGAAGACCCGTCAGCGACCGCTCTTTCGAGATCTCCCTCAGGCTCGGACTCTTTATGAGACTCGTGTCGGAACTTACCGACAGGCCGACATCACGGTGTTTCTTTCCGGGCAGGAGAGCGTGGAAGAAGCGACCGATCGTGTCATGGACCAAATACGGGAGGTGGCGTGCGCTACCTGATTCTTACGGACATTCATGGCAATTGGGAAGCCCTCTCCGCCATTCTGAATCATATTCGACGCAAACGCTATGATCGTGTGCTGTTTCTCGGGGATGCGGTGGGATATGGCGCCTCGCCCAATCAGGTTTTGGATTGGCTGAGGTCTTTGAGCCCACCCGCGATCACTATTCGGGGGAACCACGATCGCGTCGCCGCCGGGCTCGATGACGGGCTCTACTTTAACCGCCATGCCCTGCGTGCCGCCCACTGGACGGCGGAGCATCTGGATGACCGCAATCATCGATATCTCAGGGACCTTCCTGAGGGACCGCGGATGGTCGATGAGGTGGTGGGAATCTGCCATGGATCGCCGGTGGACGAGGATGAATATATTTTCTCCGGCCATGAGGCTCGGCCGGCCTTCGACGTGTTGTCCACGCCCGTGATCTTTTTCGGTCACACGCACGTCGCTTCTCTCTTTGCCCTGCGTGAGGACGGTAGCATGGAGGTTCGTCTGCTGGTTGGCGACAATCAGGTCATCGATCTGGAAGATGGTGTGAAATATCTGGTGAACCCCGGTTCGGTTGGGCAGCCGCGAGACCGAAATTACCGCGCTGCATACTGTCTCTTTGACACCAAGAGTCGGAGAATCCATCACTATCGGGTTTCTTATCCGGTGGAGCGAGCCAGGCGTCGGATTGTGCGGGCCGGCCTGCCCACGGTTCTCGGAGACCGTCTGTTGCACGGGGTTTGATTGACGTTTTTGAGTGGGAACCCAAGGTCCACGCCGACCTTCTGGACAGAAAAGACGTCGTGCTGCTTCCCTATATCGGCTCGGCGACCAGGAAGACTCGATCAGAAATGGCCGCGCTGGGTCCTCTGTTGTCTTTGCAAGAGACCTGCCTTCATTCTGTACTTTATTGTGCTTTCTTGTGGCTATCTCTTTGAGTTTTTCTCAAGGTTAGGATCCCCAACGTGTTCGTCATCCTCCTCTACAAGCAAGCGGATGGGCCTGTTGTCATGAACCTCCGTAACTCTGATGCGAAGTTGCTCCCAGAGGATCTCCGTGCCGACAGTGACTTCTTCCTCATTCAGACTGGCAACCAGTCCCCCCACGGAGTCCACCTCCTCCACATGCAGGAGGGTTCGATGAAGGATCGTCTCAAGGCGACGCAATGACAGGTGACCGGCAACCGACCAACCTCCATCGACGGAGAGAATCTCGGCGGTGCGATCACGGTCGAATTCGTCCTTGATCTCACCGACCAGCAATTCGATCGCGTCCTCGAGGGTAACGATACCGGCGCAACCGCCAAACTCATCAAGAACCACGGCCAGGTGGTTTCCGGTGGTACGGAGTTCGTGGAGAAGGTCCGGCAGCGCCTTTGTCTCCGGGATGAAGAGGACCGGGACGGCAAGCCCTGTCCAATGCCGTTGGGGTTCGTGGTCAAGCAGAGTCTTGGCGTGAATCAGGCCGAGGATGTTGTCGGGTGAACCATCGACCAGTGGGAACCGGCTGTGGCCTGCCTTCACGACCGCATCGAGGGTCTCTTCGAGGCTCCAGCTCCGGTCAAGAGTGATGATCTGCGGCCGGGGAACCATGATTTCGCGTGCGATCGTCTGCTGGAAACGAAGAACGGATTCGATCATGTAGCGAACGTCGGGCGGCAGCTGAGAATGGCGATGGGCGAGTTGCAACATCAAGAGCAGATCCTGTTCGGTGACCGGCAGCTCGGGTCTCCCGCTGCGAGAAAGCAGGCGGGTACACAGGCCCAGGACGGTGTTGACCGGGGTCAGAACAAGATCGAGAATAAAGAGGATCGGTACGACCTTGAGGGAAATCCACTCAGCATGATTCTGCGCAAGGGTTTTCGGAGTGATCTCACCGAATACGAGAATTGCAAGGGTCATGACGCCGATAGCGAGCGCCAGTCCTCCCTCGCCAGTAATTCGAAAGGCGATTCGTGAAGCTAGCGCCGAGGCGACGACGTTGACCAAATTATTTCCGACCAAGATCGTAATGAGGAATTTTTGGGGGGCTTCCGCCCAGCGGTCAAGCCCCGCCCGGGTCAGGCTGCGGGTGCTGGTTCTGAGGCTCTCGAGGCGCGTCATCGGCAGAGACGTAAGCGCAGTCTCGGAAGCGGAGAAGAAACTGGAGCCCAACAGACACAGCGCCACCGTTATGATGTCACGATCCAAAATATAACTCCTGGTGCCGGCCGCTACCGATCATGAATCCCATAAGTACA